>JAAUPN010000010.1 GCA_012033105.1 Coleofasciculaceae cyanobacterium RL_1_1
CCCAAAAACGGAAAACCGACGATCGCACGCAGACGATGCCACGCTGACAGGGACGAAAAAGGCATGAGATTTAGTCGTACGGTGAGGGTTGGAAGCGCAAGTTATATCTTACGTCTACGGTGAATTTGCTGCTTTTCCGATACTTTAGCAAGCAAACAGGGCGGAATCACAGACGAAATCACAGACGAAATCAGCAACGACCAGCAGCAGAGCATTCCACCATTTTTCTGCTGCGATTTGAAGCGATCCCCCCTAAAAGTTACAGCATCTGTATTCTGCGGTCAGTGATATCGAATCTGTCGAAACAACGATCGCGGTTTCGTGTTTCATGACCGCGTTGTTATGTGAATTGACTGAATTGACTGAAACACCACTGAAATACTTTGGAACCCTGCGAATGTCATCCCGATACAGCTCTACTCCTCTCCACCAAACCGGCACAAACTGGGGGACGATCGCCCTTCAATCCATCCAGATGAAAACCTTGCTAGGTAAAGCGATCACCTTGCCCCTGATTGCCTTACCCGCGATCGCCTTGCTTACCATGTCCCCGCGATCGGTGGGCGCGATCGAGCCTGACGCCTCGACTTCCTCGACACTTCAACCCTCGCCCGTCCGAGCGAACACCGGCATGGTCACCGCTGCCCATCCCCTCGCCAGTGAAGCCGGAGTCTCGATCTTGCAGGCGGGAGGGAATGCGATCGACGCGGCGATCGCCACCGCCTTCGCCATTTCGGTATTGGAACCCTACTCGGCGGGGATCGGAGGCGGTGGCTTTCTGTTGATCTATGACGCGGCAACCCGAGAGGTGCGATCGCTCGATTTTCGGGAACGCGCCCCGATCGCAGCGACGGCGGAGATGTATCTCGATGGGAACGGTGAGCCGACGGAGAGCAGCCGCAGTGGTCACCGTGCCGTGGCCGTGCCAGGAACGGTCGCGGGGTTATACGCAGCCCATCAGCGCTATGGTCAGTTGCCGTGGGCGGAGGTGGTACAACCGGCGATCGAACTCGCAGAATCTGGGTTTGAGCTGGGTGAGCGGTTTGCACGATCGCTCAACTGGCGAGCCTCAACGTTATTGAGCAATCCCGCTGCCCGTGCGGTGTTTAGTCGTGATGGTGAGTCCGATACGCTTTACACCAGTGGCGATCAGTTTGTGCAGCCAGATCTAGCGGCGACGCTACGCCGTCTGGCTCGCGATCCCGCTGATTTTTATCACGGTCAAACTGCCGCTGCGATCGTGGCGGATATGGCGGCCAATGGTGGCCTGATCACCCAGACGGATCTCGATCGCTACGAACCGATCTGGCGTGATCCCGTTTGCGGTGTCTTTCAGCTAGATCGCGCCAACCCCGACCAATTTCGCGTCTGTGCCATGGCTCCCCCCTCCTCTGGTGGTGTGCATCTGTTGCAAATTCTCCGCCTACTCGAACCGCTCGATCTGGCAAATCAGAACGCGACGCAAGGGGCGCATCTTCTGATCGAAGCGATGAAAATTGCCTACGCCGATCGAGCGTACTATCTCGGTGATCCGGATTTCGTGGATGTACCCGTAACCGAGCTGATTTCGCCCGAGTATCTCGATCGGCGTCGCGCTGAAATCGAGCCTGATCGCGCCCGTGCCGCTGAGGAAGTCTACGCCGCTGACCCGGCGTTGATTGAACGGCTGACGATCGAATCTCGCGACACGACTCACCTGTCGGTCGTAGATGGCGATCGCAATGCAGCGAGTTTGACGTTTACGGTGAATGGTGGCTTTGGTGCGGGGATCGTCGCCGCCGGTACGGGCATTGTTTTGAATAACGAGATGGACGATTTTTCGATCGCGCCCGGTGTGCCGAACCTCTACGGTCTGATCGGTGGTGAGGCCAACGCGATCGCCGCTCGCAAGACGCCTCTATCGAGCATGACCCCAACGATCATCACCGACACCGATGCCAATCTACGCCTCGTCGTCGGCGCTCCCGGTGGTAGTACCATCATCACCACCGTTGCCCAAATTTTGCTGCATTCACTGGTCTACGATCGCGATATCGCCACCGCGATCGCCGCGCCGCGTCTCCACCATCAATGGCAACCGGATATCCTCCGCCTCGAAGCCGACTTCGACCCGGCGATCATCCGCGATCTGCAAGCCCTTGGTCACGTCTTAGTGCCTGGTGGAAGTTGGGGCAATGCCAACGCGATCGAGGTTATCCCAGCCAACATCATTCCAGGATCAGGACTGCGACCCGATTACTTAGAGGGATCGATCGACCCGCGTGGAGATGGACTCGTCCAGGGTTTTTAGGGAGAACTCTGCGGGTTGAATCACGCCTTTGAAACAATCGCGCGATCAATGTGGTCACCATGATGTTGAGCGCAAATCTTACGGTTTGACGCTCAAACGGTCTGAATGCAGATTTTAGTCTGAGAAACTGGATCTGAACCCGAAGTCCTAAACTGACAGTTTCATCCCGCCCATCGATCGTCCATCACCTTCAGCAATCACCATGTCTCAACTGATGCTTTTCTTTGGAGCCTTGATCGTGTCATGGCTCATTTTTGCTTGGTTAATGAACGTTGTAAAGACCACACTTTCCACCGCTCTGATGCTCGCAGCACTGATTATGCTGCTACAGGTGGGCTTTGGAATCGATATACCAATGCTCCTCAAAGCAATCTTTGCCTTACCCCAAATTTTGCTTGATCTTCTCAGCCAAATGTTCAGCGGGTGATGATATCACCGTGAATTGTGCTGGCGTATCCCGCTGGACATTTGGCTGGGTTAATCTCCGTTCAATCATCAATTCTGAGGCTTAAGATTTGAACTCTGATGCTTGAAACTTGATCATTGGAACTGATCATTGGAACTTAGCCCGATTTGCCCTGACGTGGAAAATATTCCACCTGGGCATAACCACCAAACACGAGATTTGATCCCTCGGTTTCGAGACGGTTGAGCCGGAGCGTGATGCCGTCGAGGTCGAAACGATCGAGGTCTACCATGTCGTTGAGCAGGAGCATCATGGCGTTGATGAGCGAAATCGCATCCGTATGATGTTGCTCGGGAATGTCCTCAAGGTGAATCTGCGGTTCACCAAATTCCACCTTGCGGCGACGCTTGACGCTCACTTTGGTGGTGAACTTCAGCGGTAGGCGCGGACAACCTGGGCCTTTTGCCGTAGCGGCGATCGTCACGCTTGTATTCGCGCCAAGCGTCATCGAGACATCCTCAAACGACACCAGACTCAGCGCCCAACTGCCGGTCAAGCCATCGAGATCGAGGTTCTCAAGGCGCTTTTTAACGAGGTCTGCTTCAAAAGAGCGTGTTAAACCCGCCTCGCTGAGAACCACACGAGCGATCGCTTGCGTAGGCTGCTTGAGCTTGAGCTGACCGGCGAGTACAGAACTGGGGTCGATCGCCACAGCATCGGTCTCGAACGACATTTCAGCGATCGGAAACTGATTGCGGATCACCAGATCGCGACCCTGCATTTTGAAACCGTCGATCGCGCCTTGGAGCAGCTTGCTCGGCGGATGGCAGCGGATATTCACATCGATCGAGCCACATTCGCTAAACAAACGGGCGATCGACTGGCTGGCAACAGAATCGAGGAGTTGTTCGCCCCAATCACTACCAGATTGCCAGTTATTTCCGGAAAAACTCCCAAACATGCGTGATGCAACGATAGGTCTAAGTACCTAGGCGGGACGACAGAGTCTCTTTGTTTGTAACAAGATCTAAAGATTCTTGCAATTCGTAAATCCCTACCATGGGTCTAAATTGGCTTGCTGTTTCAGCTTTGGTTCTCAGTTTATCGCCATGAGGTGACTCGATTTCCCGAGATTTCGAGACCGTACCGCAAAACGATCCTGGAGGTTCGGTCACGCGATCGCGTCTAAATCTAAAATCGATCTCGTCGCGTGCTGTGTTTTTTGGACACTGCAATCCATGCGACGCCCTCTTATTGCAACGTTATGACAAGCCCTGCGGACTGGATTGAAATCGGTAAGATTGTTGGCCCTCAAGGATTACAGGGGCAGTTAAAGGTTTATCCGAGTTCGGATTTTCCGGAGCGGTTTCTGGAACCGGGGACGCGCTGGCTACAGCGACGGGGGCAACGTGAGCCGGAGCCGATCGAGCTGACCTACGGGCGCGACATTCCCGGAAAGAATCTATTCGTTATCGAAATCGACGGTATAGAAGATCGTGATGAGGCGGAAGCCCTACGCGATGCGGTGCTCTACGTGCCGAGTGACGATCGACCGGAACTCGAAGAGGGTGAATTTCATGTGATGGATTTGATCGGGCTGGTGGCGCTGAACCACGAGACGGGCGATCAGATCGGTGTGGTGACGGATGTGATGTCTTCGGCGAGTGATTTACTGTCGATCGAGCTGGATACGCCGATTGTGCCGCAGGATACCTCGTCGAGTAAGCGACGATTGCGCCGCAAGCAAAAACCCCTCAAACCCCAAACCCACGTGCTGATCCCGTTCGTGGAGGCGATCGTGCCGATCGTGGATGTGGCGGGTGGCTGTGTGCGAATTGTGCCGGTTCCGGGCTTAATTGACGATCGCAGCGTCACGATTCGCGAGGAAGAGCCTGATCCAGCAGAGACGGAGGAGATCCCGGAGGAGATCTCAGGCAGCTAGACCTTTGAGGTTTTGGAAACCTCAAAGGTCTGACAGTAGTGCGATCGAGTGATTAAACAGTGATTAAACATGGTGGGCGATGCTCACCCTACTATTTTTTGATTATGCCTAACCTTCAATCCGCTGAATTTCTCTCACCTGAAGACTCCGCACGGGTCGATGCAGCTCTGTTGACGAATCAAGATAAATTTCTCGCGCGTCTGGCGATTTATGCGCTGCGATCGCTGCGTCAGGTTTCGGCGGAACTGCAACAGCCGATCGAGCAGATCAACGCCCAGCAAATTAGCGATTGGGTTAGTCGCGACCCGGCGATCCAAGAGACGATCGATCCTGATGCTAGTTTTACTGCCTTTTTTACCAATCTTGTGATCGCAGCTCGTACCAAACTCGATGCCGCTGCCGCCGTCAGCCAAACCCCGCTTGATGCCCTGACGATCGAGCAGACGATCGCCTGGTTTGAAAGCCAAGGCAAACCCGAGGCATAACCCAAGATCTCAGCTCAATGAATCGATCCGTCCTGATCGCAAACGCCGTACACTAAAAGCTACACAAATCGTCGCACCGCTCGATCGGGTCACTCTCGATCGTGCCTTCCTAAACCCATGACTGCTTCTCGTCGTTATCACATCACCACCTTCGGCTGTCAGATGAACAAAGCTGACTCCGAACGCATGGCGGGCATCCTCGACTCCATGGATTTTCACTGGGTAGACGATCCCAACGATGCCGACCTCGTGCTGTACAACACCTGCACGATTCGCGATAACGCCGAGCAAAAGGTCTATTCCTATCTCGGTCGGCAGGCCAAGCGCAAACACGAAAAACCAGATTTAACTCTGGTGGTGGCGGGTTGTGTCGCCCAGCAAGAAGGCGAGGCGTTGCTGCGTCGCGTGCCGGAGCTAGATCTCGTCATGGGGCCGCAGCACGCCAACCGGCTCGATGATTTGCTGGCTCAAGTTTTTGCCGGTAACCAAGTGGTCGCCACCGATCCGATTCACATCATCGAAGACATCACCAAACCCCGCCGCGATAGCAAAGTATCGGCTTGGGTGAATGTGATCTATGGCTGTAATGAGCGCTGTACCTACTGCGTTGTGCCGGGAGTGCGTGGGGTGGAGCAATCCCGTACACCGGAAGCGATCCGGGCGGAAATGGAGGAGCTAGCGCGGCAGGGTTACAAGGAGGTGACGCTGCTGGGTCAGAATATCGATGCGTATGGGCGTGATTTGCCCGGTGTGACACCGGAGGGACGCCGCGAAAATACGCTGACGGATTTGCTGTATTACGTCCACGATATTGAGGGGATCGATCGCATCCGCTTCGCCACCAGCCACCCGCGCTATTTTACCGAGCGGCTGATCAAAGCTTGCTACGAACTGCCGAAGGTTTGCGAGCATTTCCACATTCCCTTCCAGTCCGGCGATAACGACATTCTTAAGGCGATGTCGCGGGGTTATACCCAGGAGAAATATCGCCGCATTATCGATCTGGTACGTCACTACATGCCGGATGCGTCGATTAGTGCCGATGCGATCGTGGCATTTCCGGGTGAAACGGAAGCGCAGTTTGAAAACACCATGAAACTGGTGGACGATATCGGGTTTGATCTGCTCAATACTGCTGCTTATTCGCCGCGTCCTGGGACGCCTGCTGCTGAGTGGGAAAATCAGCTTGATGAAACCACCAAGGCCGATCGGCTCCAGCGGTTAAACCATCTGGTCAGCACGAAAGCTGCCGAGCGATCGCAGCGTTATCTGGGTCGTGTGGAAGAGGTGATGGTGGAGGATGTGAACCCGCGTGATCCGTCCCAGGTGATGGGTCGGACGCGGGGTAATCGTCTGACGTTTTTTGAAGGGGCGATCGAGGAGCTGAAGGGTAAGACGATCCCGGTGAAAATTACGACGGTGCGGGCGTTTAGCCTGTCGGGTGAGCCGGTTTACGCGACGGCGTAATTGTTCCGTGTTTGACGATTCGTTTTATATGGATTTCTACGATCCCGACCATTCGGAAGCGGAGAATCGTTTTCTGTTGGTTGGAACGTCTTCAGAAAACCGTGTTTTGATTGTGTCATACACGGAACGTGGTACTGCAATTCGGCTTATTAGTGCTCGTGAGGCAACGCGACAGGAGCGATATTTGTTGCAGAAGGATGACGATCTGCGGCCTGAGTACGATCTACGGCGGTTACGGGTACGGCGGTTTGGGTCGCAGCGTCGTAAGTTTGGGGCGATCGTCGAGCTTGACCCGGATATTGCGGAGTTATTTCCGAGTGCGGCGGCTGTGAATGAGGCGTTGCGGGCGATCGCGAAGCGGGATCGGGGATCGTGAGTTCGAGTGCCGATCGCGTTGCTCACCCTACTGCCCAATGCACGAAAAGTGTGTGCTGACGATCGCGAGATATGCCGAGGATTGAGGATTATCTTTGGGAAATCTGTTGGTGCGAAGTAGCGCGGTAACGTAGCAAAATGGGACAGACAGTTTGTTGTTTGTCCTAATTTTTATGCCAACAGTTTTACGGGTTGGAGCTTATCGACTGTATTTCTATAGTCATGAACCAAACGAGCCGCCACATGTTCATGTTGATCGTGACGGTGACTCGGTTAAGTTCTGGCTATCGCCGGTTAGTCTCGCGAAGAATATTGGTTTCGGCGCTCGCGAGTTGCGTAAGATAGAGAAAATAGTCAATGAACACCAGGATCTATTACTGGAGGCGTGGAATGGTTACTTCGGTTAAGGTTGATGAGCGGGTCAAGGATGTGGCGTTTGATGATGACTCGATCGCGGTGAGTTTGATGGATGGTCGGGTGATTTCGGTTCCGTTGGTTTGGTTTCCGCGTTTATTGCGGGCGACGCGGGAGGAGCGGGAGGCTTGGGAGGTTTGTGGTGGTGGCTATGGGTTGCACTGGGAGGCGATCGATGAGGATTTGAGTACGGCGGGGATGTTGCGGGGTGCGACTGTGCCGGGTGTTAGCGAGCATTAGTGGTAGGGTGCGTTGCGGCCACGCAAAATATGACCAAAAACGATACCTAATCGATCGCCGTAACGCACCGAAAATGTCTACCAGGCAGCTTGTGTTTGTGCATCGTAGATGCAGAACGCAAAAACAATAGAAGATTTGCTTTTTTAGACCCAAGCGATCGATCTCGTGTCAGCATGGTATCCCGGCAACCCTGCACGGCAATAACAACACCGTTTACGACCAAACCCGATCAAGTCAAGGAGAAAACCCCGTGTCCGTCCGCGTTCGTCTCGCCCCCAGCCCCACCGGCACACTCCACATTGGCACGGCTCGCACTGCTGTGTTTAACTGGCTCTTCGCCCGTAACCAAGGCGGTACTTTCATCCTGCGCGTCGAAGATACCGACACCGAACGATCGAAAGCCGAATACACCGACAACATCCTCGCCGGTTTGAAATGGCTTGGTCTCGACTGGGATGAAGGCCCATTTTTCCAATCCCAACGGCTCGACCTGTATAAACAAGCCGTCCAAACCTTGCTTGACAAAGGCTTGGCCTATCGCTGCTACTGCACGCCCGACGAACTCGAAGCCATGCGCGAGGCTCAACGCGCCGCCAAACAAGCGCCACGCTACGACAACCGCCACCGTAACCTCACCGACGCCGAGCGCGACGCCTACGAAGCCGAAGGCCGCACCGCTGTGATCCGGTTCAAAATTGATGACGATCGCGAAATCGCCTGGAACGACATGGTGCGCGATCGGGTCAGTTGGAACACCAACGATCTCGGCGGCGACATGGTGATCGCCCGCGCCGCCAATGCCGGTGAAGTCGGCCAGCCGCTCTACAATCTCGCGGTGGTCGTCGATGACATCGACATGAAAATCAGCCACGTGATTCGCGGTGAAGACCACATCGCCAACACCGCCAAGCAAATTCTGCTCTACGAAGCCCTCGGCGCAACGGTTCCCGAATTTGCCCATACGCCGCTGATCCTGAATGAGAAAGGCGCGAAACTCTCGAAACGCGACGGTGTGACCTCGGTGTCGGATTTCCAAGCGCGGGGCTACACGGCAGCGGCGATCGGCAACTATATGACGCTGCTCGGCTGGTCGCCGGCGGATGGTGAAGAGCGATTTACCCTCGAAGATGCGGCGAAACAGTTTAGTTTCGATCGCGTCAACAAAGCCGGGGCGAAATTCGACTGGGATAAGCTGAACTGGCTCAACGGTCAGATTTTGCACGCGCTACCGGTGAGCGAACTGCTGCCGCTGCTGGTTCCCTACTGGAAAGAAGCGGGCTATCAGTTTGATCTGGAGACCGATCGCGAGTGGCTCGAAGCGATCACCGCGACGATCGGCCCGAGTTTGTCGGTTCTCAGCGAGGCGGTGGAGATGAGCCGCCCAATGATGAGCGAGACGATCGAGCTAGCAGACAAGGCAAAACAACAGCTTGAGCTAGATGGTGTCACGGCGGTGTTAACCCACGTGATTCAGCAGGCTGAGGCGGCGGAGCGCTTTGATGCCGAGGTCGCACAGCAGATTATTAACACCGTTACCCAAGCGTTAAACGTGAAAAAGGGGTTGGTGATGAAGTCCCTGCGAGCAGCATTGACGGGTGAACTTTCGGGGCCGGATTTGATTCAATCCTGGGTGGTGCTGCATCAGCGCGGTTTGGCGTTGGGTCGCCTCCAGGCGGCGATCGGCTAACGTAGTGTTTCATCAGTAATGGAGTCCCCCTGTAATGCATCGCCATTATGGGGGGCTTTCAGAAGTCAGGCTTGTTTAGGGTGCTTTGTGGTTGCGACAGATTTGGCTACAAATGATATTTAATCGATCGCTATAGCGTACCGAAAATATTGTTAGTGACGATCCTTTGGCATAGAGAGGAGTTAGTGGAGGAAATAGCATCAAGCAAGATTAGTTATACTTTTTATTAAGCGAGAATATCAAAAAAACTTGCGCTGTTTGTAAATATCTAGAGGCTCAAACATCACATCAGATGATTCGTAAGTTTCCCAAATTGGTACATTGTAGTACCCGTAAACAGGAAGTGTTCTGCCACTTGGTGTTTTAACAGTAAATGCTGTTGGAATATGTTTGAGGACATAAACACTAAAATCATGTACACCTATGCTAGATGGGACACGAATGCTAACTGACTTACGATTTTCTCTCTCCGTGAAACCCTTTAAGACAATTTGAAATATTTTACTCCCCTTGATTTTTGATAATTTTTTTGCTCTGAATCAGATAATTGGAGTGATTTTAACCCTAGCTTAGATGCATACCGGACACCCAAAATTAAACGTAAAGATTCTTCAGCTTTTAAACGTTTTTCTTGGTCTTGATCATACTCCAAAACCTCTAAGTTAGATTGAGCTTTTGACTCCGATCTACTTGTCTGGCCTGAAAGAATAGCAAAAGTATTTTGATCGTCATCCATATTTTTTATATTCAAAATAATCGATCCATCTGCTTCTGAGATAGAAAATTCATAAAAGTCTATATGGAGCTTGGAATAACAACGATCAATAAAGTTATGTTTGTGAAATTGAGGTTGTATTGCTACTAGGCGAATATCTTGAGTGTAGTCAACTGATTGAGAAAAAGGCTTTTCTGAACTCAAATAATAGTAATATCGAGTTAACTGCTGCACAACATATCGATCTTCAACATTTTTTAGCTCCAATATATAAGCTTGACGAGACGAATTAATTGTTAAAAGATCACAAATTTCTCCTTGTAATCGTAACTGCCTAGCTAATAGTTCTAATCCAAAGAGTTCCTTTAAGTGATTAATGATAGTCACTTCAAAGCACTCTTCATTTTTAAAACCAAGCTTTTTTCCGATCTTTTTTAACATGAAAATTTCAGGGAATCACCTCTCTTATTTTATAATAGATGAGTAAGATTTAGTCTAGCTTTAGCATTGTAATCTAGGTTGTGCGTAGCAAAATCCGAGATCACCCAGACGCTTGCTGCTGCATCAGCGCGGTTTGGCGTTGGGTCGCCTCCAGGCGGCGATCGGCTAGGTTCGCCGACACGATCTATCGTTCCTACACTCGGCCTAAGAATGCTGTAGGGATGATCTTCGTCCTAGTGGTGCTGGCTGTGTGGCATCGTGACGATCGCGAATAGACTACGGCTGCAACGATAGTATCGTTCCCAGTATCGTATAGACCTCAGAGGTTTCTAAAACCTCCGAGGTCTGAATGGTCGCGCGATACGCAAAGGTTAAACCTCATTTCTCGACTCGACCCAATCGCGTTTCTGCAAACCTTTACAGGATTTGCTCTACAGTATTTCGGGTATGGGGTCGCTCAAGTTGGCGATTCCGTCACTGTTTCACCCGCCATCAGGGATTGCCGATCGCCGCGCGGGTCACCATTCCGCCGGTGCGATCGCTCCAGTCCACCCTTTGTCAGAGAAATCCATGCCCCACGCTTTGTTAGCGAGCTTTGCCGCCGCACGTCCATCCCATCGCCGCTTTGAGCTACCCGGAGCCCAACCTCAGTACAAACCCGATCGCCCCGGCCAAGTGGATCATATTGCCCTTGATCTGGCGATCGATATTCCGAATCAGTCCTTTGGCGGAACCTGTACGATTCGGTTAACTCCGGTGCGGGATGGGCTGACCAAACTGACACTGGATGCGGTGGATTTGGCGATCCAATCGGTAACGATCGGCAACGCGGCGCAGAGCTTTGACTACGACGGCAAAACGCTACAGGTGTCGCTGACAACACCGACAGTAATCGGTCAGGCGATCGAACTGGCGATCGCCTATCACGTCGATCGTCCGCGTCGTGGCCTTTATTTTGTCCAACCCACCGACACCGAACCTGATAAACCGGTGCAGGTTTGGACTCAGGGCGAAGATGAAGATTCACGCTTTTGGTTTCCCTGCTTTGACTATCCCGGTCAGCTTTCCACGTCCGAAATTCGTGTGCGGGTTCCGGCGGACTTTCTCGCGATTTCCAATGGTGAATTAATTGCGACGGAAGATTGCGCCGATGGTGGCGAAAAAATCTACCACTGGTCTCAGACCCAGGTGCATCCCACCTATTTAATGACACTGGCGATCGGCAAATTCGCCGAAGTGCGCGATGAATGGGATGGCATCCCGGTAACCTATTATGTTGAGCGCGATCGTCTCGATGATGTGGCGCGAACCATGGGCAAAACACCGCGCATGGTGGCCTTTTTTAGCGACATCTACGGCTATCGCTACGCCTTCCCAAAATACGCGCAAGTCTGCGTCGATGACTTCATTTTCGGTGGCATGGAAAACACCTCCACCACTTTGTTAACCTCCCGTTGCTTGCTCGATGAACGCGCCGCGATCGACGATTCCAGTAGCGAATCTCTCGTTGCCCACGAGCTTGCCCACCAGTGGTTTGGCGATCTGGTGGTAATCGACCACTGGTCACACGCCTGGATTAAGGAAGGGGCGGCGTCCTACGCAGAGGTGCAGTGGTTCGAGCATGAACGCAGCGCCGATGACGGGGCGTATTACCTACTCGGGGAAGCGCGGAGCTATCTCGCCGAGGATAGTGGCCGCTACCGTCGCCCGATCGTGACGCACGTGTATCGCGAGGCGATCGAACTTTACGATAGCCATCTTTACGAGAAAGGCGCTTGTGTTTATCACATGATTCGTGCTGAGTTGGGGGATGTACTGTTTAAGCAGGCGATCGCCCAATTCGTTAACGAGAATGCTCATCGCACCGTGGAGACGATCGATCTGATCCGGGCGATCGAAACCAGCACCGGGCGTAATCTACGCTATCTCTTTGATCAGTACGTCTATCGCGGTGGTCATCCCGATTATCAGGTGAGTTATGAGTGGGATGAGGACAGCAAACTTGCGAAAGTGACGGTGGAACAAACCCAGGCGAAATCGGAGGGAACAACCCCCCTCGAACGGGATTTATTTGACCTGAAAATTCCGATCACCTTTGGTTTCCTTGACGACACCACCGACTCGCCCACCCTGCAAACCTTCAAAGTTCGCATTCATGAAGCCCAACAAAGCGTGTATTTTCCCCTCGCTCAAAAACCGGCCTTTGTCAGCTTTGACGCCGGAAATCATACGCTCAAAACCGTTGATCTGAAATATCCAACACCGGAACTTAAAGCCCAGTTAAAGCACGATCCCGACCCGATCGCCCGGATCTACGCCGCCCATGCCCTAGCGAAAAAAGGCGGCCTTGATGGGGTGCAAGCCTTGGCCGCAGCACTGATGGGCGATCGCTTCTGGGGCGTGCGTCGCGAGGTCGCCTCGGCACTGGCAACGATCGAGACGGTACAAGCATTTGACGCTCTTTCCCAAGGCTTGAACGATACGGATGCTCGTGTGCGTGCGGCGGTGGTGTCGGGTTTGGGCAATTACAAAACCCAAGCTGCGTTTAAAGTGGTGGCCATTACGCTCAAACAGGGTGATCCGAGTTACTGGGTGGAGTATGCTGCCGCTGCCGCCCTCGGTAAAATCGCCGCCTCCCAGGTGGATCATCCCGACCTGGTTGACCGAGCGATTGGCCTGCTCAAGGACACGCTCGAAACCCGCGCCGGTTGGAATGACGTGGTACAACGCGGCGCGATCGCTGGACTCAGCCGCCTCACCACCTCGATCGCGGCTCTCGATCTGATCCTCAGCTATACCCGCACCGACATCGCCCAAACCCTGCGCCGCCAAGCCATTCGCGCCCTCGGTTCGATTTCGATCGGCCAAACCGACGCCAATATTGAACGTATTCTTGATCGCTTCTCGCAGCTTGCCGCCGAAGAATTTTTCCTGATTCAGGTGTCAACGGTGTCGGGCTTAGAGGAAATGACCACCCCGAAGGCGATCGGCATTTTGCAAATGATCGCTGATCGCACGGCAGATGGTCGTGTGATTCGTATGGCGGAGGAAGCGATCCGCTCGGTACAGGAACGATGCAACGGCGATCGGGCCTTGGATCAATTGCGTGACGAGTTGGATAAAGTCAAGCAGCAAAATCGCGATTTACTCGGGCGTTTGGATGCGCTAGAGGCCAAGGCTAAGGCATAGTCACAATTTGGATTGATCGTATAGCAAAAACGATTTGCTTAGGACTGATCAAAAAAAGCTGAGAGCACTGAGCGGAGTCGAAGTGCGGTTCTTAATTTAGATGAGAGTGTCCTAATTTAATCGGATTCTGCTATAAAAATCGAGAGATTTGAGGTTTTGAAAAACTCAAATCTCTGAGATTAATGTTAATGGTCTTGGCTTATTTTTACCTACGATTTTCGAGTAACCTGATTGTTTGCTTAATTCATAGAATGCGTCAGCAAGATCAGTGAGGAATGTCGGTGTCATCGTAGATTTCAGCGATCGTGATCGCCGTATTCACACTGATCAATTGCACCGAATCACCAGCAATTTCTCGTTGCCACACGCCGCGATCGTTACGTTGAAAAACCTCGATAACTTGATGATCGGTAGAGACTAAAACGTATTCCATCAAGCTCGGAATCGTGCGGCAGTCCGCGAATTTTTCCGTGCGATCAAACCGTGCCGTACTGGGCGAAAGCACTTCGATAATCAGGCTAGGATGGTTGATATATTGCTCATTATTGGGGCGATCGCGATCGTCACAGGTGACAACAATATCAGGATAGTAAAACGCATTGCTGGCCTCAATGCACAGCTTCATACCTTCCATGAATACGCGACAGCCGGAGCCACGCAAATGGATTTTCAGTGCTGTGGCTAAATTCAACGCGATCGTGTGGTGGTTGCGCGTCCCGCCGGTCATGGCGAACACTTCACCATCGCGGTATTCGTGGCGCATCGGGCTGATGTCTTCGGCGGCGAGGTAGTCGTCGGGGGTGATGTAAAGGGGATCTGTGACAAGCATGGTTCGTTAACGTGAGTTCGGGTTAAGCAAATTCGCTCAAATAACAGTCAGTCAAAGGTTCTCACCTCTCATTCCGACGCTTTGCGTCTAATGATGCGAGATTGGGCGACGATGCAAAGCGTGGGAACGAAGAGGATCGGTTCCGCAAGCCTAGCGGGGAATGTCGGTGTCAGCGTAGATTTCAGCGATCGCGATCGCCATATTCACACTGATCAATTGCACGTGATCCTCAAAAGTAGCCTGTTCCCACACGCCGCGATCGTTACGTTGAAAAACCTCGATAACTTGATGATCGGTAAACACTAAAACATATTCCATCAAGCTCGGAATCGTGCGGTAGTCAGCGAATTTTTCCGTGCGATCAAACCGTGCCGTACTGGGCGACAGCACTTCAATAATTAGACTGGGATGTTCAATGTAAAGCGCGTTTGAGGGACGATCTCGATCGTCGCAGGTGACGGCTAGATCGGGATAGTAAAACGCATTACGTTCTGCGATGCGCGTTTTAACATTTTCAGCAAAGACAAAACAACCCGAACCACGCAGGTGATTTTTGAGACGAGTAATTAAGTTACTAATAATTGTATTGTGGTTTAGCGTCCCGCCGGTCATGGCGAACACTTCACCATCGCGGTATTCGTGGCGCATCGGGCTGATTTCTTCGGCGGCGAGGTAGTCGTCGGGGGTGATGTAAAGCGGGTCGCTGGCAAGCATGGTCGGTCAGGTAGGGAATGTCTCGATCGTAGCAAGTCTCAACGGATATATATACGACCCCCGCCACCGGTTTTATTCACTCAAACAGCACACCAACTGCGAATCCGTCGGCGCATTGGGATCAAGCACACCGATCGCGCCTTCTGCAATTAACCGCTCGATCTCACGCTCAATCTGATCCTCGGCGAGCGCCTCAAACTGTGCCGCCGTTGTTTCCCGTAACACCAACCGCCCCATCAACTGCTGCGTCTGCACCAGTGCAAAGATAAAATCCGCCACCGATCGATCCAGCCCCGCCGCCCGGTGTTCCTCCCGATCGGGCGAGAGCAAACTGCTTAGATCCGAGCCAAATGCCCCCAACTCCCCTAGTAAACAGGACTCTTGCAAAACACCGGTGTCACGGGTGAGTTGTTGAAGTTCTGAGGGGTGAACCGGGCGATCGTCCAGAATCAGATCCCCACCGAGCGCCGCCGTTAATAACTCGTGATAGCTTGCCAGGATGTGCATTGAGTCGAGATCCGGGACAATGTGACGATGCACCGAATCAACGAACAGCTCACGATAACGGCGATAACCCTGGTTGCGCGGAATCCCGAGGCTCTCGGCTCGGATCAGGTAAAGAAATTCACAGGCATTCTCCCGTAGCGCCTTTTGACAGGCTTTCATCACGTTACAAAAGCTGATCAAATTCGGCTCCTCGACCCAAATCACGCCGACGCGACCGACCTCAAACGACCAGTAAAATCCGAGCGAATAGCGGCTATAGGTGCGGCTAGAAAGAATCTGGGGTTGGACGCCGCAAACTCCGAGAACTTCGAGGACTTGACGCAACATGCGGATGCGTTCGGGTTCGGAAAATTGGCGAATGTGGGTGACCCGATCGCGATTTTGGCGCAGGGTTTCCCGCCAGTGTAGTCGAAAGGCGGCGATCGGGAGAGCGGTGGTTATGGGGGAGAAGGTGTTGACGATCGGGGTGATTGGCGCGATTGGGGTGATCGGCTCTAAAGGATTGATTTCACCGACATGATCCGGTGTGAATTCGCCCCGATCGAGCGGCGATCGTCCCGCCTGAATTCGCGTGTTTCGACCTCCTGAAAACACCTGACGCCCCAACATCAACACCGATCGCGGCAGCGCCCGCCCGCCGGGAAATTTGCGGTCAAGATCCGCTTGACTTAAGGGTAAATATTGCTCGGTGGGGGTTCCTGGGTTTGGTGGTGTAGGGGGCAAGGCGGAGTCTCCAAAGCAGTTTTGCAAGCTGAAGCACGATCGGTTTGAGGCGTAATTGTTCGTCAATGCGAGCGAGATCGGCGGGTTGGATATATTTGGCGTTGTCGTTCCAGGTATTTGTAATGATGCTAATAATCACTACAAAATTCTTTAACTTTTGATTGTGAATAATTGAATTTACATTAAATAGCGCTTGTAAATCAATATGACCCTGTTCAGAACGATCGACGTTATCTAGATTGTCAAAACATAAAACAAGGGGCTGATTTGTACTTGCCACGCGGCCAAAATTACCGAGAATATTTTGCGCTTTACTTTCAGTATCGATCGCGCTATTCACATTCAATAACCGCAAACTTTCCTCATCGAGTTCATCACCTTTTAACCACTCGCAGGCTAGGGCGTAGCGATCGGGATCGGTGAGATGAAATAACACGCTAAAAAATTCATTCGCGTTATAAATTCCCACCGGATGCGCTGCTTTCAGATTACGCACAAAGGTCGATCGCGCTCCGAGCAAACGATCGATAAAACCGGCATCCCGCGTCGAAATCAGTCCCCTTAACCACAACAAAAGCTGCGATTCGCTGCGGCCTTCTGGCACATACATCAGGCTATCGATCGTGTAGCGCAGGGTGTGCCGCCAAATATAATCGCTTTCCGGCCAAGGGCCGACATAGGCAAAAACGCTTTGCGATTGAGTTCCCGTTTGAGCCGACCCAGTAAATGGCTTTTACCCGCGCCGGAATCCCCCGCGAGCAGAATCGTCCGGCTGCGCTGATCGGCGATCGTTTGGTCAACGGTGCGATCAATCTCGGTGACAATCGCGTGATGGATGTCACTGATCGCCGATCGCGTATCGTGGGCTTCCTGCCAAAAATTACCAGGACGAAACAGCGTCGAATCAAATGGGTTAACGGTTTCACAGATTAGGCGATCGATCGAAGTCATAGCGCAACACAGAAAATTACGTTCAGTCAATCTTAGTGAATTAGACATAATTAGATGTCAACTTCTGGCAAGGCCGCAAAGCGATCGTGCTATAACGGGGGCGTCTAAACGCTTACAACGTCTTACATCAGCGTCGATCGCGGCGGAGGAAAACCCAGGTGTCGCCCGAACCCACATCCCCACAGCCCACCGTACTGGTCACCGGAGGTGCAGGCTATATCGGTTCCCATGCTGTCCTCGCCCTCAAGCAAAGCGGCTACAACGTCGTCATTCTCGATAACCTGGTGTACGGCCACCGCGACATCGTGGAGAACGTCCTCGACGTTCCGTTAATTGTGGGTGATACAACCGATCGCACCTTGCTCGATCGGATCTTTGCGGAACATGAGATCAGCGCCGTCATGCACTTCGCCGCCTATATTGCCGTTGGCGAATCCGTCACCGATCCCGGCAAATATTACCAAAATAACGTTCACGGTACGTTGACCCTGCTCGAAGCGATGGTCGCCGCTCAGGTCAAACGTTTTGTGTTCTCGTCCACCTGTGCCATCTACGGCATTCCCCAGGAAATCCCGATCACCGAAGATCACCCCAAAGCACCGATCAGCCCCTACGCCTCTAGCAAGTGGATGGTTGAGCAGATCCTTCAGGATTTTGATACAGCCTACGGCTTAAAATCCTCGATTTTTCGTTACTTCAACGCCTCCGGAGCGCACCCCGATGGTGGACTGGGGGAAGATCACAGCCCCGAAACGCACCTGCTACCGCTCATCCTGTTTGCCGCCATGGGACGCCGGGAGAATATCGCTATTTTTGGCACGGACTACGACACGCCTGACGGAACCTGTATTCGGGATTATGTCCACGTCTGCGATCTGGCTTCGGCGCACGTCCTCGGGCTGCAATATTTGCTCGATGGGGGTGAAACCGATGTGTTTAATCTGGGCAATGGCAACGGGTTTTCGGTGCGGGACGCGATCGAGGTGGCGCGACAGGTGACCGGACGCGAGATTAAGGTGGTGGAAAACGAGCGGCGTCCCGGTGATTCCACCGTGTTGCTGGGCAGTGCTGAAAAAGCGAAAAAACGACTCGGATGGCAACCGCAATATCCTGAATTAAGCGATATCATCGCCCATGCGTGGCAATGGCATCAGATCCGACATGGAACGTAAACTAAGCGGGACGTACAGTGGTCGCACAACTGAATCAACTTCTCCAGACTCACCCGAGCGATGCTGTGGGTAGCACCGAAACGTTATGACAGACTCTAGCCCGTCCATCTCACCCACTCCACCCACTTCACCGACTTCACCCACGCCGCAGATTTCTGCCATTATCTGCACCCACAACCGCGATCAATACCTCGGTGCGGCGATCGATACGCTCCTCGCCCAGGATTGCCCCCAGTACAATCTGGAGTATGAAATTATCGTGGTGGATAATGGTTCGACCGATCGCACCAAAGCGATCGTCGATCAGCGTCTTGCCGATCCCCGCCTGCGCTACATTTGGGAACCCATCCTCGGACTCTCCACCGCTCGCAACACGGGAGCCAACGCCGCGAAAGCTGAGATTTTGGCGTACCTGGATGACGATGCTGAAGCGACACCGCATTGGTTACGAACCCTGTACCAGGCTTATCAAGCCAACGATCGCTTGGCGATCGCCGGGGGACGGGTGACGCTGATCTGGCCGGAAGGGATCACACCACCGCCTTGGTTATCCGACAATCTCGCCGGAAATCTCGGAGCGTACGACCTGGGCGATCGTCCGCTACACATCACCCAGCCCGGTCTTACCCCGCGCGGCCTGAACTATTCCCTCCGGCGCAGTTTTCTGGATGCGATCGGCGGTTTTGATCCCAACCTGGGTCGCGTCGGTAAAAATCTGCTCTCCAACGAAGAGCTATTTATGACCGAAAAAGCCCTCGCCGCTGATTGGCAGGTGATGTATCTTCCCGAGGCGTTGGTGGCGCATAACGTTGCCCCGGAGCGGACGGTGCGATCGTGGTTTCTGCGGCGCGGCTGGTGGCAGGGCATCAGTGAATGCTATCGCGAGCAGTTAGCTGGACGGGCGGGCTGGCCGCAAATTGGACGCGGTCTCGAACGCATGGCACGCGGGTTACACAACTCGTTGCGCTACTGGAAAAAGCCCGATCGTCGCTTCGATAGTTGGGTGTATGCTTACTCGCAAATTGGCTACCTGCGAGCCACGATCATCAATCTATTTTCCCCCAATAACTTCCACGGTAAATAGCACGGTGATGCACCGTATACACCTCTTTGTTTCCTGTCTATCCTGTCGCAGGGTATGGCAACCCACGCATTCGGCGATGTCTGTTTGATCCAACCCTCTAAAATCAGCTTAGATCCTGGAACATGGCGATCCACGGCGTATCTAGCAATCACCGATCGCCCTTCAAGTCGCCCTTCAATCCTGATCTTCTAGCTTGAGAAGGATACTCGATCGGCATGATACAGTTTCGATACCCTTATCCGACTTACGACCATGACTGATACAAGTGCTAAGGTTCCCGTCTCCGTTCTGATTCCCGCAAAAAATGAAGAGGCGAACCTGCCTGCTTGTCTCGAAAGCGTCGCCCGTGCGGATGAAATCTTCATGGTGGATTCTCAAAGTGAGGATCGGAGCGAAGAAATTTGTCAGAGTTATGGCGTCAATGTGGTGCAGTTTTATTTCAATGGAAGCTGGCCAAAAAAGAAAAACTGGGCGCTGGAAAATTTACCGTTTCGGAATGAATGGGTGTTAATTGTTGACTGCGATGAACGGATTACGGATGCATCCTGGGATGAAATTGCGGCGGTGATTCGCGGTGATAAGCACGATGGCTGGTATATCAATCGTCGCGTGTTTTTCCTGGGTAAATGGATTAAGCACGGTGGAAAATATCCCGATTGGAATTTGCGCTTGTTTAAACACGCGATCGGGCGTTACGAAAACCTCAAAACCGAGGATGTGCAAAATACGGGTGATAACGAAGTTCATGAACATGTGGTGCTGGACTCCAAGCGCGGTGCAGGCTATCTGAAAGAAGACATGATGCACGAAGATTTTCGCAGCATCTACCACTGGCTCGCACGTCACAACCGTTATTCCAACTGGGAAGCGAAGATTTACTACAACCTACTCACGGGCAAAGGTGAAGGCGGTACGATCGGCGCGAATTTCTTCGGCGATGACGTACAACGGAAACGTTTCCTAAAAAAATCTGGGTACGTTTACCCTTTAAACCAACACTGCGGTTTATCATGTTTTACATTTTGCAGCTCGGTTTTTTGGATGGTAAAGCGGGTTATATTTACGCGCGTTTGATCGCCCAATACGAGTATCACATTGGCATCAAATTGTTTGAATTGCGCTTTGGTGGTCAGCTCAATAAGCAAGACAATAAACCGAAATATACTCCGAAATAACGGCTAAAACGAACCACTGATTCCGTCTATGTATTGATAAAATGCGGGCGCATTGCCATGACGCCCCTACGACTATGCCGGACTATTCCCCTGATAGCATCGAGCCTGAACCGCGACCTGAACCACTCAATGCTGAACCGTGGATAGACCTCCGCCAATACGACCAGTCGGATTACGATCGCGGTCGTCCCGGTTGGTATGTCTTGCTGTGGTGGTTGGTGCAGGCGGTGGTGTTTCCGCTGAGTTTGCACAATATGAGCGGGCTACGCTGTGCGGTGTTGCGAGCATTCGGCGCGAAAATTGGGCGTAACGTGCTGGTACGTCCGACGGCGCGGTTTACCTATCCTTGGAAAGTCGAGATCGGCAGCCAAAGCTGGATCGGGGATGATGTGGTGTTCTACAGTCTCGATCGCATCACGATCGGCTGTCACTGCGTCATTTCGCAAAGACGTATCTGTGTACCGGTAGCCACGATATTGGCGATCGCCAATTCGGCTTGGAAACTGCGCCGATCGTGGTGGGGAATGGCGCATGGGTGGCAGCAGATTGTTTCGTCGCGCCGGGAGTGACGATCGGTGCGAATACGGTGGTTGGAGCGCGGAGCAGTGTGTTTCGCGACCTGCCTGCGGGCAAGATTTGTGTGGGCAATCCCTGTAAGCCCCGTGGCGATCGGCAGATGCAAGCTTGACCGGAGGCGATCGCGTTGGGGTCTAGAACCATGCAACGGATGAGCGGTGATGCGGTACATTACGTTACCTTGAATAGAAGGGTTTCGAGAAAGAGTAAGCCGTGATACAGATCTACAAAACGCTTGATCCCCACTGTTTTTCTGACGCCAAGTCATTAGAATTTGCTTGGAAGTTGCTTAAATTCGCGCGACCACCACATGTTAACGGGGAATTTTTTCATGACTTATAACGCGATCGAGACATCGCCCCTAGATTGGGCGGGTGATGTGCTGGCGATCGGTCTCTTTGCCGATTCGTTTGAGGAAGATGCCACCTTGAGTGATGACATCATCGCGCTGGATACCAAACTAGCTGGAACCATCACCGAGTTAATTGAGGAAACTAAATTTAAAGGCGCGATCGGTAGCGCTGTCATTACCCGTGTGGGTGGTGGTAGCACCATTCGTAAAGTCGCGCTGATCGGTCTTGGCCGTGCGGAAAATGGCACACTCGACACCTGGCGCGGTGCGGCGGCGAAAGCGGCCAAAACCGCGATCGGAGCCAAGGCCAAAACCCTAGGGCTTGCGTTCCCGAGCAGCGAGGATGCCACCGCCACTACCCAGGCAATCGTCGAAGGGATTGAACTGGGAACCTTTCAAGACAACCGGTTTAAATCAAAATCGAGTGACGACGCCGACACGGACAGCAAACCACAGCTCGATCGCATCGATTTATTCGCACCGATCGGTGATGCTGCCGCCATCGCCACCGCCCAGCAAATCGCCAGTGGTGTGATTTACGCTCGTGAACTCGTGGCAGCTCCGGCCAATACCCTCGATCCCGTCACCTTTGCGGAGAGCGTCTCTGCCCTGGCTGAAACCTACGGTCTAGAGCTGACGATCTTGGAACAAGAAGACTGCGAAAAACGCGGCATGGGCGCTTTTCTGGGTGTGGCTCGCGCCTCGGATCTCCCACCGAAATTTGTTCACCTCATCTACAAACCTAGCGGCACACCGCGTAAAAAACTGGCGATCGTGGGTAAAGGTTTAACCTTCGACTCTGGTGGTCTCAATATTAAAGTGAGCGGCAGCGGCATTGAGACGATGAAAATCGATATGGGTGGCGCGGCAGCGACCTTTGGCGCGGCGAAGGCGATCGCCCAGCTCAAGCCCGATGTTGAGGTGCATTTCATCTCGGCCATCACGGAAAACATGATCAGCGGTAAGGCCATGCGCCCCGGTGACATTCTGACCGCCTCCAATGGTAAGACGATCGAGGTGAACAACACCGATGCGGAAGGCCGTCTCACTCTCGCCGATGCTCTGGTGTATGCCGATGCGCTCGGAACTGACGCGATCGTCGATCTCGCCACCCTCACCGGAGCCTGTGTCGTGGCCTTGGGCAACGATATCGCCGGTCTCTGGAGCGATACCGACGAACTCGCCGATGGCTTGCTCGCTGCGGCGAAAACGGCTGGTGAAAAATACTGGCGGATGCCGCTGGAAGACAGCTACTTCGATGCGATGAAATCCACCCATGCTGACATGAAAAACACGGGGTCTCGTGCTGGTGGTTCCATCACAGCGGCGCTCTTCCTGAAAAAATTCGTCAAGGATACACCCTGGGCGCACCTGGATATCGCGGCTCCGGTTTGGAGCGACAAAGGCAGTGCTTACACGCCTGCCGGTGCGACGGGCTTCGGTGTGCGGACACTGGTGAACTGGGTGATGAGCTAGCGATCGTCAGCTCATAGAATAACCGAGGCTAACCGAGCTTGGCTCACGTCGGATTCATCCTCAAGAATTTGACGTGAGCCTTTTAGTATCAAGCGACATCGTACACATCCTGTGTGCGTTTTACTGTGTGCGTTTAAGAAATTTCGGCACGCTTGCCGTACACGAAGCAAGTTAACAAAAGTGGGTTAGGGTAGGTTTAAGCAAACTCTTGTACGCTTTTCGATCAGCGATCGCGACCATGCCCCTAACCCCCCAACAAGCCCGCGCGGCGCTCGCTCCCGGTAGCGTTGCCGTTACCGCCGGAGCCGGAACCGGCAAAACCTTCGTTCTTGCCGAGCGTTACCTGTACTACCTGCGCGATCGCGGCTGCTCTCCCCTCGAAGTCGTAGCGGCCACATTTACCGACAAAGCCGCCCAAGAATTGAAATCACGGATTCGATCGTTCGTCCGCGCCCAGCATCCCGATCGCCTCGACTGGCTCGCCGAACTTGAAGCTGCACCGATTAGCACGCTACATAGTCTGGCAAAACGAGTGTGTGAGGAACATCCAGATAAGGCGGATGTTCCGGCAAGTTTTTCGATTATTGATGATATTGAAGCGCCGACCTGGATCGCGGAGCAAATCGGTGAAGCGTTGGCTAATTTACCGGCAGAAATTTATGATGTCGTACCTTACAGTCAACTGAAAACGGCAATTGAAGCGTTGATTAAAGACCCAATTTCGGTTAGGCGGGCGTTTGATCGAATCCCTGAAGATTGGGAACAGGTGTGGGGCGAAATTGCGGAGCAAATGCGCGATCGCGTGTTTACGGAATTACTGGATGATTCGCGCTGGGGTGATTGTTACTATGTGTTGAATAATACGTTTGGGAAGAGCGGTGACAAGTTAGAAGATGGGCGATTGACTGGACTAGCAGGGATGGCAGCGATCGAGGATCGTCAGGATGTCCAGAAGTATCTCGATGCAATTAAAGCCATTAAAACTGGAGTTGGTTCCGCTAAAAGTTGGCCACCCGGTGACAAAGAACGAGTTAATTCAACACTCAAAACCCTGAAAGAGCTAACTAAAAAAGTGCGAGAGAAAAATTTGCTCACACTCGACCTTGGTGAGGCGGATCAGGGTTTAGCCTTGAAGCTACCCTATGTATGTCAAGCATTTAATGCAGTTTATGAGCATCTCCGACAGGCAAAACATCGACAGCGAATTTTAACGTTTGAGGATCTCGAAGTGGGTGCAATTACCGCTCTAGAGTCTGCTGAAGTGCGAGCCTATTACCGCGATCGCTTTCAGGCATTTCTGGTTGATGAGTTCCAGGATACAAACCCCGTGCAAGCTCAAATTGTTAATGCACTTACGGGGTTAAATAATCCGCAAATTGAACCGGCAAGTTTAACCATTGTGGGTGATGTCAAACAGTCGATTTATAGTTTCCGACGAGCGGATGTGAGCGTGTTTCTTGATTTTAGCGATCGCATCAAAAACGGTGGTGGTAATCGGGTTGAAATGAGCCTGTGTTTTCGGACACACGGTCGCTTAATTCACCAGATCAACCAAATTTTTAAACCATTACTCCAGGATATTCACCAAGATCTCGATGCGTCGCGTCAGGATGCGCCGGATGATCGGCACCGGTGGAGGTGTTCGCGATCGATGCGCCGAAGGGGGTAACTGTCGATGTGCGGCGACGGGTAGAAGGGTGCAACATTGCGAAGTGGATCGAAACAGCGGTGCGCGATCGGTTACCGGTGATTGATCGACAATCGGGTCAGCCGCGCCCGATTCAGTATGGCGATATTGCTATTTTGGGGCGGGCGTGGAAGGTGTTGCAGCTTTACGGCGACGTGCTGGAGGGGTGTGGTGTGCCGGTGTCGATCGTCGGTGGCGATAGTTTGCTCGCTACGCGCGAGGCGCAGGATTTGCTGGTGTTGCTGCGCTGGTTGGCGGATGATACGGATGATTTATCGTTGGTGGCGTTGCTACGTAGTCCGTTTTTTGCGGTGAGCGATCGCACGCTGGCGCGTATTGCCCGCGATACCGAAGGATTAACGATCGAGGTGACGACAAAGTTAGCGGAGGCTGAAGCGTCTCAAAGCCAATCCCAGTCCACCGATCATTTGCTACAACCTAATCAACACATCCATTCACAAACCAATTCACACGTTATACAACCCGACGATCAAACCGCTCCGAAGCCGCGTCGCGCGTCCTGGTGGCAGCGGATTAACGCGTGGGACTGGTCGCAGGATTCCGACTTTACCGCAGATGGTGTGACCAACGGCGCGATCGATGGTGTAACAGAGAGCGTCACCCCGATCGTGATCCTGACCGACCTTCGCGATCGCCGCGATGATCCGAGCCGCCTGATCCAAATCGCGGATCGTTTGACGGGCTACACCGCCGCGATCGGTAATCTGCCCGGTGCGGCGCGACGCTTGGCGGACTGGCGCGGTATGGTGGATCTGGTCGTGCGGCTAGAGGCGAAGGATCGCAGTTTATTTGGGGTGGTGCGTCAGCTTGATCGGGCGATCGAAGGTGAGGTGAAAATCCCACGTTTGCCCCTGGAAGCGGATAATGCGGTGTCATTAATGACGGTGCATAAATCGAAGGGCTTGGAGTGGCCGGTGGTGTTTGTTGCGAATCTCAATGCGGGGGATATGGTGGATCGAGATACCTTAAACTTCGATCCGGCTTGGGGGGGTCGCGTTTACCTGGGAGGATGAAATTTCGGGTGAGCGACAACACCGGTGTTATTTCGTTGGATTGCCGAACAACAACGCCAAGCCCAGGAAGCCGAGGCGATCCGCTGGCTGTACGTGGCGTTGACCCGCGCTCGCGATCGCCTGATTCTCACGGCGAACGAACCGAGCAAAGGCCAGCTCGATCGCCTCCGTCCCGGTTTAGAAGCGGCGGACATTCCCATGCAAATGTGGGAGTACGAGGAAGAGGATGCCGCGATCGTCCCGCCACCACCACCGCAATTTACGAGCATCGATCGTCCGTTATTGATTGACCCGATCGCCTGGATGCCCTCGGAACTCCCCGCGCGAGCCTTGGGTGAATATCACCAGTGTCCACAACGTTTCGCCTTTCGCTATCGTGACGGTCATCCCGGCCTTGATGCCAGTACCCGACAACGCGATCGCCTGCTCGCCCTCGTGCGTCAGCTCATGATCTCGGACGATCGCATCAAAACAGCCACGACCCTGGATACATCGCCTCGTCTGCGTAATCGGGCGATCGCTCTGGTGGAAAAATTCGAGACATTAAAGGCCTTTGCGGCTGTCCGCAAGCTCGTAGCTCAAGTGGATCATGCGGATCGAGGCGGGCGATCAGTGCGGCTTGAAATCGAGGGTGTGACGGTATACGGGACGATCGACCTGGTGGCGACAGACTGGATCGGGATTTGGGTGGTGGATGAATTGGATCGTTCGGCTCAGGCGGCAGACTGGATCGAGGCGTGGGTTTATGCTCAAGCCAATGTCCAGGTAGCACAGGCGGCACAGATGTCACGGGTTTACATCATTGATCTGGAGACGAAACGCACACTGGACTTAACAGCGATCGAACTCACCGCCTTAGAGCCGATCTCGCGAACGATCGTGGTGAAGATTCGCGCCGGACAATTTGAGGCGACCCGAGCGATCGCGCGTGTGCGCCTTGCCCTTATGCTGAGATCTGTCCCGATCGCTACCTGTTTTAACGGATTCCAACGGACAAAGCCATGAGTCATCGTCCACCTCCCCGCGATCCTGATCAGACCCGACGACAGCTCGAACGTTCCGCCACCATCATGCGGATTCTGTTTGGTCTCGGTGTGGGTTTGGTGTTTGCCCTCACCTCCGGTTTACCCATCTCCCTCGGTGAAATCCTGACCCTGTCGTTGCTCACAGGTCTGTTGTCCTGACGCTATGGCGATCGATTTTGGAACTGGATCATGCGGCGGGGACGCTAACTTCCGTGGACGTAAATCCGTGGACGTGAATCCGTGGACGTGAATCCGTGGACGTGAAAACGCAGTTCGCATGAGTTATGGAGCGAAAGCCACACCAACAGCGAAGTGCAGAGAACGGCGAATTCACTACGACATAACTGCAAATAACTAAATGATGGCAATCAATGGAGCATTAACCAGTATGGCGGTTTGGCAGGTCGATTTTTATCAACGTCCAGTGTGCGATCGCGACGGGACGCCCCTTTGGGAACTCTGCGTGGTCACTCCCGATCGCAGCTTTCAGACCAGTGCTTGGTGCGTTCAAACCGAAGCCAATCCCACCTGGATTGCCGAACGCCTTACCGAGATTGGCAAACCACCGGAGGCGCTGCATGTATTTCGTCCCGAAGCTCTGAGCCTGATCAAAACCGCAGGCCAAGCGATCGGCGCTACCACGATCGCCACACGCCGCACGATCGCCCTGAAACACTACCTCCAAGCCCGCGTCGCCGAATACGTCCACATCGCTGGTTTCAACCCCGATCGCGCTCGTACCTACGACCCCCTCGCCGTCGGTCGCCCCGCTCCGGTTCCCCTCGATGACGGTCTCCAGGGCGAGCAATGGCGTTTCGCGAGCCTCACCCCAGAAGCCCTCGATGCTGTCCTGGCCCGTCCGATCCGCTTTAAATCCGCCCCCGAAACCCTCCATCCCCTCACCCTCGGCCTTGCTTCAACCGCCCAAATTCCCGGCATTGTCTTCGATGCCGGTCGGCGATCGCTGCACCTCGCTCGCTGGCTCGATCGTCAAATTCCCGTGGCGATCGACTATATTCCCGGCCAGCCTGACGGACTGGTTTTAGAGGTCGGTCTAGCCGATCGTTGGGTTCTAGCAACCTTCGATGACACCGACGCGATCGCAGCAGGACAACTCTACCAAGAACGACGCGACACCGCCCAGGGTCTACACTTTCTCCTCATCCGTCCAGACGATTCTGGCATGACCTACACCGGTCTTTGGCTACTCCAACCCGCCTAAAAGTATCTCTCCATCCCAAACCCCCCATCTCACCCCCCCCATCTCAACCTCTCGTATTTCTACGGATTGTGATACTTGCTACTTTCTTTTGTCGCATTGAAATAATGTATTTTTGGCATAGAAAGATCAAAACCTTGCGTAGTATGTAACGAAGGTTACGAATAATCCAATGCAAAGTTCCTAACATAAAGGTGCAAATTCAGGAGGTTAGGCTATGGCGGTCGAAGCAAATCCGTCGGTCAAGCTGAACAAGATCGAAAAGGTCAAAGCCGAAAAAGATGGCTTGGCCGTGAAGGCTGAACTCAATCAGCTTATTGAGCAGGGCTGGGAAAATATCGATAAAAGCGACCTTGAATTGCGTCTCAAATGGCTGGGGATCTTCTTTCGTCCCGTGACTCCGGGTCAATTTATGCTGCGGCTACGTGTGCCGAACGGATGTCTCAATGTTGAGCAACTCACCGCTTTGGCTGAGATTATTCAGCAGTACGGCGATGAAGGAACCGGCGACATTACCACCCGCCAAAATATTCAACTGCGTGGCATTCGCTTTGAAGATATTCCGACTATTTTTAAGACGCTTCAGCGCGTTGGATTAACGTCGGTGCAATCCGGGATGGATAATGTCCGCAATCTCACGGGATCGCCCGTGGCGGGCATTGATCCCGATGAACTGATTGATACCCGTGAAATGATGCAGAAATTGCAAGATGCGATTACGGGTGATGGGGAAGGAAATCCACGGTTTGCGAATCTGCCGCGTAAGCTCAATATCGCGATCGAGGGAGCCCGTGACAACTCAATCCACGCTGAAATCAACGATATTGCCCTGCTTCCGGCCTATAAAGACGATGTCCTAGGGTTTAACGTCGTGGTCGGCGGCTATATCTCCGCCCAACGAGCCGCGATGTCTGTACCGATGGGGTCTGGGTTCCGGCGGAGGATCAGGCCGTCATCGATCTGTGCTGTGCGATTTTGTCGGTGTATAGCGATAACGGCTTGGCGGCCGGGTTGCGTGAAAACCGTGCAAAGGCTCGTCTGATGTGGCTGGTGGAAGGCTGGGGCGAGGCTAAATTCCGCGCGGAAATTGAGAAAGAGCTGGGCTACTCGCTGGCAGATGCAGCTCCGACGGATGAGGTGACTCAGGAGAAAAAGGATCATCTTGGGGTTCATCCCCAGAAGCAAGCGGGCTTTAACTACATTGGTTTGCATATTCCAGCGGGTCGCCTGGATGCCAACCTGATGTTTGAGCTGGCTCGCTTGGCGGATGTTTACGGGAATGGCGAAATTCGCCTAACCGTGGAGCAAAACGCAATCATTCCATTTGTGCCAGACGATCGCGTCGAAGCCTTTTTGTCGGAACCACTCCTCGAAACCTACTCGATCGCCCCGGCGACACTCTCGCGATCGTTGGTCTCCTGCACCGGTAAAGCCTATTGCAATTTTGCAATGATCGATACCAAAGCTCAGGCTCTGGCGGTGGCAGCACAACTCGATGCCGAGCTTGATATTCCCGATCGGTGCGGATGCACTGGACGGGTTGTCCCAACTCTTGCGGCCAAGCCCAGGCGGGTGATATTGGCCTGATGGGGGCAAAAGTCCGCAAGGACGGCAAGATGGTCGAAGGCGTCAAAATCTTTACCGGCGGTCAGGTTGGACATCATTCCAAGCTGGGTGAACTGGTCAATAAAGGTGTGGCCTGTGAAGATCTGCCCGACCTATTACGCCAGATGCTAATTGATGATTTTGGGGCGACGCTGAAGCCCGCAACCTAGATCTGAACGCACTCTCCGGAAAGAAGGTGTGAACTATTTTTATGTCTGAATTTCATGCAGGTATCGCATTGAATTCATGCACAACAAGGGGAAAATGATTCTTTTTTGTAACAAAGCATACGAGCTACCCGTAAGACAACACGTATCGTATGGCCAGTTCGATGGTCGTTCCCAGTGTGGGTTGCGGGTATCGTACATCCACCCTCCGTATACTGAGCGTGGCCGAATCGGCCGACTCCGTTTCGACCCTCTGTACTGTTGACGGATCGCCGTCCTCGACGTGCGCTCCCTCCCCAAACTGACCGATCCTAGACTGACCGAAACTATGACCACTGCGACCCCAAACAAACCCGACCAGGCGAACAAAGCCTCGAAAATTATTGGCCAGATCCTCGGCCCTGGTGGCGAAAATATCATCTTTCCCGTGCTTGGGTTTATTGGTGTGATTTTTGTCTGGAGTATCGTTGCCAAGATTACGGAAGGTAATCTCAGCGAGCTGCCTGGCCCGACGCAAGCGTTTCAAGACAGCATTCCATACATACAAAATGCCTTTTCAACCAAGCAAGGCGATGAGGGTATTTTCCTGCTGACGCTGTATAGCCTGATTCGGGTGGCGATCGGCTTTTCGATCGCAACGGCGATCGCGGTTCCCCTCGGTTTCCTGGTCGGAACGTCGCGCCAAGCGGAGAAAATGATGAGTCCGCTCATTCAGGTGGGTAAGCCAATTTCGCCGTTGGCTTGGCTACCGGTCGGCATTGTCGTGTTTTCGGGCTTAACGACAGATATGCCCAAAACCGTGGCGCAGAATGCTCCGGCGATCTTCACGATCGTGGTTACGTCGCTGTGGCCGACCCTGATCAACACCGCGCTGGGCGTTAAAAGTATTCCCAAAGATTACTGGAACGTTTCGCGCGTGTTGAAAATGGCCAAACCTCAGATCGTCAAGGAAATCATCATCCCCTCCACCTTGCCTTACATCTTTACCGGGATGCGGTTAAGTCTCGGGATTGCCTGGTTGGTCATTGTTGCAGCAGAAATGCTAACTGGTGGCACTGGGATCGGCTTCTTTGTTTGGGATACCTATAACACCGGTGAAATCAGCCTGGTGATCATGTCGCTGTTCGTGATTGGAATTGTCGGACTCTTGCTTGACCAAGCCGTAGCCGTGCTCGAACGTGCTGCGATTGGCAAAATTCAGCCCGGTAGTTAATTCCTGCGCCCCGCTACGTGTCTATAGGCAACCTTGGCAAGGTGCGCGAGTATGGCTTTCCTTGCCAGTTCCCGATTGAGACACTCACCCTTCTTTTCATCCGTTTACCGAAAAAAATTAAGACACTATGGATCGTCGTAAGTTCCTCAAGTATTCCAGTCTCGCCGCTGCGGGCTTTGCCTTTGCCGCCTGTAGCCAGCCCGCTGAAGAAGAAGCGGCCACGACCGAAGGTGGAACCGAGGCAACCACCAGTGATGCGCCCGCGATCGATTTTGGCCCTCTGGAAAAACCGACCTGACCCTCGGGATTATTCCGCTGACGGACTGTGCGCCGTTGGTGATTGGTATGGAGAAGGGGATTTATGCGAAGTATGGTCTAAACGTCACGATCAGCAAGGAAGCAAGCTGGGCAACGGTGCGGGATGGCTTGATTCAAGGTCGTCTGGATGCCTCGCACGCGCTGTGCGGGATGCCGATGCTGACGGAACTCGGGCCGGACAAAGCGCCGATGCGATCGCTGATGATGCTCGATCGCAACGGCAACGCGATGACCCTCTCGAAAAATGCTTGGGATGCGGGCATTCGTCCGATGACCGATTACGGCAGCTTTGACGAGTTTGGTACGGCGTACCGCGAGTACATCACCGGCCAAAGCGAACCGCCGACGTTTGCGATGGTGTTCCCGTCGTCGATGCACAACTACAACACCCGCTACTGGATGTCGGCGATGGGCATCGATCCTGAAATGATGTCAAGCTGATCGTGATTCCGCCGCCGCAGATGGTGGAAAACATGAAGGCCGGTACGATGGACGGTTACTGTGTCGGTGAACCGTGGAATCAGCGGGCGGTGTTCGATGGGGTCGGCTTCACGGCGACGGTCGATCGCGATGTCTGGAAAGGTCACCCTGAGAAAGTTCTCGGCACGATGGAAGCTTGGATCGAGGCTAATCCGAATACGGCGCGGGCGTTGGTGGCCGCAACGATCGAAGCCTGCGAATACTGCGATGTACCGGAAAATCGCCTCGAAGTCGTCGAAATCATCTCGGGTCGTCCCTACGTCAACGCCAAGGTGGATTATGCCAAAGCGTCGATGACCGGAACCTATAACTACGGTGGCTTTGACGAAAAGGATCGCACCACCCCGATCCCGGACTTCAACCTGTTTAACTACATTGAAGGCACAGACTACATGACACCGCCGGACAATGCCAATTATCCGTACACCTCCCACGGTGTGTGGTTGCTGACGCAGATGATTCGCTGGAACCAAATCGATCTGAAAGAGTATCCGGCGGATGCGGACGAGATTATCAACAAAATCTATCCGTACGAAATCTATGAAGAAGTCGCGAAAGCGATGGGTCGCGAGATTCCGAGTGATCGCATGAAAGTCGAACCGGGCAGCGTCTTCATCGATGGTCGTGAGTTTGACCCGTCCGACCCGGTGGGCTACCTCAACGGCTTTGACATCCGCGCGGGTCGCCCCAAACTGTTCGCCCTGCGTTAAGTACGCAACCTGAATCAGGCAAAGCGGGGTTGGGTCAAATTGATGAGTTGGTGAGTCGGCGAGCGGCAAGGTGCAGTCCGTTCCCCAACAAAACACATCAAAAGCCCTGCTTTCCCTGATTTCCCTGTAATGCGGGTGAGTTCGGCTCACCCCTACCGGATTCCCACTCCGGATCTCTGTTCGCCCCTCCTGCTTTCCTTCCCCCGCCATGACTACGAGCCCCACTGAATCCGAACGCCTTGGCGTACCTCAAAACGGTGAAACCTGCCGTTTACCAGAAAGTTTGCCTATTCTGATGTCGATCATGTGAGCCGAATTTTTGCCTTGCCGGATGGTGGCGAATACATTGCGCTGACCAACATCGATGTCACGATGCAGCAAGGCGAGTTCATTACGCTGCTCGGCCATTCCGGTTGTGGTAAATCGACCCTGCTCAATATCATCGCGGGGCTGGATTCTCCGAGTTCTGGCGGTGTCATTCTCGAAGGGCGTCAGGTGACCGAACCGGGTCCCGATCGCATGGTGGTGTTCCAAAACTATTCGCTGTTGCCGTGGAAGACGGTGCGGCAGAATATTGCCCTGGCGGTGGATACGGTGTTTACGGGGATGTCGAAGGCGGAACGATCAGAGATCATCGAACACCACATCGAGATGGTGGGACTACAGCGAGCCGCTGATAACTATCCGAACCAGATTTCTGGGGGGATGAAACAGCGGGTGGCGATCGCCCGTGCCTTTGCGATTCGTCCGAAGGTGCTGCTACTGGATGAACCTTTCGGGGCGCTCGATGCGCTCACCCGTGGTGGTTTGCAAGAGCAATTAATGAATATTTGTCAGGCTAACAAGGTCACGGCGATCATGGTGACCCACGATGTGGATGAAGCGCTGCTGTTGAGCGATCGCGTCGTGATGCTCACCACCGGGCCGAGCGCCCACGTGGGACAGGTGCTAGACGTTCCCATTCCGCGTCCGCGCAACCGGATGGACGTGGTCAATCATCCGAGCTATTACACCCTGCGTAACGAAGTCACCTATTTTCTCAATCAGCAGAAACGCAGTAAGAAAAAAGTCAAAACACCGGCAGCCGCGCCGATCGCCACCTCCACCAGTGGCCTCGAAAAAACAACCCTCGACCTCGGTTTTATTCCACTCACCGACTGCGCTCCCCTCGTGGTCGCTCAAGAGAAAGGCATTTTTGCAGAATACGGCCTGAACGTGACCCTGAGCCGTCAACCCAGTTGGAACGCGCTAGCCGAAGCGATCGCCACCGGTGAGCTAGATGCCGCGCAAATGGTGGCGGGAATGCCGCTAGCCCTGACCTTGGGAATGCGCGGTAAAGCCTCTGTGCCGATTTGCTCTGCCATGGTGTTGTCACGCAATGGTAATGCGATCACCTGGGGTAAGCGGATTATCGATGACGGTATTACAACCCTGGAGCAGTTCAAGGACTATACAGCCCACGATCCCGATCGCGTCCACAACTTTGGGATGGTGCATCCCGCCTCGATGCATAACCTGATGTTGCGCTACTGGCTGGCCAGTGGCGGAATCGATCCCGATTGGGATGTGAGCCTGTGTGTTGTGCCGCCCCCACTGATGGTGGCCAACCTCAAGCAGGGCAACATTGACGGCTACTGCGTCGGTGAACCGTGGAACTCTCGCGCTGTGGCCGAAAAACTCGGTACAGTGGTGGCGACTGATCTTGACCTTTGGCCCGGTCATATGGAGAAAGTCCTCGGGGTGCGGGAAGATTGGGCGGAGAAATATCCTCAAACCCATATTGCCCTGGTGAAGGCGCTGCTCGAAGCTTGCGAGTACTGCGACGATCGCCGCAACCGTGAGGAAGTCCTCGGGTTCCTCCAGCAAGACGAATATCTCGGTGCAGCGGGTGAGTTTGCCTCGGCGGGGTTCTTCTCGCCCTACGATCGCGGTGACGGCAGCGAACCAACCGAAGAGCTGAAGTTCAACCAGTTTTTCCTCGATCGCTGCAACGCGCCCGACTCCGTCCACACCCTATGGACGTTGGCGCAGATGGCTCGCTGGGATCTGACGCCATTCCCGAAAAATTGGGTTGAGACGATCGAGCGGATCAATCGTATGGATGTCTTCTCCGAAGCTGCACGGGAACTCGAACTGCCCAGCGCTCCACGCGATCGCAAGCCGCTCACCCTGATGGATGGCACCACCTTCGATCCGGACTATCCGATCGAGTACCTCAAAAGTCTAGAGATCAAACGGGATGTGGTGATTCGCGAAGTGGCGATCGGATTATCCAGCTAGTCACGATCCGCCGAGTCCGTATCTGGTGTCGTCGCTATCCCCCGGAGGTGATGTCATCGTCCCCCCTTCAGCCGTTTGATCGTCCGCTCCTCGTCGTGATTGAGTTATGCAAACCTTGAATTCCACCACTCTCGATACCCTCCCTCAAACGAATTCGCCGTTCTTGGAGCTCAAAAATGTCTCCAAGGTCTATCCCACCCCCACGGGTGACTACACGGTGATTGAAAACATCGATTTAGCCGTCCAGGAAGGCGAATTTATCTGTGTGATCGGTCACTCTGGCTGTGGTAAATCCACCTTGCTCAACATGATTTCGGGCTTTACGGAGCCGACCACCGGCATTGTCAATCTCGAAGATAACCCGATCGTTGAACCCGGCCCCGATCGCATGGTGGTGTTTCAAAACTACGCCCTGCTCCCCTGGAAAACCGCCTACGAAAACGTCCATCTCGCCGTCGAAACCGTTTTTCCAAATCTCTCGAAAGCCGAACAGGACGCCATCACCGATGAACATATCGAAATGGTCGGCCTCACCGAAGCCGCCAACAAACGTCCCAACGAGCTATCCGGCGGCATGAAACAGCGGGTCTCGATCGCCCGAGCCCTCGCGATTCGTCCCAAGGTGCTGATTCTCGATGAACCCTTCGGAGCGCTCGATCCGAGCACACGCGAAGAACTACAAGACGAACTCCTAGAGATTTGGCGCGACCACAAAATCACCGTGCTGATGATCACCCACGATATCGACGAAGCGCTCTATCTCGCCGATCGCGTCGTGATGATGACCAACGGCCCCGCCGCCACGATCGGCGAAACACTAGACCTTCACTTTCCACGCCCGCGCAATCGTGGCCGCATGATGGAAGACCCGCGCTACTACGAATTGCGTAACGAAGCGCTCGACTTTCTCTATCGTCGCTACGCCCACGACGATTAGGCCAGGACTCTCCAGACGTATTTTCACAGACCTTGTGTAAGTCCTATCTCATCTAAGTAGCCCAAGCTAAAAATGACGGTTTGCTTGAAGCCAGAGGGTCAATGAGCACTGAGCGTAGTCGTTGGCGTAGCCTTCGTGCAGCGAATAGTGCGATCTTACGCTGAAGCACGATTTATTTTCTTGGTCTACTTA
>JAAUPN010000011.1 GCA_012033105.1 Coleofasciculaceae cyanobacterium RL_1_1
CAACGAGGGCAAAATCGTCGGCATTTCGGATTTGCGTGACGAAAGCGATCGCGACGGTGTTCGGGTCGTGATCGAACTCAAACGCGATGCGAATCGATCGAAAATTCTGGCGCAGATTTATAAACAAACCCAGCTTCAGCAAAATTTCGGCGCAATCTTCCTCGCACTGGTCGATCGCCAGCCCGTCGAACTCAGCTTGCGGGCGATCCTGCAACATTTTCTCGATTTCCGCACCGAAACCCTGACGCGGCAATACCGCCACGAGCTTGATCGTGTGGAGTCGCGTCTACATTTGCTCGATGGACTTCAGCGAATGCTCGCTCGACTCGATGAGGCGATCGCGATTTTACGCAACGCACCCGACGGCGGTACGGCGAAACAGCGGTTTTACGCGGAATTTGACTTTAGCGAAGCCCAAGCGAATGCGGTGCTGGCGATGCCGATGCGTCGTTTAACCGGTCTAGAGCAGCAAAATTTACGCGATGAAATTGCCGACTTAACACAGGAGCGCGATCGGCTACACCTGTTGCTCAATAGTGAGAGCGAATTTAAAAAAGCGCTGAAGAAAGAGTTGCGATCGCTCAAAAAACAGTTTGGCGATTCCCGTCGTACGCGCATCATCACCGTGGATGGTGAGGTCGCTACCGATAACCGTCCTGCCCCAACAAAGGGCAGCACAAAGGCGGCCACGCCCGAACCCGCGATGCCGCTAGAGCTAGAAATCCAAGCGGAGGATGCGGCGATCGAGGCGACCTATCGCGGCTACGTGCGACGGCTCACCCCGAAAACGGCTAGCGTCAGCAAAATGCGGATATTCCCGACGTACTCGACAGCGGCGATGATCTGCCGATCGCCCGGTTTACGACACGCACTGATCGGCAACTCATTTCGGTTTGCCGTGACGGCAAGGTCTACGCCACTGAGGTCGGTAATTTACCCGTGACTAGCGGGCGTGGGCGCGGTGATGCAGCGGTGTCGCTACTGCCACCATCGGCTCAGGGCGATCCGGACGCAGTGGTGTCACAATTTATCCTTGAGGATCTCAACAATCCAGCCACAGCGAAACACCTGCTCATCGTCACGACCTCCGGTAAACTCAAGCGGATCGAGCTGGCGGAACTGACGAGCATCACGGCTCGCGGCTTAACGGTGATTAAACTCAAGGAAGACGATCGTGTCTTGATCGCGCAGCCCGTGAGCGTTGGGCAGGCGTTGATTTTGGCGTCCACGGGCGGACGGTTGTTGCGGCTGACGATCGACGATCAGCGTGTGCCGGTGTTGGGACGAACAGCGCAGGGTCATCAGGGGTTGCGCTTACGCAAAACGGAATCCCTCGCCGGGGCGACGGTAGCGACCGCGAAGGAAACGATCGCGATCATCTCGCAGTCTGGCTTTGTCAAACCGTTAGCGGTGGAGTCCTTGAAAGTTGGCGATCGTGGGGCGATCGGTTCCCAGGCGGTGCAGTTCAAAACCAAAACCGACGGACTGATCGGCGTGGTAACCGTGCGTGATACCGACTACCTGATCGCCACCATTAGCGACACCACCACCCGCACCTTTACAATGGCAACGATCGCCCAACTCGGCAGCACCCACGCGGGTCAAAAACTGCCGGGGTTAACGGGACGGGTGCAGTTAACCGAGGTGGTGGCAGCCGTTTTGGGCTGAGTCTCACCACGACTCAGCTAAACGTGTTGCATCGTTCCCACGCTCTGTGCGGGGACGATAGCATAACCATCCTCAAAACACACTGAGAGCGTTGAGCGGAGTCGAAACGCGGTGTTGAGGAAGGCAGAACAGAGTCAGAATATTTCGTTTTTGATTGAATTTGACCATCAACCAGATCTTGTATCGTGCCACGACGAAACTACAGTTCGGCGCAAACCCGATCAAACGCCGCAGCAGGATCATCCGCCTGGGTGATCGGGCGACCAATCACCAAATAATTCGCACCTGCCGCGATCGCTCTGCCGGTGTCATCACCCGACTTTGATCCCCCTGACTCGCCCAGTTCGGACGCACGCCGGGACAGACGATCGTAAACTCCGAACCGCAAACCCGGCGCAATTCTGCGGCCTCATGGGGAGAACACACCGCCCCACCAAGTCCCGATTCCTGCGCCAATTTCGCCATCTCCAGGGCAAATTCCGGTAGCTCGATCGGCACTTTCAAATCAAACGCCAGATCGCGCGAATTTAAACTGGTCAGCAGTGTGATCGCCAAGAGCATCGGTGGTGTGCAGCCGGTGGCATCGGCGCCCTCCTGGGCAGCGGTCACGGCGGCTTGGAGGGCGGCACGTCCGGCGGTGGCGTGCAGCGTCAGCAAGTCCACATCATAGCGAACGGCGGCGCGACAGGCTCCGGCGACGGTGTTGGGGATGTCGTGAAATTTCAGGTCGAGGAAAATGCGTTTACCGCGTGCTTTGAGCTGTTCGATTAGTGCGGGGCCGGTGCTGACGAATAGCTCTAGGCCGACTTTCCAAAAGGTGGCGTTGGGGATGCGATCGACGAGGGCGATCGCGGTGTCAACATCGGGAACATCCAGGGGAATAATCAGGCGATCGGCAGGAGCAAGCGCGGTCATGACAGGGTTAGAAGGTGTTAGGTCATAGGAGTAGACGCGGGGGTCACCGTCGCGGTGTAGGGCGATCGGTAGGTTTCGCGGCGACGTCCGAACCAATCGTAGCGGTTATCCCGCACCTCGGTGTAAACCCAATCGCCCGTCGCTTTCAGTCCCGGCACGGCGCGATACGCCTTGACGAACAGCTCACCCGCTGGCAAAATTCGCCCGATTTCCTCGGCGGCGTCGCTGCCCTGCCAACGTCGATCAGGGTTTGCGGCGTCGATTAAAATCATCCCCAATTCGCAGGTTTGCGGCGTGATGCCATAGGTGGTGAGTACATCGAGATCCTGCATCGGGATATAGGCGAAGCGCGTACCGGCGTCGAGGCGTTCGAGCAGTTGCACCAGGGTAACGCAGAGGTTACAGTCGCCGTCGTAGACCACGTGATAGGCTGGGACATGGGAAAATTAGTTAAAACTTAGCCTAGAATTTGGCCTAAAAATAGGCTGGTCGCTGTTCCTGACGCCCATTCAGACGCATACTTTAAGCATAGTTAAAATTATGTCCCATCCCCGTCTTCTCTGCCTGGGTGAAATTCTGATCGACTGTCTCCGCGATCCGGATGTGGGCTGGATGTTGCAACCGGGTGGCGCTCCGGCGAATGTGGCCTGTGGGTTGGCGACGTTGGGTGTGCCGGTGGGGTTGATCAGCGCGATCGGGGATGATGCGGCGGGGCGATCGCTGTTGACGGTGTTGGAGTCGAAAGGGGTAGACGTGTCGATGGTATCTCAGCTTGAGGCTGTACCGACGCGGCATGTGTATGTGGAGCGAGACGGGAGCGGTGATCGACGGTTTGTCGGGTTTGGGACAGGCGATCGCGACGATACGGCAGTGATTTCGTCGGCGGATTTTGCCGATGCTCGGATTGAGGCGGCGCAGGTGAAACCAGCAGCGATCGTCCGGGCGGATTGGTTGGTGACGGGGACATTAGGGCTAGCGCTGCCGACGACGGGGCGAGCGATTCGTCAGGCGGTGGGGATGGCGAAGCAGTCGCTAACGTCGGTGTTCATCGATGTAAATTGGCGATCGGTGTTTTGGGCGGAATTTGACGGGGCGCGTCCGGGGTTGGATCTGCCGGAGACGCCGCGCGATCGGATTTTGCGGTTTTTGACCCAGGCCGACTGGCTGAAGTTTTCCGATGAGGAGGCGCGATATTTGCTGGATACGGATGATCCGCCGGAGCTGGCGGCGCGGTTTCCGGCGGCGCAGGGGGTGATCGTAACGCGGGGCGATCGCGGTTGCGCCTACCAAGTGGGGGCGTTATCGGGTGAGGTAGCGGGGTTTGCGGTCGAGGCGATCGATACGACGGGGGCGGGGGATTGTTTTGTGGCGGCGTTTTTGGCGCAGTGGTGCGATCGCGGTGAGGCGGATTTTAGCGGGGGAGGGGGCGGCATTGCGGGAGGGTGATGCGTTATGCCTGTGCAGCGGGGGCGTTGACAACGCTGGGAGTGGGGGCGATCGGGCCGCTGCCGACGAATGATGAGATTTTGGCGTTGTTTGGCGGAAGCCCAAACCATACGGTGTTCAGAACTCGCCACTCAACAACATACCCCACCTGAGTCAATTTTAGCTATTACTTCGATTGTAGACACAGGGCAAACGCATACTAATTTTCAATGCCCTAAAAGCGGTAGTTCAAGCACTGAGCGTAGTCGTTCGCGTAGCGTCTGCGAAGCAGATAGTGCGGCCACTTTTCGCGAGAAACCCAGGCTTCGACTACGCTCAGCCTTCGACTTACCGACTTTGAGCAAAAAAATTTTGAGTATGCGTTTGCCCTGATTGTAGACAATCAAGACCTATCTCTTGACCAAAATAATAGGGGTCTCAAGCCCCGCCCTGACTTCGACAAGCTCAGTCCAAGTCCAGGGCGGATTGTGTAACATCATCAGAGAGCGTTAGCCCAACCCGCCAGTGAAAGCACGAAACCGCCACCGAATCTATCCCAACCCGCTCCAGCGCCGAATGCTGGCGCGGACATTCGGTTGCGTGCGAGTCGTGTTCATCGCTTACACCCCTTAACCTATTAACAAAAACTCTAACCAACCAACTCCACATCCCCCTCGATCGTCTCCAACCACGCAAAAATCGGATCGCCTGGATCTTGCTGATAAATCCACGTATACAACTCCCGAACCAATTGCCGTACCAAACCCGCCGATAACTGACGGCGATGCTGAGGATCGACCACCATTAACACCATTTCCGTTTGAGTGTGACCATCCAACGCCGGTAACCAGTAGACAATATCCTTTAACAGTTTTGCCCCAAACCGCTGATAAAACGACACTCGCCGCCGCCGTAACTCCTGATCGTCGCCCCAATCTGGATGCTCCAACTCGAGGATTAGTAACTGAGATTGCGCCATCGCTAAACCGATCACGTGTTCCAATAGGCGTGACCCCAACTTCTGGTTACGCAAATGGGACGCCGTCGCCAGATAACCTAATAACATCGCCTCCGACTCTGGCAAAAAATCCACCATCGCGATCGCGACCAACTCCTGTGCCACGTAGCCACCCCAAAGCTGGGTCTTCTCTGAACTTAATTTGCGACAAATCCAGGCGATCGAGATCCGTCCTGAGCCGGAAAGGCTTCCTCGTACAGTGCGATGACCGCAGGAAAATCCGGATGATCCGGTGTCAAAATTTGGCGGAATTCAAGCGTAACCATAGGTTGTAACGTAGACGCACAGTCTCGGATGTACGCGAACAGGTAACCCGATCATAACTCCCATTCCCGCCGCCAAACCCACCAGACCGGCGAACGAGTGAGACAATGAACACGCATCCTCAAACCGTTGTGCATCATGCCAGCCGGTTTTCTTCCTCACAGCACCCGATATCATTCATTTCACTCTGAGCAACAGCATCAACCTGTTGGATTTTAGTGTCCGAGGCTATGGCGAACGAACTTCATCTCTCCCAGTTACACACCGGCAAACATGCGTGGCAATCCTGGCGACGATCGCACCCCGACACCGCGATCGATCTGCGTGGTGTGAATCTTGCCTCCCTGGAGTTGCGTGGCTTTGACCTCCACGGTGCAGACCTGAGCCAAATCGACGCCATGAGCCTCGATCTCCGTAATGCCAACCTCGAACGCGCCAACCTGCGCGGAGCCAACCTGATCGGCGCGGATCTACGGGGTGCAAATCTACGTCACGCCGACCTCACGGGCGCACAGCTTCATCGCGCTAACCTGAGTGAGGTCATCGCCCATTTTGCCCAGGGGAACCAACTGATCGCCCACACTGCGATCGCCTATCGTGCGGATTTTTCCTACGCTCAGTTGTATAACGCCGACCTAACCGGAGCGAATCTTTGTCAGGCGAAGTTTAACGGGGCGTATATCGGTGATTTGAACGGTACGGATGTGCGGGCGATCGGTACGGATTTTCGCTGGACACGCGGTCATAACATCTCGTTTTATCGTGCTGACCTCACGGATGCCAATTTTCACTACGCCGATCTCGATCGCCTCAACCTGACCTACGCCCGTCTAAATGGCATTGATCCCAACGACCTCGATCGGCTGGGCAACTTTTAGCGCCCCGATTGCTTCTAAAGTCATAGCTCCTTGTCCTTGATACTAACCACTCGCAAACGTGACTCACGTTTAACCGTTTAACCGTTTAACGCCATGCTTCAACTTCGCCGCACCGTCCAAAACCCGATCGCCCGCCTTGCCTGTGCGGCGCTGCTGGCCTGGAATACTGCCGGTCTACCCGTGATCGCCGCAGAGCCGACCCCTAGCCGCCTCACCGTCACCGGCCAGGGACGCATTGCCATCCCCGCCACGATCGCCCAGGTCAGTCTCGGCGTTGAGATCCGCGCCCGTACCGCCGAGGACGCCCAAGCTCAGGCCGCCGCCGCCTCGGAGGCGATCGTCTCCTACCTCAAAAGCCAAAACGTCGATCAGCTCCAAACTCAAGGCATCCAGCTTGCGCCTGTGTACACCAACGACGATGGACGATCGCGCATCTCGGAGTATATGGCCTCGAATATCGTTAGCTTTCGGGTCGAAACCGAAGCGGTCGGCGAAATTATCGATGAACCGTCCGCCGAAGGTGCAACCCGTATTTCAGGGCTAAGTTTCGTCGGTTCCGATCAGGAGATCGCCACGGCTCGCAGTGCGGCTCTGCGGGCGGCAACCCTGGACGCCCGTGAGCAAGCCGATGTGGTGTTGGACACCCTCGGACTAGCGGCTCGATCGATCGGTCAGATTTACATCGGCTACTCCACCCCGATGCCCACCACTTCGATCCGGAATGAAGCCGCTGCCTATGGCGATTTTATGAGCCGTTCGGCGGTCGAAGGTGGTGAACAGATGATCGAGGCATCGGTCACCCTCGAAATTTTGTATTAGTTTGTACTAGTGGGTTGTATGGCAAAACCTGATTTAGTTAAGACATCTCTCAAAATTGACTCAATGAGCATTGAGCGGAGTCGAAACGCGGTCTTTGGGAAACCGATGCCTTAACCCAATCGGGTACTGCTCTGGTAGCAGAGGGCTTTGGGGTCTTCGTCCGCTCGAACCGATTTACTCCACCGTCACCGACTTGGCTAAATTGCGCGGTTGATCCACGTCTAGACCACGCCGCGCGGCGATGTAGTACGACAACAATTGCAGCGGAATGACGGCCACGATCGGCGATAACACCTCCTCCACCGGCGGCACGGGCAGCACATCATCGAATAGTTCGACGGCGTTGGGATCATTATCGGGAACCACGCCGAGCAGCCGCGCATCCCGTGCCTTCGCTTCCTGAGCATTGGATAACACCTTGTCGTACACCGCTCCCGGCATGGCGATCGCCACAACCGGAACCCGCGCATCGAGCAAGGCAATCGGCCCGTGTTTCATCTCACCCGCCGGGTAACCCTCGGCATGGATGTAACTGATTTCCTTCAGTTTGAGCGCACCCTCTAGGGCGATCGGGAAATTAATTCCGCGTCCTAAGAAGATAAAATCGCTCGTCTCACTGAAATCATGAGCCAACTCTTCAATCCGGCTTTCCTGGGTCGCGAGAATCGTTTCGATCGCCTGGGGAATCTGGCGCAAGCCTTCGATTAAGGCCATCGCCCGATCGGCGTCGATCAGGCCACGTCGCACCCCAAGATCGATCGCCAGCGCATAAAATGCCATCACCTGCGCGACAAAGGTTTTCGTTGCCGCCACCCCAATTTCAATGCCCGCGTGGGTGTCGATGATATTCGGCACGAGCTGACCGAGGGACGACTCGGGGCGGTTGGTGATGCCCAGTAGGCGGGCGAGATCAGCTCCAGTGTCGTGCTGGCGGCGCTGTTGTTCCATCTCCAACGCGGCGAGGGTGTCCGCCGTTTCGCCGGATTGGGTCACGCCGATCGTCAGTGTATTCGGGCGTTTGGGAGCGGGCGAGTAGCGAAACTCCGAGGCATACTGCACCAGCGTCGGCATATCGGCCAATTGTTCCAGCAGATATTTACCCACTAGGCTCGCGTGCCAGCTCGTACCACAGGCCAAAATTTGGACGTTTTCCAGGCCGTCTAACAGGGCATCTTCTAGCCCCAAGGTCACCGGCGAAACCCGCGTTTCGGGTGTCCAGTGGCTATCAAAATAGGCGGCGAGACAGTCACGTACAACGCCCGGTTGCTCGTGGATTTCCTTGAGCATGAAGTGACGGAATCCGTGTTTCTCGACGGAAACCGGGTTCCAATCGAGCAGGCGGGGCGTTTTAGTGAGGCGTTTGCCCTCAAAGCTATAAATTTCCGCCCCCAGGGAAGTTAGGCGGCCAATTTCGCCATTTTCGAGATTGAGTACGGCACGAGTGTGAGGCACGATCGCCGGTGTATCCGACGCGCAAAATAGCTCGCCTTGACCGAAGCCAATCACCAGCGGCGCTTGCTGACGCACCACGATCATTTCGTCGGGAAAATCAGCGGAGATCGCCACGATCGCGAATGCCCCTTCGAGCCGTGCCACTACTTGACGCACAGCGGTAAAAAACAGCGAAGGATCGGAGGTACAGACCGATTCTGATTCACCCGAGACCTGGGGTTCTTGCAGCTCTTTGAGGCGATCGGAGATCAAATGCGGAATGGTTTCGGTATCGGTATCGGAAAGGAACTCGTAACCCTTGGCGGTGAGTTCCTGACGCAGTTCGCGATAATTTTCGACGATGCCGTTTTGCACGACCGCGACCCGTCCTGTGCGATCGCGATGGGGATGGGCGTTGCGCTCTTCGGGCTTACCATGCGTTGCCCAGCGCGTGTGACCAATCCCGATCGTGGCCGGATCTTCCGATCCGTGGAGCTTTTGCCGGAGGTTTTCGAGTTTGCCCTTGGCGCGAACGCACCGGAGTTGAGCCTTGCTAATGGTGGCAATTCCTGCCGAATCATAGCCGCGATACTCCAGTTTTTGCAGTCCGGCCAGCAAAATATCACTAGCGGCTTGCATTCCGATATAGCCGACGATTCCGCACATCGTTGCAGTCCTCTTTAGCCTTTATTCACACGATCGGGGATCGATTTTGATGATTCATACATTCCGTAGGCTCTATGAATTGCATAGATTCTATTCGCTGAAATATGAACCATCTAACCTGAATTGATCCCGATCATCGCGTGTCAACGTAACAAAGTGTCCCACGCATCGGTCGATTCAGAATGATCGATCTGTGAGATTCGGATCGATTGGGTTGATCGATCCATCTTGGTACAGAAGTCCAACGGCTAATCCATCAATCACGTCTAACCCTGACCCAGTTCACGCGATCGCGCCGTTGCGGCCTGCACGGCGGAAATTAACGCCGATCGTAAGCCTGCCGCTTCCAAGGTGGCGATCCCGGCGATCGTCGTGCCACCCGGACTGGTGACGCGATCCTTCAGTTCGGCGGGATGGATGCCCGTTTCTGCCAAAAGCTGACCCGTACCAAACACCGTTTGCACGGCGAGCTTGGCCGCGATCGGCCGCGCCAAGCCCACCGCCACGCCGCCATCGGTCAAGGCTTCGACGATCAACGCCACGTAACCCGGCCCTGACCCGGACAGCCCCGTCACCGCATCAAGCTGCGGTTCTGACACTTCGACCACTTCGCCGACCGCACCAAGGAGACGCCGCGCCACCTCGCGATCAGCTATCCGTACCCGCGATCCCCAGGCCAGCGCCGAGATCCCCGCTCCCACAGTCGCCGGAGTGTTCGGCATCACCCGGATCACAGCGCGATCGGGAAACGCCGCTTCCAGTGTCGCCAGGGGAGTTCCGGCCAAAATCGAGACGATCGCCTGTCCGTTCTCCGGGATCGCCACCCCTTCTAAATCGGCACTGACCAGGGGCAACATCTGCGGCTTAATGGCCAATAAAACCACCGTCGCCATACTCACGATCATCGCGTTATTTGTCGTCACCGCGACCCCGTAGCGATCGCGCCAAAGCGCCTGACGGTCAGTGTTCGGCTCCGACACCAGCACCTCCTCCGGTTGGTAAATTCCCAACTTCAGCAAGCGTGAGGCGATCGCCTCCGCCATCATGCCGCCGCCAATAATCCCTAATTTCACAGTCACGTTAACCCCTTTCTAGGCACTCGCTCAACTCTAGAATTTTAGAGGGTGTGGTTTCAGTTTGAGTTGATTAAGGCGTCCGGTGTCCGTGCCAAACTCGATCGAAAAGACATCGATAGGTCATAAAAAAAGAGCGATCGCGGGTGGAGTCGCTCCTTTTTTAACTTGGGTGGAATGGGCAAGACCCCTCACAACGAATACAGATTTGCTGACTCGCTGATTGAACGGGGTGGATGATGCCGACTGGTGCGTTTGGTTTAGGATTGAGCCGTGCGGAAATCGGTAGTCCAGCTTGACGGCGGTGTACCGTTTGAGACTTGGGGCGCACGTGCCGCCATGCCCGGCGCAACTTCATGCACAACCCCCGCTTGGGTGCTGACCTGTACACAATTTGGCGTGAATAGGAAAATACTTTCACCAATGCGCTCTTGGTGACCATCCAGGGCATAGGTTCCGCCCGCAATAAAGTCCACCGCGCGTTGTGCCTGATCCGGGTCCATGATCGTTAGATTCAGCACCACAGATTTACGCTCACGCAGGGCTTGAATCGCCTGGGGCATCTCCTCAAATGTGCGCGGTTCCATCACCACCACTTCCGAAGCATTACCGACACCCGGTAATCCAATTACGTTGCTCGATTGTGTCATGGGGGAAACGGAATTCATGGGGTTGGGGTTGGAAAGATTGGAACTTAAATCGGTGGAGCTAAATGAGCTCAGAGCGGTCGCTGTACTGGAGCCCACCGGAGCAGTTGCGGGCATTCCTGCCGCTTGAGGATAGAGGTTGGTGTAGGTGCTACCGTCCGTTTCGTCGTATTCGTAGTCGTAATCGACCGGTTCGTTTAATCCGACGAAGTCACGCAGTTTAGAGAAAATATTGCTCATGTCTATAATTGCTGGAATATCGCCCCGATCGTAAGAGTCGCTCTACTGAGCAAGATGCATAGTGTCAAACTGTTAATAACTTAAAAAACTAGCAGTGTAAACAGCACGTCTATCCGACGAGTAGGCATTGAACGTTCTGGGAACTGTATAGAAAATCAAGCATTTGCACCTTGGAGCGAGGCTCGACTCGGATGAATCTTTGCGCTCAATCCGCTCGCGTCTGACCAATACTTAAGTGGGTTCAATATAGCATCTTCATGATTTGACCTTCCTGAATGAATCGCAATTCAATGGGCAATCCAACCACATCGAGAAGTACACCTGGAAATGATGGGCTTGGGCGGTAAATCGTGGGTTTAATTTGCCCTGCGATCGCAGTTATCGGGCGGGAATGCGAGAATGGAATGTATCACGCGCTACATTCCATTGCGACCCTTGGGTCGGGCGGTTCTATGAACGATATGCACAACGATTCTGTCTATTATCCGAAGCGTTTGCCAGTCAAATTGGATGCTACGGTTCAAAAAACTCTCGAGTCACTGCCGGATCATGAGCATCGTAAATGGATCGAACGATCGCTACAAGCCGTTTGCACGATGGCCGATCGCGATGTCGATCGCCTCGACTGGAAAATCCTGAGTAAAGCGATCCAGGATATTACCCGTGCGATGGACACGTTTCGCCCCTATCGCTACGTGCGGAAAGTGGCGGTTTTTGGGTCGGCTCGCACCTCGGCTACGACGCCGGAATATTATCTCGCGCAGGCATTTGCGGCTCAGATGGCGGATGATGGCTTTATGGTGATCACAGGTGCGGGTGGTGGCATCATGGCCGCTGCTAATCAGGGGGCGGGGGCAACGCGATCGTTTGGCCTGAATATTGATCTCCCCTTCGAGCAAACGGCAAATCCCTACATTGCTAATGATGCGAAAGAAATTGCGTTTAAGTATTTCTTTACACGCAAGCTGTTTTTCCTGCGAGAAAGTGACGCGATCGCGCTCTTTCCGGGCGGCTTTGGCACGATGGATGAAGCCTTCGAGACGATCACACTGCTGCAAACGGGTAAGTTTGGCCCCGCTCCGTTGGTGCTGGTGCAGCCGCCGGGAAATCGCTATTGGAATGAGTGGGAAGAGTATGTACGCGGCCAAATTTTGGCGCAAGGGCTGATTTCTAAGGATGATTTGAGCTTGTATACGATCGTGGAGGATGCCGAGGCGGCAGCCGCAATCGTGCGTAATTTTTATCGTTTCTACCATTCGTCGCGTTTTGTCGGCGATCGGCTGGTGCTGCGTCTGAAGGGCGAATTAAGCGATGCGGCGATCGCGACGCTCAATGCCGAATTTAGCGACATTCTCGTCTCGGGGGCGATCGAAAAAACGGCGGCACTGCCCGACGAAGCCGGTGATGAAACCGAGCGCCTTCCCCGTCTGATGCTGCACTTCAACCGCAGCAATTACGGTCGCCTGCATCAACTTATTCGTCTGATCAATCAACTTGGTCACTGCGATTCCCTCAGCAGTTGTGCCGTGCGTCAGAGCCAAGACTAAGTCTGACCGCAGATTTACAGCCCGGCCTATGCCCTTAGACTTCCGTAACGTTCTACGTTAAGAATGTCATCATTCATTGACGCATGAATTCAAAGTGGTAACGATGTATACAAGAGTTTCGCTCAAGGTTGACCATTACGGTTGCGAGCGATCGCTCCACTCCATCGCCTCACGAGGTCAAAATCATGGCTACCATCGTCGCTGAATCACTGATCGCCGAACCCCAGGTGAATCCCGCTGCTTTCAGTGGTCATTGCTCCCTGATGCCGTCTCGATCGGATCTCGCCGCAGATCTCTGGGTGCGGTTACAGGTGCTGCCCCATCCGTTCAGTGGTAATTACGCGCTGTTAATGGGACAAATTGCGCCCGAGGCATGGTCGGTATGGATTCCCAATTATGGTGAGGCGACCGTGTGCGTGGATGCCTTGGGTGAAGTGTGTTCACCGAGTCAAATCTGCGGTTAGTCCGTCCCCGTCAAGCACGAATTTAGAAACGAATTTAGACCCGTAGGGTGGGCAATGCCCACCCTACGGGTCTGTAAGTCTTAGAACATACGACCTTCGTTGAAACCGTATTCGATGTAGTGTGCGATCGGTGTAAATTCACCCTTCAACACCGCAACCTGAACATCTGAATTTAGCGCCAGATATCCTTGCGAGCTAAAGGTTGAATTCGGTTCGCGTCCTTCAAATTGACCGTGGAGGACAAAGTGAGCGATCGCACCGCCGTTAAAGCCGATCGTGTCGGGATATGTGGCGGTGTAAATCCGTCATCGAAAACGGCGTTCAGTGCCTCATCGAATTGACGTAAGACACGCTCGTTTTTCTCGGTTTTAAAGTCAACGCCGCTGATATCGATCGGTGGTAGAGCCGATGGGTTCGGGTTCGGGTTCGGGTTCGGTGTCAAGTTCGGGGTCGAGTCCGCAGCGTCAACGATCGCGAATACGGTCGTGTCGCCGCTGACCTCACTGGCGACGGCGAGCAGTGATTGTCCGGTGGGACTATCGATCGCCTCGATAAATTTCAGCCCTTCCGGACCCAGACCGACGGCGCTGGCTTTGGCGGCATCGTCTTCGAGATCGAGGCTAAAGTCGCGATTGTTGGCATAGGTGACGTACTCCGGCGCGGTGGGGTTACTGATGTCGTAAACCACAATGCCGCCGACCCGTTCTAGACCAATAAACGCATAGGGTTTACCGTTGATTTCGCCGATCGTCAGAGCTTCCGGTTCGGGGCCTTTGTCGTCGCTGCGATCGTCAAAGGAGCCGTTTTCGTCGTTGGTGGAGTTGAACTGATCCGGCAGTTGCGCGGCGATCAGTTTTTCGATCGCGTCGCCACTGTCAAACACGAGACTACCGTTGCTATCCCAAATCGAAAACGATCGAGCGCCGTAGGCAAACAGGCGATCGTAGTCACCATCCCCGTCATCGTCGCCCAAGGTTGTCGTCGTATTGAGACGACCCAGAACGGCATTATCCTGAAGTTCCGCCGCGTTGGGAAACGCCGTCGGGTCGAGGGTGAGATCGGCGATCCGCGCTTCTTCGCTGAAGCCGTCATAGTCGCGACTGTCGCCTTCGTTCGCGGTGACGTAGTAGGTTTGCCCGTTTACCGTATAGCTATCCATGCTATCGGGCTGATACATCCCCAATACCGGATAATTCTGGAAATTAATCCCGTCATCGCGGTTGCTCGCATCAAGCTGATTTCCGGCTTGGCTGTGATCCTTGAAACCCAGGGGAATCACATCCAGAATCGCCGCATTGGTCACATCGACCACGGCGAAGGCATTATTTTCTTGCAACGCCACAAACGCACGGCGACCATCTGCGGAGACGGCGATATATTCCGGCTCAAAATCCTGGGCGGCATTAGCTCCCGCGCCGAAAATCCGCACACCCGCAGCCCGCAGCTCCGCTTCACGACCGACAAAGGCATCAAATCCAGCCGTTTGCACGCTCGCGTTTGCGACACCGCCGGATAGGTCGATCACGCTGACCGACCCAACGGGATCATTGGTGTAATCGGCGTTTGGCTCGCCCTCATTGGCGACCAGCACTTTCGTGCCGTCGGGCGTGAAGGTGAGCATATCGGGCAATGCGCCGACGGTGACACTGTTGAGCAAGTTACCGTCTGTATCGAAAAAGGCCACAGCACCGGGCGCTTGCTTATCGTTGTTTTCAACCGCCACGGCAACAATACCGTTATTCACATCAACGCTATTGGCAACCCCACCTAAGGCTGTTGCATCGATCGAAAACGCCAAGATCGGATCGACCGAACCATCGCGTTTTAAACCACTGACGTCCAAAACATCGATCGTCGCGCTTCGGGCGTTCACCACAAACAGACGTTTCGTGGCTGCATCGTAGGACACGATCTCAGCAGCACTTTCGTCGAAGACTCCAGTTTTATACGTGCCGATCGGCTTCAGTTGTATCGCCATGCTCTGCGGGTTCCCCAGAAAAAATCTCTGCGGCTTCTCGTGAATTGGCCTGCGGCACTCTTAAACGTCCGAGGTCAGTTCGCAAGAAGCCGCCTAGAGATTCCCACAGCACAATTAAGCCGCCGCGATCGTTAGGTTAACAGCTCGGAGTCGCAGCATTAAATCTGGGTTATCGAGCTTGACGGTGCGCTGGAATGGGGCTTTTAGCTCATCCGATAGCCGAACTTCGTCGGATCGACTTCGGACAAATCAATGTCATTGAGACCATATTCCGCCCAACAGCTGGGTCACCGTCGCCGCCACCTCGGGATCGGACTCTAGTGGTTCACCCCACTCGTGATCGGTCTCCGGCGGCATTTTTGTCGTCGCGTCGATGCCCATGCGTCCGCCGAGTCCAATTTTCTCGCTGGCAAAATCGAGCGTATCGAACGGCGTATTCGGCAAAATAAACACGTCACGCACCGGATCGACCTTCGAGGAAATCGCCCAGACCACCTGACGCGGATCGCGCACGTCGATCGACTTATCCACCACGATCACAAACTTGGTGTAGGTAAACTGCGGTAAGGCGCTCCAAAAGGCCAACGCCGCCCGCCGTGCCTGACCGGGATAGGCTTTATCGATCGAAATAATCGCCGCCTTGTAACTCAGGGCATCCATCGGCAGGAAGAAATCGACGATTTCGCTCACCTGCTGACGCAAAATTGGCGTGTAGACGCGGTTAAGCGCGATCGCCATCATCGCCTCTTCCTTCGGTGGACGACCGCTAAACGTTGTTAGATAAATCGGATTTTTACGATGGGTCATGCAGTGGAAGCGCACGAGCGGCGAATCCTCCACGCCGCCGTAATACCCCATGTGATCACCGCAAGGGCCATCGGGCAGCATTTCCCCCGGCGTAATCGTCCCTTCGAGAATAATCTCAGCCCGTGCCGGAACTTCCAGATCGACGGTTTTACATTTCGCCAGATGCACCCCCTCGCCGCCGTACAGCCCCGCAAACAGCCACTCCGACAGCTCCACCGGGATCGGTGTCGCCGCCGCCATCAGCAGCAGCGGATCAATGCCCAGGGCGATCGCCACCTCCAGCTTTTGCCCACGTTCCGCCGCTTTACGCAAATGCCGTGCCCCGCCCCGCACCGACAGCCAATGCACCGTCATCGTCTTGTCCGACTGCAATTGCAACCGGTAGACCCCCACATTTGGCGTCCCCGTTTCACAATCCTTCGTGATCACCAGCCCCAGCGTGATCACCTTGCCCGCATCGCCGGGATAGGGGCGAATCATCGGAATATCGTTGAGGTTGAGGTCGTCGCCTTGGATCACAACCTGGTGACAGGGCGGCAAAAAGTCGCGCAGCGGCTTGGCTTTGACCACATCAAACAACACCTTGCCAAAATCGATCGCCTGGGAAATTTTCTTCGGCGGTTTCGGCTGCTGCAACATCCCCAGCTTTTTGCCCAGCTCTTCCAGCTCCTCGGGCTTCTCCATATTCATCGCCCAGCAAATCCGCTCTTCCGTCCCCAGCAAATTCACCGCGACGGGAAACTTCGCCCCCTTCACATTCTCAAACAGCAAACCGGGGCCGCCGACTTGCAGCATTCGATTGGAGATTTCAGCAATCTCCAAATCCGAATCTACCGGCGCGGTAATGCGCCGAAGTTGGCCGCGCTCTTCAAGAAGTTGAATAAATCCCCGCAGGTCTCTAGGCATATCGGATGCTGCTTTACGTTTTGTTACACAGCCTTCATTATGACGCGCGATCAGCCTGCCCCAACCACCGAAACCTCAGTTTGCTGCAATTTCAGTCAAGTTCACCCCCGATCGGCTCCCTAACGGCTGACGGTTAAACCCCGATCGCGCAACTGCTTGAGGAAAAAATCCTCCAAACTCGGACGTGCCGATCGCAGATTTAGCACCGTTCCGCCTGCCGTGTCGATCGTTGCGATCGCCTCAGAGATACCGCCATTGAGCGTTCCTTGCCAGGTCTCGCCGCTCGCATCCAAACCGCTCACCACCATCCGCAAGGCTGCCATCTCACCGCCCCGACCGCTCACCCGGTAGCCCTCCGATCCTCCCAACAGCTCATCGAGCGTTCCGGTACACAACAGCTCGCCCTGTGCCAAAATCGCCACGCGATCGCAATCGCCTCCACATCGTTCAAGATGTGGCTATTAAAAAAAATTGTTTTGCCCTGAGCCTTCAGCGCCAGAATGATTTCGCGCATTTGGTAGCGCCCCAAGGGATCAAGCCCCGACATCGGCTCATCGAGAAAAATCACCTCCGGGTTGCCGATCAGCGCCTGCGCCATCCCCACCCGTTGCAGCATCCCCTTGGAATATTGCCGCATTTGCTTGCCCTTCGCGCTCTTGACCGACAGCCCGACCCATTCCAGTAATTGCAGGATGCGCTGCGATCGCTGCGATCGGGGAATCTCGAACAACTGCGCCATCAATCCGAGAAATTCCCAACCCGTCAAATAATCGTAAAAATACGGATTTTCCGGCAAATAGCCCACCTGTTGCCGCACGCCTTGATCGCCAATCGATCGACCCAAAATCGTGGCGCGTCCCGATGTCGGTTGGACTAGCCCCAATAATATTTTTAACAGCGTCGTCTTACCCGCTCCATTCGGCCCCAGCAAACCAAAGGTCTCGCCCGCCGGAACCGCGATCGAGCAATCCTTGAGCGATTCCACTTTGCGGTTTAGCCAAAAACCGGTGCGATAGGTTTTGTTTAAGCGATCAGCCCAAACCGCGATCGAAGTTGACTCCGTGGAGCCGGAAGCAATGGCCGGATTGACGTGGGAATCACTCATGGTTTCGTCCGACTAAACATCAAGAGCAGCAGAATCATTAAAACTCTGCTGCTCCCAGGCTCGACGATTTAACTAGAGATTCTGCCTAGAATCTGCGAACCAGATTGAGTGCATCTAGGGGAGATAGGCGATCGGATTAACGACACCCTGACCAGCAGAATGCAGCTCAAAGTGGAGGTGAGGACCCGTACTGAAACCGGTGCTACCCATATCCGCGATGTGCTGACCTTGCTCAACTTGCTCGCCCTCTTCAACCACAATGCGGTTGTTATGAGCATAGAGCGTCAAGCTACCGTCCGGATGAGTGACTTCTACCAGGTTGCCATAGCCGCCGGAATTCCAGCGAGCATAGGTGACGACACCCGGAGCCGCAGCCACGATCGGCGTTCCCGTTGGTGCGCCAATATCAATCCCGTTGTGCATCCGACCCCAACGCCAGCCATATCCCGAGGTTAAAACACCCTGAGCAGGCCAGATATAACCGTTGAACTGAGCGCCAACCGTCGGCAGATACTCACCAACCGCAGCCAATGCCGGGATATCCGGCGAAACTGACCGAGGTGGCAGCACGGGCGCGTAGTTGCTCGAGCCAAGGGGCGCAACCGCAACCGTGTCCGGTTCATCCGCTCCAACGCCACCCACATCGCTACTTGCCATCAGAGGAGCAGGACTCGGGGTCGCAACAACACCGGAAATTGCATTTTCTTCGGTTGCTAACTTGCCGCTGGTCGCCGCTGTTGAGGCTTCACGCACTGAGTCACGAGCGGAAAATTCGGGGTTAACCCGCAGCGATGCCATTTCCCGAGTTTGATCGGGCTTAAAGCTGCGATCCGTGTCATGAGCGATGTCTAAGGGTGTGGAGACAGCGGCGATGTTGACGGAATCACGGGTGTTGGCAACGGCACTAACTGGAGTCTGTAGACGCAGTCGCTCGATGTCGTCACGCAGGCTCGTGGCATAGTCGATCGATGGGCTGGATTCTACCGTTGTCGTTGTAGCAGCAGCCATCATTGACGGCTCCGTCACCAGGGAAGGTGAAGCGGGGGTCGTTGCCGAGACAACGTGCGAGTTCAAGCTCGACTCAAAGCTACGATCGCGACGCGATACGGCTGAAATCCGGCTGGCAGGAGCGGCCACACGGGGCGTGTTAGGAGCAACGATTCCTGAGATTGACTCTGTATCGGTCGTTCCACTGGGAAGCGCTGCGATCGAGCCACGGAGCAGGCTCGTAGACGAGGATGAACTCGGTACAACCAACTCTTGACCCGGCTGCAAGTTGTCTGGATTGGCAATACTATTGGCCGCAATCAGAGCCTCAAGATTTACGCCGTGTCGGCTGGCAACGGAAGAAAGGGTTTCGCCTGGAGCCACGCGATGCACAACGCTCGATCGAGTATTGAGAACGCTTGGTACAAACGTCATTTCGGACTGAGGTGCAAGCTCCTCAAAGCTCGGAGACAGACGCGAAATGAGCGCTCGATGGGGCGTCCCAAGGGTCGTAGCGGTTTGCTCTGGGTTGTTGCGCGGAGTGGAGGGGTCGAACTCACCGGTGCTATCTAGTTTCGATGCATCGTTGAGTAGCGGCGCAACATAGGCCACATGGTCAGAGACCGGAGCTGACGCATCATCATGCTCGTCGTTGGAGTAACCACGTACATCGATCGCCTTATCTAGAGTTTTACGACTCGCCGTAAACTCACTGGCATCAGCAATGACATCAAACTCAGGACGCCGATTCATGCCGTCATGAATGGGGATATTTAAAACCTGACCCACGTAGAGCGCAGCATCTGCGGAAATACCGTTTGCTTGGGCAACCTCTTCCAGGCTAATTCGGTAGGCGGATGCAATCTGCCACAGGGTTTGGTTACGTCGAACCGTGTACTGAAGGTATCGAGGTTCAGCGACGGCTGTATCTGGAGCGACAGCAGTTTCTGTGGTCTCTACCGCTTCAGGCTCAACCGGGTTTGGTAAGGCTTCATCAGGGATGACCGCTGTTTTATCGATCGACGGAACCATTAAGGCCGAGGCTAGGCCATCCGTCGGAGCGGTCACCTCGCTATTGACCGCGTGGTCATCCGATTCGAGATGACCCTCGAACGCATAGGTTTCGGGTTGCTTTTCATTAGAAGCGTTGCGAGTTTCGTTATTACTTTCAGAAATAACAGACGCATTGCTTGGTTTCGGGAGTGCCATGGTGGCGGCTCCCATCGAAATTGCAAGGCCGATCGCTGCCGCAGACGTGCGAACTCGGCGCTGCCCTTCGCCACAGACTGGCTTAGTCATTTCAGAATGTGGAATTGAATCCATTTGGCAAATGGGTTCGGGGGCGTTTGAGTGTGGGAACGTGCGTTTCAAGCAACGACCTCCTTAGACGACTGAACGGGCGCTCTCTGTGCCAACCTCAAACCAATAACGACTGCGTGTCAGGCAACGATTGGGTTAGGGATGGGCGATGTCGCTGAAAACTCACGGGATTCGTCAGCCAAGCGCGTCGGAGAGAGTGTCTCGATCGCTAGTCGCGATTTCGCTGTGGATTAGGTTAGCCTGCTTTTCCTGATTTGTACAAGATCTTGACAAGCTACAGACCCAAAACGACGCTTCGAGCGGGGTTAAACGACCCGACATTCGAGAGACACGAGCGTACTGCAAACAGTACCGGAAACGGTCACATCAGGGTGAATAAATCACAACTGAAGTTTCAGCTCGATAGTTTAGCAAATCATGTCCTAAATGCAAGTCATTACGATACATTCTTTCCCCGAAATCTGTGTACTCAGATTGTGAGTCACTCTGTGAAAACGTAGATATCGAGCCCTGAATACCGCCTGAATTCCAAGTTTTTTAGGTCTGTTTTGGTGTGATGACCAGATACGACATTCCCTCGCAACGCTTTACGGAGTAAAGCTTCCAGAAATGGGCTTCGGGAGAACTCAACGGCATTTTGATCGGATATCAGAAATACTGAGCTCTTGTAAATGGGATGGACTAGGGCGGGGAACTAGATCCTGTTCTATATTTTCCCCCGTGAGCGCTTCCCCCTGGGTTCGTTTGCGGTTTTTACGTAGAGATCGCAGCCTAACGCGCACTCCGGCGATGCGGAGCCGAAACCTTGGCTACTCCAGTGCTTGAACTCATACTCCCATGAGTTTTTAGCGTTTTTAGTGTTGTGTGCGTGGCAAAGGTCACAGGTGTGTTCGTACGATCGGCAATGATCGATAGCAATCAATTTCGTATTCGTTGATTGGGATTTTACATACAGATTACTTATGCTGTCCGGAAAGAATTTTCATCAAATTTACACGTCTTCCGGGGCAAACTATGGCGAACTTGGGGCGGTGACGTAATCCATCGGTTCGGAGTCGCAAGCTCAACCGCAGAGACTACATCACCATCGATCGCCACAGTGCTAGGGTCGTTAGGGTCTTGGGGTTTGGAGTTGGCGTAACGCTTCAAATAGCCCGATCGCCACACTCACCGAGAGATTCAGACTCCGGACACGAGGCTCCTGAATCGGTATATATATAGTGTCGTCACAGGTGGCGAGTACCGATTCGGGCAAACCTGCTGTTTCGCACCCGAATAGCAACCAGTCATCCGCTTGAAATGCGAATTCGGAGTAGTGTTGGCGTCCGCGCGTTGTGAAGCCCAAACGACGACCGCGCCGGTTTGTTGCCTCGTTTGCGAAAGCGTCCCAGTTCTCGTGATAGGTCAAATCAACGTACGGCCAATAATCGAGTCCGGCTCGTTTGACCTGCCGATCATCGATCTGAAATCCCAAAGGCCCCACAAGATGTAGCGGGGTTTGGGTGGCAGCACAGGTGCGGGCAATATTGCCGGTGTTGGGGGGGATTTGCGGTTCGACCAGGACAACGTTTGGCATGACAGATTGAAGTATTGACAGAATCGGCAATGACGATAGCAGGTCATGGCCGAGCTGTTACATCGCCTGTCGGTTCGACATACACCATGGCATGAGTTGAATTCCTCGCATCCACTTCATCTCCCTCAACAAATTGCTCTGATTGGGTTTAAATCAATTCTTCTTATACTCAAGGTGGGGGTAAATCCATCAAAATTATTAATCAGTTCTAAACATGCAAATTTGCCACAAGCCTTTTTGTGCGTGTTTTTACGTGCATGACTGTCGAGTCAGGTCAGGCCGTCAACGTCGTGCAGATTTTATGCTCAAGATCGCGTTCTTGCAGCACCATCATGCGGCTGGCAGCTTGGAGAATTTCATGGATTGATTCGCCTCGATCGATTTGGGCTTTCCATTGTTGCGCCGTGTTACCGTCGCGTAGGATATGACGCACGGGAGAGAGGAAGCAAGCGATACCGCGTTCTCGGGCGATCGGGCGTACAGTTTCGTAGAGTTCGTTAATCCAGTCGCGGGCGATAACTTCTCGACCGTCTTCCCAGCGGCGCAGTGTGGCGTTGAGGCTCGATCGACTCACGCTTGTTTCGTTTTGACGCATCAGGTCTAGTAAATCAGTGGCGCGACTACTAGCGGGTAGGGTGCTGCACACGAGAGGATCAAGATTGGGATTGTCGATCGCCTGTTGGATGCGCGATTCCAGTAGGGCGGTAATGGCGAGTAAGGCGATGGGGTTGGTGACGAGGTCACAGATGCGAACTTCTAGGCGGTTGATATCGTAGGGACGACGATCGCCATTGGGACGCGCTGAAATCCACAAGTGGCGCACATTTTGCATGGTTCCGAGTTCGAGTTGCTCGTTCGTCCAGCGAATGAAGTGGGCGTGATCTTCAAACAGGGGCGGCATGACGCTCGGGACTTGGGGGAACAGCGCCCAACGGGTCGAATCGTACCCCGTGACGCGGCCACCGAGGAACGGCGATGAGGCACTGAGGGCGAGTAACAGCGGCGCTTCGAGGCGCACCAGACGCAACACACGAATCAGAACTTCGGGGTCGGGGATGCCAATATTAATGTGAATGCTGGCGGTGACGACATTGGTTCCGTAGGTTTGTTCGATGTAGTCGTGGTAGGGATGGTCAGGGGTCGATCGATGAAAACGTGTGGTGTCGCCAACCGAGAGCGTGCTACCGGGAATGAGGGTGTAGTCGCCGTCGGTTTGCGATCGAAGATAGTTGCGGAGTGCGAGACGCGGGCGTAACAGTTCGCAGATGAGGCGCTCGTAGCTGCGGTGTGGGTCTGTGGCGTATTCAACATTACGGCTGTCGGGTTCGCGCATGAAGCCCGGTAACTCATTGGTGATGCGATCGGAGAGACCGACAATTTCACCGTCGGTTGTCCCGGTGTACATCTCAACTTCAAAGCCTTTGGATAGCAGCATAATCTTCTCGCAGCGTTGGGCGCGTCTGGACAGTGTTACCAGCCCTTTAATCCTAATTCAGGTCTGGCCGAATTCTGGTTTTGTTTGTGCGGGATGATTTCCGGTTCACCGGGTGCGGCAATCCGAGGTGTTGGCTTGAGCCAGGATCGTGCGGGGATCGATCGAGGTTGAATACCACTGCGGGAATCGATACGGGAATCAATATCGTGTCAATCATCGTTAGGATCATCTGGCTCGCCTGATCGCAGAACATCAACAAACGCAATGACTCCTCCAACCTCAAATTCTTTCCCTTCTTCCTGTCGCATTCTCGCGGTGCTAGGCGTGGGGATTTGCGCGGTGGCGACGGGGGCGATTTGGACGAGGCTGGCGATCGCGGCGATCGATACACCCCTACGGCAGGAGCCCGGATTTGGGATTCAGTTTGGGAGTTGGTTTGCGCTTATGCGGATGGTGATCGCGTCGGTGCTGTTGTTGCCGAATTGGCGCGGGTTGCCAGTCGAGCCGATGAAGAGGGGGGGCGGTTGGGCGATCGCGGCGGGAGCGTGTCTCGGATTGCATTTTGCCCTGTGGCTGTCGTCGCTGTCCTACACCTCGATCGCCGCTGCGACGGTACTTGTGACGAGTAATCCGCTGTGGATGGTGCTGCTTTGTTGGGGGCTGCTGGGCGAACGCCCCCACCCGTCGTAATCTCTTGGGAATTGCGATCGCGCTCGCCGGTAGCATCGCGATCGCCTTTGCGGATACGGGCTTCAGTCCCGCGACCAATCCAGCGCTGGCATCCCACACAGCCCCGCCCCCTGTTTGGTAATCTCCTCGCGCTCCTCGGTGCGTGGGCTGTGTCGGCCTACCTCTTGCTGGGTCGAACCGCCCAGCGTCGCGGCTTGACGTTGTCGGCTTACTCCGCGATCGCCTGCACCAGCGCCGCTCTATTTCTCCTGCCCGTTCCCGCTCTATTCCGTGCCAGTTATCTCGACTATCCGCCCGAGGTGTTCGGCTACGTTTTGCTCAGTGCGCTACTGCCGCAACTGGTGGGTCACACGGCGATTAACTGGTGTGTGCGCTGGGTGTCTCCAACGATCGTCACGATCGCCATTTTGGCTGAACCGATTATTTCTACAACCCTTGGGGTTTGGATATTTGGCGAAATCCCGAGTGTGAAGGTTATCTTGGGGGCGATCGTTGTGTTAGTCGGGATCGCGATCGCTGTGACGAAACGCCAGCCGACCTCTTTATAGGTACTGTGAAATATCGATCTAACGCGCCAACATCGTCAAAATGCCCTGCTGACCCAGCAGAACCTCACGCAGTAGGCTAAACAATCCCACCCAAATAATCGGCGAAATATCCACACCACCTAAAGGCGGGATGAGCTTACGAGTGGGTGCGAGAAACGGCTCTGTCGGAACGATCGCGAGACTAAACGGCATCTTTTCCATTTCCACTTGGGGATACCAAGTCAAAACAATGCGGAAGATGAACAATAGCGTCATCAGCGTCAGGACAAGGCTGAGGGTTAGATTGGCAAAAGTCAGAGGCGTCATGGGAAATTGGAAAATAGGGTGGGACTTGAAACGTCTTCAAATCGGATATGGATGGTGTTGATCGATGTTCTGTCTTACCATCTGCCGCGATCGATCCCTAATCTAACAGGACTTACGCCAGGGTAAACGCATACTCATTTTTCATAGCAAATCAAGTCGGGGTTCGAGCACTGAGCTTGTTGAAGTGCGGCCACTTCCTACGAACATCGCCAGCCTTCGACCAGCTCAGGCTTCAAATTAACGTTTTTTTGCCAAAGTCCTGGAGTCTGCGTTTGCCCTGCCTGCCAGCATCAGTCTCTTTCCAATGGGGTCGCAACTCGCTAAACTAATTGGAACAAATCTAGCCAAACACCCTCAGAGGTTCCAGGTTTTATGACTCCGTCTTTAGCAAATTTTTTCTACAGCTTGCTTGCTGGCACTCTAATCGTTGTGATCCCCGCTACGATCGGCCTCCTGTTTATCAGCCAACGCGACAAAATCCGTCGCTAATCAAGCTGTTAACAAGCTGTTAATCCATGTGTCGATGCTCTCGCCTGATCTGTGGTTACCGTCGGCCTTACGCGTTGCCTCCAATCCTGCTTGAGTCTTGAATTATTAACAAAAAAGCTTTAGAAATGGCGCGACAGAGGACGATAATTCGTTCGTCAGTCGCGCCGTTTCCCGTATTTTTTCCGGTCTGAAGATATTTCTGCCACGACGTTGCGATCGGTATACCGCACGCCTCACGGCAACCCTCACCGCAACCCCCACGGCAACCTATTTCATTACGCAACTCCTCAACATTCTCTCAAAACCGAATCACCGGAACTCGCTTAAGATGGGGGATGGAGTCGGAGAAAGTCATGCTCAACCTCGAATTGCTCTCGAACGGAACCTTGCCGCTAGCGTTACCCCTGACATTACTATTCCCATCGACTCCGCCGGTACTGGCGCAGTTTGCCTACGGGTTCGGTGTCGGTAGCCTGTTGGGAGTCGGCCTTGTCTTTTGTGGTTTGGCGCTGTATTTGCTGCGATCGATGCGCCCCAATTTGGCACGCGATCACGATATTTTTTTCGCGGCGGTTTCCCTGCTGTGTGGCGGCATCCTCTTCTTCCAAGGTTGGCGGCTCGACCCGATTCTTCAGTTCGGTCAGTTCCTCATGACCGGGTCGGCGATTTTCTTTGCGGTTGAAAGCATTCGACTGCGCGGTATCGTCACCCAGCAGGCCAAGCGCAGCACGCCGATCGTTGATGACGATCGCCCGGTTAGCTCGAACTACCGCACCTACGACGCGGAACTCGAAGAAATCGAACCCTACGAAGCGCCGCCTTCGCAGCCTCTGCGACGGATTGCAGGCAGTCGAGACGGACGCCGCACCACGCGGCCAACACGCGAGACCGGCGTGGGGTATGACGATCCCGATCGCCGTCCGCGATCCACTCGTCCAGATAATCGTTCTGTCGATCCGCGCTCTAGCAGTGGCCGACCGCGTCGCCGTCCTGATGCCGCTCGCGATCTCAATCTGCGTTACGACGCCGCTCCGGACGATAACTACGGCACGGATTACGGCAGTGAGTATGGCTCGCGATCAGCCGATCGACCCACCCGTCGCCCAGGAGCGCGAGCCGGTCGCCCAGCTCGACCCACCGGCGAAATGGAAGCCACTCTAGAGGGTTACGACACCTATACGCCGCCCGGTAGTGATCGCCCGTCCCCGTCCGAATCTCCCTATCGTGATCCGGCTGAATCACGCGCGGTGCGGAGTCCCCGCCCCAGTGACGATCGCTTTAACGATGACGATGGGTATGGGGCGGACTATGATAACAGTCGCCGCGACCCCTACGGCGAGGAACCGCCAACCCGTCGTCCCAATGGTGGTGTCGAGATGCGGGCGGATCGATCGAATGCTGGCGCTGCGACCGCTGCGACCGCTGCGACCTCTGCGACTGATGATTACGCGGAGTTTTACCGTGATGATGACGATTACGATACGCCGCGCACGGGTTCGGTCTCGGGTTCGACATCTAGCGGATCATCCGCCGGTGAGCCAGAGTATGACGTTTAGTGCTGTAAGCCTCCGGTGAAGTTGAGTTCGAGCGATCGCCCGCAAACCCATTGCCTACGGCCACAGACGCTGTGCCGTTCTCTGCCTCTCACTGCGCTGAAATATTGGTTAACCGTGATCGCGATCGCGACCCTGTCCGCCTGCTCCTCGACCAATACACCCCTCACCTCCACCACCCTCAACAGTCCCTTTGCCGACTCCCAGCCCGCCTTGAGCGGTAACGGGCGTTACCTTGCATTTGTGAGCAATCGTGGCGGTTCGAGCAAAATTGCGTTGTACGATCTGCGAGCCAAGCAGCTGGTCGAACTGCCCTCGCTCGATCGCGGTGATGCGATCGCCGAGACGCCTAGCTTGAGTTACACCGGGCGTTACATCGTCTATGTGGCGAGCGATCGGGGACGGCCTGAGATTGAGCTATACGATCGCATCTCGCGGCGCATTCAGGTGTTGACCAATGGATATCGCGGTTGGGTGCGTAATCCGAATATTAGTGCAGACGGACGTTATGTGGTGTTTGAGACGGGGCGGCGCGGGCAGTGGGATATTGAGGTGTTGGATCGCGGGCCTGGGATTGAACTTGATCGCGCGATGGTAGCTAGACCGATGCGATACCCGTTAGAACCACGGTCATACACGCCGATCGGTGCGCTGATTGTGGCCGCGATCGCCGGAATGATCAGCGGTTGTACGCCCTATCCTCGTTTGATTGAATCGCCCTTTGATCCCGGTGGCCGCAGTCTCAACTCGCCATTTAACGAACGATCGCCCGATATCGCCGGTCGCTACCTTGTATTTGTCTCCGAGCGCCAACGCCGCCAGAACATTTACCTCTACGATCTACAAACCAATCAAACGATCGATCTACCTGGCTTGAATACCCTTACGACCCTAGCCTCCGATCCCGACGTATCTAGCGATGGCCGGTATATCGTCTTTGTCGGGAATCGCCAGGATCGATCGGGTATTTATCTCTACGATCGACAAACCCGACAGGTACGCGAAATTGCGGCCAATCTACGAGCCAGCGTTCGCAATCCCACGATTAGCGCCGATAGTTTGCGAATCGCCTTTGAGGCATCAATTAACGGTCAGTGGGATATTTTGGTCTATACCCGTTCGGGGCAGGCGATCGAGGTTCCCTCTTTGCCGCCGCTCTAGGGCGTTTGATCCCACTCAACAGAGAAGCTTACCCTTATCTGTCCTCTCCGTCGTCAGTTAATTTGCGCTTGTATGATGCCAATTCACGCTTCTTTTCTATCCCCATGGGTTCAATCTTCACACCGTTTTCGTCTGGGGGCGATCGCCGTCTCCATGACCCTCGGCTTACCGACCCTTTCCCCCACCCTAGCCGCACCAAAGCCGATCTCGACGCCCCTCACCCAGTCCACCAAAGCCATAACCTCAGCGCCGACAGCAGCCATCATCGCCCAGAGCAGCGATGAAGATACCAACGTGCGCGTCTACGATACGGCTAGCCCTGCCGTCGTGGCGATCGATGTGGGTAATGGCTCCGGCTCCGGCAGCATCATCACCCCCAACGGTCTCGTGTTGACCAACTCTCACGTCGTCGAACGCGCCACCGGCCCCGTCACCGTCAAGCTGAATGATGGCCGTGAACTCCTTGCGGATGTGGTCGGCTTTGATCCGACCGGGCGCGACCTCGCTGCCGTGCAAATTCGCAACGTCAGCAATCTACCCACCATCCGGCGCGGGCGCGATTCGGTGCGGGTCGGTCAGCGTGCCTTTGCGATCGGCAGTCCGTTCGGCTTTTCCAACACGTTTACGATCGGTATCGTCAGCCGCATCGATCCCGACGACGGCACAATCCAAACCGACGCGGCGATCAATCCCGGTAATTCAGGCGGGCCGCTGCTCAACTCCAACGCCGAACTCGTCGGGGTCAATACTGCGATCTATACCACCGGCGAAAATGCGGGCAATATCGGCATCGGCTTCGCGATTCCCATTAACCACGTCGAATCGTTTCTAACCGCATTAGCGGCGGGAGATGTTCCCGTTGCCGCCGTTCGTACCGGACTCCCGGCACTGACCCCCGTTGAAACCAGTCTTGATGCCCCGCCCATTTTTGGCAGCCTGACCGAGGGGGATAATGTTTTGCCGAGCGATCGCAGCCTTTTTGATGCCTATCGCTTTAGCGGTCGTGCCGGTCAGTCCGTCTCGCTAGCCATGAGCAGCCAAGATTTTGACTCGTATCTGATTTTGCTCGATGCAGACGGCAATAGTGTGACCTTTGATGACGATAGCGGCGGTGGCTATGACGCCTTGATCCAGACCACGTTACCGACTTCGGGGGATTACTTGCTGCTGGCGAATACCTACGAAAGCGGACAGTCGGGATCTTACCGTTTGCAGCTTTCGAGCGGAACGGGGAACGTGGCCGCAACACCGCCGTCAGCGTCGGGAACGCTCAACCTTCAGCGCAGCGGCTCACTTGACGACAGCGATAACACCTTGCCCAGCGATGGTAGCTTGTTTGATGCCTACGAATTTTCAGGCCGTGCGGGTCAAACGGTGGAGATTCGGCTGACAAGCACTGAGTTCGATACGTATTTAATTTTGGTGGACGAGTCGGGTGCGTCGATCGATCAAAATGATGATGCCTCGAACACCACGACCAATTCGTTTTTGCGGGTCACCCTACCCCAAACGGGACGTTACAGCGTCTACGTCAATTCCTACGATGCCACCGGTCGCGGTACGTATAACCTCGTCATCCGCGAGGCCAATTAAATCCCAGCCATCTCAAGTGAGTCGGGTGAGCATGGCCTGCCACGATAATTTGACTATCCGGCAAGGTCTCAACAATCTGCGGACGAATTGCCATGATGGCGGGCGATGCCCACCCTGCTCAACAACTCAACGAACGTAGACGGGTTTATTGCCAACGATCGCGCAACATTTGGGCGTATTGATACCACTCAACGTTACCCGTCTGGTTATAGAGATCAATGGCCTGGTCGAGGTCGGCTAGTGCGGCGGGGCGATCGCCGAGGAACATCTGCGCTAAGGCTCGGCTATATAAAACGTCGGCATGGTGAGCTTTCTCAGAGGTGAGATCCGCGCGATCGCCTCCGAGGGCGGCGGTGTAGTCGGTGACGGCGCGATGATAGTCACCGAGCTGATAGTAGACATTGGCGCGATTGTAGTGAGCTTGTTCCAGGGTTGGACTTGGGGTTGGACGCGCTTGATCAAGCTTGATCGCGGTGCTGTAGTCTTCGATCGCATCGGCAAAGTTTTCGAGATACACCTGAGTGCTACCGCGATTGTTGTACGCCTGCACGTAGTCAGAATCGTGGGAAATGGCCTGATCAAAATCATCGATCGCGCTGTAGTAGCGACCGAGCGACAGGTTCGCATTGCCGCGATTGTAGTAGGCCAGGGCGATCTGGCTGTAGTGATGTTGGATCGCGTCAGAAAAGTCGGCGATCGCTGCATCGTAGCGCCCCATTTCCAGATACGTATTGCCTCGGTTGTAGTAAATCAAGCCGAGGTCGGGATGGTCGTAGTTTAGAGCTTCGGAAAAGTCGGCGATCGCTTCAGGATACTGTCTGAGATCCGCGTGGGCATTGGCTCGATTGTTATACGCCTCGGCATAGCTCGGGTCGAGGCTCAGAACTCGCGAGTAATACGACAAAGCCGACTGAAGGCTACCGTGTTCAAAGTAGTAATACGCCCGCTCAAAGTAGTCGTCGGTCGCAAGCTGGGCAAGCTGCGGCGTTTGAGACACAGGATGTACAGCGCGATCGCGGGCATACGTTGGTGAAGCGAGAGCCGTCACCACCAACACAACGCCGATCGCACTCAAACCGGGCGGGAGATCACGGGTAATGACGGGCGATCGAAGCGTCGATCTCCGAAAATATTTAGCGTAAATGAACGGGTTTGCGCTTTGTTGACGAAAGAGGTTAAGCACCACAACGACCAAACGACGACCAAACTTAGACATCCATAATCTATTTGATAGATGGGATAACTCTAAATTATCAAGTAATCCTTCCGGTTGGGTTGCTTTGAAGCATAAGTATAAAGACGTTTATTCTTGTTCGGCCAGCTCCGTGCATCGCTTCTCCCGTTTTGGGAGAAGGGGAGCCAGAAAAGTTTGATTTTTAAGCATCAAAGTCCCTCGCCCAGCTTGGGAGAGGGACTTAGGGAGAGGGACGAAAGAGTATGCGTTTGCCCGATCATTCAAGGCAATTCAATTGATATTGCAAGAAATAAAAGCATGATTTGGGAAAATTGACTAAAACACGGGTGAAGCAATCGTATCGCTCTAAAATACGGGTATTTCAGCTTTAAATTTTTCAAAATTCAGACCACATTACACCCGAAATTTACGTTAAATAATCTAAAAAGCCGATGTGATTGATTGACAGGCTTTCACCTAGCGGTTCATAATTGCCGATCGTGTAAACTCGCATAACCCATACAAGACCTTGGCTAACGTAGTAGTAATTGGTGCCCAGTGGGGCGACGAAGGAAAAGGCAAAATCACTGACCTGCTCAGCAAGTCAGCCGATGTTGTCGTCCGTTACCAAGGGGGGGTAAATGCAGGCCATACGGTTGTCGTTCAAGACCAGACATTTAAGCTACACCTCATCCCCTCGGGTATTCTCTACCCAGATACGGAATGTATCATTGGCTCTGGAACCGTCATCGATCCCGAAATTCTGATCGAAGAGCTTGACACCGTCGAAGCACTCGGCGTTTCCACAAAAAATCTGCGCATTGCCCAAACCGCACACATTACGATGCCGTATCATCGCTTGATCGATAATGCTTCGGAAGAGCGACGCGGTACGAATAAAATTGGTACGACGAAACGCGGCATCGGCCCGACGTATGCGGATAAATCGGAACGCACGGGGCTACGTGTCCTCGATCTGATGGACAAGGATGGCCTGCGCGATATCCTGGAATGGACGATTCCGTATAAAAATGAAGTCCTCGAACGGATGTACGGTCTCGATCCGCTGGATGTGGAAACGGTGCTAGCGCAGTACCTCGAATATGCCGATCGCCTCCGTCCCCACGTGGTTGATGCGTCGCTCAGTATTTACAAAGCCCTGCAAGAGCGTCGCAATATTTTGTTTGAGGGCGCTCAGGGAACGCTACTCGACCTCGATCATGGGACGTATCCCTACGTCACCTCGTCCAACCCGGTCGCGGGTGGCGCGTGTGTGGGTGCGGGGGTTGGGCCGACGGCGATCGATCGCGTCATTGGTGTGGCGAAGGCGTATACCACTCGTGTGGGTGAAGGGCCGTTCCCGACGGAAATGGTGGATGGTATTGGCGAGGTACTCGGCGATCGGGGTGCGGAATTTGGGACAACGACGGGACGCGCTCGCCGTTGCGGCTGGTTTGATGCGGTGATTGGCCGTTATGCCGTGCGCATTAACGGGCTGGACTGTCTGGCGATTACGAAGCTCGATGTACTCGATACGCTTGATGAAATCAAGGTCTGTGTTGGGTACAAAATCAACGGCGTTGTCACAGAAAATTTCCCGAGTAGCGCCCGCCAGTTTGCAAGCTGTGAGCCGGTGTACGAAACGATGCCGGGTTGGCAGGTTTCGACGGAGAATTGCCGCAAGCTTGAGGATCTGCCGAAAGAGGCGCTGGACTATCTCAAGTTCCTGGCGGAGCTGATGAATGTTCCGATCGCGATCGTTTCGCTCGGTGCTGGCCGTCATCAGACGATCGTGGTGGAAGATCCGATTCATGGGCCGAAACGCGCTTTGCTCGATGCGGATGGCTCGCCGTTGCTCTAGGGCTTCAAGTGCATTTCGGGTGTTATCAATTGCCGATCGCGCCGCGATGCAGAGCGTGGGCTTTCTCTAACGATCCACATCAAAACTATCAAAAAGAGCCGATCAAGCTGTACGTGATCGGCTCTTTTTGATCAAAATCCAAGCAGTCGAGTCACACCACAGATTAGACCGACGAGCTTTAATCTTAGATCGTCGCTCTAGGTGGACACCGTACTATTCGCTTCGCGAAGGCTACGCCAACGACTCCGCTCAGTGCTCACAGGTGTTTTTGTGTTTTGCTCGTATAGAACTGGATTTTGTCTAAATCAGGTCTTGGCGAGAAATAACGCGAGTCGATCGGCGGCCACCTCCAGTACATCCGGCTCTTGCACCAAGGCAAACCGTACATAGCCCTCACCACTCGCACCAAACCCTGCACCGGGCGACAGCGCTACCCCGGTTTCTTGCACCAATCGCACACAAAAGTTGATCGAATCCGTCGCCCAGCGATCGGGCAGCTTCGCCCAGAGGTACATCGTCGCCTCCGGTTTCGGTACAATCCAGCCGATCGCGGCGAGGGATTCCACCAGTTGATCGCGCCGCGCCCGGAAGGTTTCGACCGTTTGTGACACCACCGTTTGATCGCCGGTGAGTGCTTCGATCGCCCCGTTAAGAATGCCGCGATATTGATTAAAATCAACCGCTGCTTTGATGCGTCGCAGCGCTAGGATCAGTTCTGCATTGCCGATCGCGTAGCCGACGCGAAAACCGCCCATATTGTAAGACTTGGACATGGTGAAAAATTCGATCGAGCGTTGTTTTTCGGTGTCGGCTTGCAGGATTGAGGGGGGGCGATCGCCGCTGAAGACGAGGTCGCCGTAGGGAAAATCGTGGACTAAGACGAGGTCGTAACGCTCACAAAAGGCGACGGCTTCGCGGAAAAAATCGAGGCTGGCGATCGCGCTAGTGGGGTTGTGGGGATAGCTCAACACCATCAATTTGGCATGATCGAGTACGCGATCGGGAATTTGACTAAAATCTGGCAAAAAGTTGTTTTCCGCTAGCAACGGCATCGGATGGATTTGCCCACCCGCCAGATGCACCCCACCAGAATGGGAGGGATAGCCCGGATCTTGTAGCAGGGCGAAATCTCCCGGTTCAAGTAGTGCTAGGGGGATATGGGCTGTACCTTCCTGGGAGCCGATTAGGGGTAGCACTTCGGTTTCGGGATCGATGTGAATGCCGTAGCGATCGGTGTACCACTGCGCCGCTGCTCGACGAAAGGTACGGGTGTTGTTGAACAGTAAATATTGATGGCTAGCTTGATCGTCGAGCGATCGGGCGATCACGTCGAGGACGGGCTGAGGGGTGGGTAAATCGGACGAGCCGAGGGACAGATCGATCAGGTCTCGCCCTGCGGCGATCGCCGTTGCCTTGGCGCGATCCATATCGGCGAAAACGTTACGTTCGAGCGGGGCAAGGCGTTGGGCGAAACGGATCATAATTAACAACTAATCGTTATTCATGTTAGTCACCCATTATTCATTGCTTTACCACACTCTGCGCGTCAAACAAAACGGTCAGTATCTCGGGGCAACGCCTAACCCCGATCGCCCCGATCGCTTCGTTCTGGTCTTCACCGAAACTGCCGACGCTCTGAGCTATCTCAATGCTCACGCAGCGGGCTTGGAAGATCGGTTCGCGATCGAGACGATTCATGCAACCCAGGTCGGTGGCATCCTCGAACGCTGGGGCTTTGCTGGGGTTGGTCTCGTGCGTGATCCTCGCGTACCGGAGCTTGAATTGGCGACGCGCCTGAGCTAATTTTTCCCAAACTCAGCGCAAACTTAGCTCAAACTTCAATCCAATCCAGCCCAAATTCAGCTCAAACTTCAATCCCACTCAACCCAAAATTGACTCCAAGGGGTGACCGCGATCGCGCTACAGTGATAATCCGAATCACAATACATGCCATTCTGGATTGAACCGTCCCACGGCCTTAAATCCGGTGCAGGTTGCCTTAAACTCCATTAATTTTGCGCGTATCTGACCCTATGAACGTACTCGTCACCGGCGCTAACGGCTTTACCGGCTCGCACCTTGTCCGTGCCCTGCTTGATCGCGGCGATCGGGTCACGGCACTGGTTCGCATCTCTAGCGATGTTTCGCGTTTGCAGGGTCTCAACCTTACCTACGCTTACGGAGATGTGACTGATCGGGCGTCGCTGGACAAGGCGATGATTGGGATTGAGCGGGTGTTTCACGTGGCGGCGTTTGTGGAGTTGGGGTTGGTGGATGCCGATCGGATGCGGCGTGTGATGTGGACGGGACGCGGAATGTGATTGAGGCGGCGCGGGCGGCCAAGGTGGCGAAAATCGTCTATTGCAGCACGGTGGGGGTTTACGGCGATACAAAGGGCGAGGTGATTGACGAGACCTATCAGCGTCAGCAGGCAGATTTCTCGTCGGCCTATGATGAGACGAAGCTCAGAGCGCAGGAGCTTGTCAATCAGGCGGTGGCGGACGGGATGGATATTGTCAGCATCATGCCATCGGGGATTTTCGGGGCGGATGATCCGCATTTTGGCCCGGTGATTAAAAATTTCCTCAAGGGTCGATTGCGGGTCTGGGCGGGGGCGATCGCATCACAGGGATTGTCCACGTGATGATCTGGTTGATCTGATGTTGCGGGCAGCGGATCAGGCGGCGGCGGGTGAGCATTTCATCGGCACGGCGGGGGATCTGACGACGCGGGATATGTTTTCGATTTTGAGTGAAGCGGGCGGGGTGACGCCGCCGACGGAGTTGCCGGAGCCGTTGGTGCGGTTGATTGCCAATATTCTCGACCCGATCGGGCGGCTCATTTCCTGGAATCCGCCGATCGGGCGCGAGCGGGCGCATTATGTTTACGATCGCTGTGTGCGGATCACGAGCGAGAAGGCGCGGCGAGAGCTGGGTTGGGAGCCGCGATCGGTGGAGGCGGTGTTATTGGAAATCGTCAAGGCGCTGCGTTAGCGCCGATTTTGCTGGGTGGGTTGATGGCGTATGTTTATCTGCTTGAGTGTGTCGATGGTTCGTTTTATGCGGGTTCGACGCGGGATCTGGAGCGACGGTTATGGCAGCATCAGACGGGACGGGGGGCGAAGCATACGCGATCGCGGTTACCGGTGACGCTGGTGTTTGCGGAATTTTATGAGGATGTTTCGGAGGCATTTGCGCGGGAGAAACAGATTCAGGGGTGGAGTCGCAGGAAAAAGTTGGCGTTAATTGCGAGTGATTGGGAGGAGTTGTTACGGGCGGCAGAGTGTCAAAACGCAACGCATTCGCGGTTTTATGAGAGAGATCGAGCGGATGAGCCCTGAGCGGAGTCGAAGGGCGGGTCTCAACTCGGCAGGATCACAATGAGCCCTGAGCGGAGTCGAAGGGCGGTGTCCCCTCAACAGGATCAATGGTTGATCGTCCTGTAGCGAAGACCGGGCTTCGACTCCGCTCTGCCCTCATTGGGGGTTGAATGCTGTTTCGATGCGTTCGAGGT
>JAAUPN010000133.1 GCA_012033105.1 Coleofasciculaceae cyanobacterium RL_1_1
AAGCCAGAAGCGAGCGCCGCCATTGCCAGTACCAGCAGCAGCACCGCCAATAAACCCAGTTCCCAACACACGCGATCGAACCGAGCACGAAAGCTGTCCTACAAAGAACGCCGCGAGCTGGAAACCCTCGAAACGCGCATCCCCGATCTAGAAAACGAAAAGGCAACGATCGAAGGTCAGCTCTATGGCGGCGGCGCAAGTCGTGATCCGCTGCTCGACTTGAGTGAGTTAACCCAGCGGTTAGCGGCGATCGAACTGGAAATCGACGCGGCGACCGAACGCTGGATGGAGCTATCGGAGATTGCCGAAGCGTCGGCCTAATGCAGAAGGATTACTCGTTTGGGTCGCGGATTGGTCTGAAATCCAAGGGGTGCGACTGGTATGATAGCCAAGAAATTGCTTCGTTCGATTTGCTCGTTTTAACGAGACAGGCACCAATGTCGAAATATGTGATGTGGGGCAGCTATTGCGAAAATGCCCTTGAAAAGCGTACCCCTTATCGCCAAGCTCATTTGGAAGGCTTGAAGGCTCAGAAAGCATCGGGGGTACTCGTCACGCTAGGGCCAACGGTGGACAATACGAAAGTCTTTGGGATTTACGAGGCGGACAGCGAGGAGATTGTTCAGCAATTGATCGAGGGCGATCCCTACTGGAAAAACCAAATCTGGACGGAGTATACGATTAAAGCCTGGATTCAGGCGTTTTGATGGGCTTGCCGAGATCACCGGGATTTTCTACCTATCCTGAGTCGCCTGAATTTCCTCAATTGACGGGATTGATGGGCTAAATTGCATCGCGATCGGGGTGCGACTGTGTGAATCGTTGTGGATCGTTGCTGTGTCGGGTTGAACCATTGTGATCTCGCGTAACTTATTTCGCCGCTGGCTGGACAATCAAACCTTTGCGGCCTGGTTGTTTCTTGCACCAGCGCTGATCCTCTTCGTGCTCTTCGTTCTTGGCCCGATCGTCTACTCGATCGGCTTGAGTTTTACGATGGGCAGCTTCACGCGATCGGGAGTGGAATGGGTTGGCTTTCGCAATTACGATAATGTATTTTCGTCGCCGGATTTTTGGCAGGTGGTGGGAAATACGATTTATTTTACGATCGCGACGCTGATCCCAAGTATTGCGATTCCCCTGGGATTGGCCGTGGTGCTCAATCAAGTCGTGGTTGGGCGAACGTTGCTACGGACGGTGTATTTTATTCCGTCAGTGGTGTCGATCGTGGCGGCGGGGCTGGGCTGGCGTTGGTTGTTTCAGAGCAATGGGCCGATTAATGGGCTACTGGGTAGCATTGGCATCCCGCCGACGCCGTGGCTGGGGAGCGTTACCTGGGCGATGCCGATCCTGATTTTGCTGAGTATTTGGAAGCAAGTTGGGTTTAATCTGGTGGTGTTTTTGGCGGGGTTGCAGGCGATTCCGAAAAGTCGTTACGAGGCGGCGGAACTCGATGGGGCCGATGAATGGCAGCAGTTTCGCTTCATTACGCTACCGGGATTGCGTTCGACGTTTATTTTTACGATCGTCACAACGTCAATTTTCACGCTGCGAAGTTTTGAGCAGGTGTATGTGATGACGGGTGGCGGGCCGTTAAATTCGACGAATTTGCTGGTGCATTATGTGTACGAGCAGGCGTTTGGGTTGTTTGATTTTGGTTATGCATCGGCGGTGGCAACGTTGTTGTTGTTAGCGACACTGGTAATTGTTGGAGTGCAGTTGTATTTGACGCGGGATGAGGCGTAATGGAAATAGTTGCCTTTAATCGCCTTCTCAGAGTTTTCTTGCCGCACTCTGCGTGAGTTTTCCGCCTACAATGACCATTCTGTTTGGCGCTGATTTTCGGCTGAACCGATCGCTTGCTGTATGGTGTCTGACGTTGCGACAATCGCGCCGTGATGGGTTTCCCAGAGTGCGATCGAGTTTAGATTGAGTGATTTTTTGCTGTTGGAACTAACGGGTTTGGTTGCAATTGCTGCGGTGGGTTGAACACGTAACCAAAACTCAACTGGAAGCTCAGTACCCGACCAGCACACTGTTTTGATTGTTATTGCTGTTTGGTCTAGATAGTTTGTGATTGTCGCGATCGCGCCCGGTGATTCATCACGCAAAATCAACCAATTTTGATCCAGCACATGAAGTAATAAATTACCTTGATTACCCAGTGGCTCGATCGTGATTGAACCAACTTGAAGCGAGCTGGAAACACTGACATTTAACTGAGCAGAATCGATGAATTTAACAATATCCACCTGAGCTGCGATCGCCTGCCACGTCGGATCATTCATCCCATCAAGCGCCATTTCATCTATTGTCGGAGTCGGCTCGATCGCCGTCGCGATCGCGTTAATCCCCAACGATCGAAACAGCGGTAAGAGTGTAAACGTTGTCGTCTCTGGCTCGACACCATTGCCAACTAACACCGTCTCCTGACGATCGCGCACCACTACCACCGGTTCGCTCGCCTCATCTAAGACATAGACCTGTACTGCATCCCGCTGCTGGAGATAACCCGGGAGGCCAATCATCAAGATCGAGAATGTCGTACCCACGATCGCACAACTGAGGATACCGAATGATCGCCCCGTTTGCTTGGGTTGCGTTTGCTTCGCTGGCTCTGCTTGATCGTCCCTATCCTTCTCTTCCAAATCCACCACACCGCTCGATCGCCACAGCCACAGCCCAAACAACACCGCATATAGCGCCACCATCTGCCACACCTCGATTTGCTGCACAAACCAGACGCGACCGAGACGATCGTGAATCCAGGTCAACCCCGCAAGCATCCACTGGATCGGGTAGGCCAAACCCCGCGCCAGAAAACTCCCCATCACCGGTGATACCACCGCCATAACACCACTAAAAAATCCCACTGTCGTGATTAACCCCAGTAGCTCACCGACCACGAGATTGACCGGAATTGCGATCGGTGACACCACGTTGAAAACGTAAATTTGTAGCGGCAGTGTCCAGAGGGTCGCGGCGATCGGGACGGAGAGGGATTGCGCGAGCCAGAGCGGGAGAGACGAGAACAGACGGGCGATCGGCTCGGTGCTGACGATCAGCCCAAAGGTGGCGAGAAAACTGAGCTGAAACCCGAGATTTTGGATCAGTAGCGGATTCCAGAGCAGCAACAGCGTCGCGATCGCCAATAGCGTCCCGCTCGATCGCACCCGCCGCTGCACTACCCCACCTAAAATCCCCGCCCAACCCATAAACGCCGCCCGACACACCGACGGCTGAAACCCTGCCAGCGCCGAATACAACACCAGTGTTACCGACCCAACGCCAAACTGAAATCGCGGCGATCCGCCCGCCCATTTCAGCACACTGTTTAGGACGATGCCGACGTGAAACCCCGACGCAGCGAGGGCGTGGGCGAGTCCGAGTTCGGTAAAGCGATCGCGCAAATCGTAGGGCAAATCCACGCTCCAGCGCCCCATCGTCATCGCACTCATCAGCAAGCCCGACGGGACACCGAGAGCGCCGACGTGGGCTTGCACGATGCGATCGCGAATCACCTCCAGCCAGCTCGATCGATCCTCGAAGGTCTCCCAATTGACCGACTCACCCACCAGTCCCGCCCAGATCCCCTGTTTGGCTAAAAACTGCTGAAAATCGAACTGTCCTGGATTGGTGGGTGTTGAGGGTAAATACAGCCGCCCGCTAATTTCGGCGCGATCGCCGTTTCCCAGTCCAGTGACCTGCAACAAAGGCATCGTCGTATACACCGATCCGGTCACGGCTTGGCTCTGCTCACCGCCGCGATCGTCTGACCAGGTGAGGCGCTCCACCGCCAAGCGAAATCGGGCTTTACCAGCGCGATTGACCTGGGGGCGTTCCTGTAGTGTTCCCCAAAGCTGGACTTCGGCGTATTCGGGAATGGTGGCGATGTAATGGGAAATATCGTTTTCAGCCGGGAGCGGTTGGCGCACCTGAAGGTAGATCCCCGCAAGAAATCCGGCTACGCCGACGCACACCCAGGTGAGCGATCGCGGTGACCCTTGCCACACACGCGGTACGATCGCCCCCGCTAGCCATCCTCCCAGCAGCCACGCCCCCCCCCCACGGCCAAATCCTAAGCGGCGCGACCAGCAGTCCGACGATATAGCCGCACAACACCAGATACACCCCAATCGGTTGCATGGCGATTACTCCTTCGTTAGCACTTGACGTTGGAATCTGAATGAATTTGAATCGTTCATTTAAATAGGTGAATGAGCTAAATGAGCTAGCTGAATTCGCTCATGGATCGCGCTTGATAAGGCCGACCAATGCCCTCGGTGACAGCGTAAATCGTCGATAGAACGCGTAGCCATAACCATGGGTAGCGCTCTTCAAGTGCTTCGCGCAGGGGACGCTCGATCGCTGGGAGCCAGCCCAGCAGGAAGCCGATTAGGGATTGCCAGGTAAAACCGAGATAGGTTCCAGTCCAGCGCAGCAGCGCGATCGGTCCCGCCATGTCGAAAATCCACCACAGCAAGATCGGCGTGCGCCATGCTGCGGTGAGTGCGAGTCGTGTGAATAACGTCCAGGTAGTGCGATCCTTAATGAAAGTATTGGCAACGTGGGGCGGTTCGTCCGCGAGCAGCCCGAAGAAAATATTCAGCATCGCATTGATCCGTTCTGGCGACAGGGTGCGATGGGTCGGAACCATCATGCCCTTGGAAAAGAGCCACGTGACGGCGACATTGCTTTGGTAGGCACGGACGAGGCTGAGGTGTTCGGCGGTGAGGAGATCGTGGGTCAAGGCGGTGTCGAGTAGCCGTGAGAGTCGATCGGTGTTACGAACGAGGGAGCCAAAGCCGGTGAAGACCAGCGGCGATTGCAGGGAGGCGGCGTCACCGATCGCCAACAGCCGGTCGATCGCCACGGTGCGATCCTGGCTGCTCTGGCTAAAGTAGCCGGGAATATAGCCAAAAGTCGCTTTTTTCCAGCGTAATTGATTGAGATCGCAGCGGCGATATTCCGGCAAAATCGAGAAGAAATCCTCGTACATTTCCAGCAGTGAGCCGGGATTATCGGGGTGGATTTCGTGATAGTGAAAGAGATAAAAGGTCAGGTCACCGTTTTCGGTAGGAAATAACTCCCAAATGAGCTGCCGACCGCGCGAAATATCGCCGTGAGAGTTCAACACATCACCAAAACGAGCATCCCACACCGTCGCATCAATCCCACCCTCAGCGCCCCCTTCAATCACCGCGCCCACCGTCGGACAGACGCTATTAAACGGGCGACCGCCACTCATTTGCCACGCGATCGGCGAGGCCGTCCCCATCGCATCCACAATCATCCGCCCATCAATTTGCTTCGCCTCGCCGGATTCGAGATCGACGAGATCGACCACGGCGCGATCGTCAAACACATCTGCCTGAATAAACTCCGTCCGCTCCCAAATCTCACCGCCCGCTGCGAGCAGCTTCTCGCCACAAAGTTGCAAGAGTCGGTCGGATTTGATTGCGATATTCAAAACCTCCGGCGTATGCAGCACCTTCGCGCGGCAAATATCGGGATTGTTCGCATCAAAAAACTTATTAAATCCGTCTTCGTACTCGCAGGCGATCAGCGACTCAAATTCAGCGACACTAAACAGCCCGATATCGATCAAACACTGAAATTCTTGCCGCGAAATATTCCACTCGCGATTCATCCGCCCAAACGTCAGCCGCTCGATCAGCAATACCCGATAGCCCCGCATCGCCATCACCGCCGCCTGAATCGAGCCGAGCGCCCCGCCCAGGTAAATCAAGTCGTAGGGTGCAGGCGCAGTGTAACCTGACGGTTTGGACTGCCGGGTGAGGCAAATTTTCGGCGTTTCGGGCGATCGCACCCCATCCCGCCAGCGTTTTTCCCACCAGTAGACGCGCTGAAGGTCTGCCTCGCCGTTGGGGATCTTTTGGAAAAATTCGGCAGTTTTCGGATAGTGCGGCGCGATCGCCTCGAAAATAGTTTGCCCGCTGAGGTCAATCTCAGGTTGAGCCGGATAGCTCGGCGGAAATGCCGCCATCACGTCCGCTCGAAGCTGGTTGACGATCGCCTGCTCGCCAGGAACCGCCCGCTCACCCCAGCGAAATACCTTGAGGTACGTCGTCCGCTGTAACGACCAGAGAAAAATCGAGAGGCTCGATCCGTCGCTCGATATTCCCTCTGCCTCAAACTCGATCCGAATCCCGTCCCGCGTGGCGATCGGGCGACTACGATCACCCCCTGGCCTCCAGGTTTGGAGCCAGTGCAGGACGCGATCCGTATTAGGCGTAGGAGCTTCGAGGTAGAGCAGTTGTTTCATTGATTGATGCATGATCCCAAAGCGAACTCATGCCATGAAGGATACTGAATGGGCCGCGATCGTTATCCACCAAACACGATCACCGCACATTGCAGTATATCGATCGGCTTACCATCTTGATACCGTGAAACAACTTGGAAAAACGACCGTTAACAATTTCCATGCACTGTTCATGCCCTAACGACGCGGACGACTGGTACGCTGCATCCCCGATCGCGACCCGCCCCGAGTCGTCGTACCGCCGCTTGGCCGTCGTGCCGTTCGTCCTGGCTCAGGCGCTTTGGTTTGCGGTGCAGCTCCCGTTGACGATCGATTCGTCCGAAACGTCACATTCACCCCTTCGTTCGTCTGTTCCAGCACCAGCAGCGGCGTCGGCTTCGCATTTTGATCCCAATGAATAAACGCAACCCGCCCCTGCAACGCCGGTTGCCACGTATCCTCATCCGCCGCCGGACTCAAATACGTCTCGATGCAATCAATAATCTGGCTGATCGTCGCGCTCGTGGGCTGGGTTGGTAACTTCGTTAACTTGATTTGAATTCGGAACAACACCCGCTTTTTAACTTGTCCCCCCGTTCCGGTTTCATACTGCACATCAAAGGTTTCATCCACTTGCCGCCCAGACCCGCGATTTTCCGGCGTCGGACGCAGCGCCACCGAAATCTTGCTTTTAACCTTCACCTTGATTTGATTCACCACCCCAAAGTGAAAGGTTTCCTCCTCCATCCGCATCCGAAGATAGTCCAGGTTAAATTCACGCGAGTGAATTAAATCTGGATTTTTCTCCATCTTGGTGATCGTATCAACCGCACGCTTGAACTTGTTCTGAAGCTCACGATTTTTAAACTCTTCCGTCCGCAGCTTCTTGCTGACTTGCTTGAGTTTCGCCTGCAAAACGACCCCAACCCCGATCGTGCTAGCCAGAAAAATCAGCGTTGTGATCATCCAGATATCGAAGCTCGACGAAGCATTACTCGCTTGTGGAGGCGGCGCCTGTGCCAAAATTGATTCGGTAGCGAAGGTATACGCAGCCATACAGGGGTCTCTCCTATCGCGGCATGATTGGTGATGAGGTAACGAAGCACATGGCTTTGTTGAGCGAAACGTGACGTAATTCTTCGCTGCTTATGCTTTCGTTTTGGCGAGCTTTACAGTCTTGCCGCCCTGATTTACGACCGTGTCACAGGCAGGCTCACACAGGCTCTAGCTTGACCTAAGTATACGGCCTTTCCTCGAAAGACCAAGCACAAATTCAAGCTGTTGATGAGAGCTAGCAGGCGCTGACAGCGACCCTGTGGAATTCACGGAGACGACGAACGCGACCCATTCAACTAAAATTGTAGACATCAAAAAGCCCTGAAAGATTCCAGGGCTTTTTGATTTGAGTGATCACAATAGAACAAAAGCAATTGAATTAGCTTTTTGATGTGCCAGCAGCCGCTTCTAACTCGGCTTGCTGCTCAATAACTAAACGTAGACTGGGGAAAAGAAAATGATTTTCTTCGACATATTGTGCGCCGAATAAACCTTTTTCTGCCCAAAAATAACGGTCGGTTGTATGCTCATTGCGCTTCACCAGAAGTAATGCAGGTGGCATGATCTCCTGAGCTTTGATGTACTTTCGAGCCGCCGTGACGGGTTTATCCTCGCCGCTCTCGATACTATACTGAGGTACGTGTTCCAGGATTCTACGTCCTTCCTGGCGTCGACGGCTCTTCCGCTTGCGTCTCCGTGCCAATGTTCGATTTCCTCCTTAAGTTGGACTGCCGATTTAAACGGTAGTAATAGATACTAAAATCGAGCTAAATTATACTTTTTTAAGTTCAAAAAGTCAACCTCCAGGTTACGATCGCCTGTGAGGAGAACCCCAGAAAAAACGAATCATTCACCCTACGAGAATCAATCTTTATGTCGGTCGAGCGTACCGTAAGCAGTCTCTGCAAGATGCAGGCATCACTCCTTGTTCAAAACTTAGGCGCAGTTTGCTGCATGGTATACGTGACGGAGCGTAGTTTGACGGGGTCGGGGGATCGACTGATCTCAGTGGCGATCGAGCCGGAAAGTGTGATTTGGGATCAGGAGCGAGTCGAAAAACGCGAGGCGGTGACCAAGCCCGGTAGTAGCCTCGATTCGGTTCCGTCTAATTCAGCAAAAACGACGATTGATGTTTCGGGTTCTTTCTTCTCTGAGTCTGGGCGTCCTCGTCTGTTTCCCCTCCAGCCTAACGTTGATTCTCAAGCTGTGCCAGTTCGAGGTCATTTGGTGTCTGCACCAATGCGACTATCGGCTCAGGAACGGGAAACGTTTCCGCTGTCTCATAAGGATGAAATTGTCGGAGTGTTGGCGCTATATCGATCGTCGATCGCCTGGAATAGTCAGGAACAGCGCTGTATTGAAACGGTGGTTACGACGATCGAATGTGCGATCGCGATGCACATTCAAAATTTGGCACTACGGGAGTCGTTGGAAAATACTTATATTAATGATCTTGATCGTCAAAGCCACCTCAGTGATCTCTTTCATCAGGTGCGCAATCCCCTCGCAGCGCTGCATGTTTTTGGTAAGTTGCTCGATCGTCGGTTGGTCGGAAATCCAGCGGCGTTAGAGATTGTCGAAAATATCATTCGTGAAAGCGATCGACTCAAATCATTACTCGATGATCTCAGTATCGTCGCGAAACATCCCAGCCTAGAGCTAGCAGCATTACGCGGTGAAATTGAAGATTTGAAGGATTTGAACGAAGATGAGCCTGTCGTCAATACGGGTGACGAAATCGACGAAATTGGCAAGGTTGAGGCGATTAAAACTGTGCCATCTACTCCGCGATCGCGGGTCTTGTCCCTATTACCGGCGAGTGCGAGTGAGTCCCTGACCGAGATCTCGATCAGCGATTTACTTCGGCCAATTCTTCGAGTCGCTGAAACGATGGCCGAGGTTCATAATCTGACCTTTATTTCACACATTCACTGTCCGCAAATTATGATCCGAACGGACATAAAACTCATGACAGAGGCGCTACAAAATCTAATCGATAATGCGCTGAAATATACGCCTGAGTGCGGGCGAGTTCGTGTTGCTGCAACGCAGATTGAGGCGGATCATTCCTTCGTTGAAATTTGCATTCGTGATACCGGTTTGGGAATTCCACCGGAGGATCTCGATCATATTTTTCAGCGTGGCTATCGCGGGGAAAAGAGTCAGATGGACATTCAGGGAACTGGACTCGGGTTACAAATTGTGCAGCAAATTGTTAAGCAGCTTGGTGCGGAGATTGCGATCGAGAGTGAGGGGCGAGGCAAGGGGGTTGAAGTCCGGCTCTTGCTACCGGTTTCGGAGTGATCTGAACTGAATTAGAACCAGCAAAAATGATGAAAGTTGTTGAACAACTCCAGCAAAAATCTAGAGACTGTCCCCCTGATTGGGTCAGCGCTAGAAATGAGAAAACAGCTCCTAGGGCGATGCAAACATCTGTTGTTGACCTTGGGGAGATAGGGCATATCCCAGAACAGCCGCAGCAACGGGACTAAGCGGCTCACGATAGACGTAATACAACTGACGAGAAAACGGATAACTGGCGGCAGCGGGAGTCACACCATCGATCGCAACCACACGCACGGTGGTTTGATTCATCACTTGCGAAGCTGTCGCATAGCCAATCCCGTTCTTGCCCAACTCCCGCAGCATGGGCGTGGTCGCATCGCGATCGAGGGTCGTGATCGTTGACCCAGTTCCGAAGTCTCCGCCCCCCAAAACAATATCTTTAAAAGCTTGATGTGTCCCACTTTCAGGTGGACGATTAATCACACGGATGGGCAAATTGGAACCGCCAATCTCTGACCAGTTCGTGATTTTACCTTGGAAAATATCCACGACCTGATCCGGCGTCAACGTTTGACTGCCGATATTTTCAATGCCAACCACGATCGCGATCTGATCGAGGGCAACCGGAACCGCCACCAGCCCCAGTTCCTCCTCTTCAGGGGTTAAAGGTCGAGAAGAGGCCGCCACATCCGCTTGAGCCGCAAGCAATGCCTCGACGCCCTGGCTAGATCCCTGAGCGCTAGTGGTCACACTCGTTCCGGGAAATTGTGCTTCAAAGCCCGCCTTCAGATTGGCATTAAGCGCCACCATACTGGTAGAACCCTCCAGGCGAACGTTCGTACCGCTCGGGACACTCGCGGGTAGCGAAATATTCGGAACCGCGCGGCTCGAAGTCTCTGAGCCTGATTCACTTCCCTCGGTGGGCGTTGCGATCGGCGCCGAAACTTCACGCTTCGCAAACCACCAGTACCCCCCAGCGGCTAGCATCAAACAGAACAGAATATAGACGATCGGCGGCGGGTCGCTTTTGTGTGGGCTCATGGATTGCTTGGTGTCCTTTGTATGAAATCTAACAAAGATTAAATCCAGAGTCAGGGTTAACTCAGTTCAGTCAGGTCGGCATCACCCGCCATCCTGGAAATTAGCCCACAGATTGCCGAGACTTTCCAGCATTAGGAATCCGAAATCGTGATTCGCCCCAGACGAAACCGATCAAAGATTTGATTAATTAGACGATAATCCTCCTCGTCAATATTTTGCCCAGACAAAATCAGCGACATCAGTTGAAGATACTGGATGCGCGTCAAGGTTCCGGCGGTGAGGATTGCGTTAATCTCGGGGCGTTCTAGGGTAATTGCCATGATTCAATACCAAGGGGGCAGGATCTTGCAAGGTTGTAGACGATCGCGTGTCATGTTGCTACGGTCAGGCATAACCGAGGCACTAACTGGGCATAACACGCATGAGCGGCTGATTGAATTCGACCGGTTCGCCATTCTCAACCAAGATTTCGACGATTTCGCCGCTCACCTCGGCTTCCACTTCATTCATCAGCTTCATCGCTTCGATGATACACACAGCCTGACCCTTGGAAACGCGATTTCCGGTTTCAACGAAGGGCGGCTCTGTGGGAGCGGGAGCGCGGTAGAACGTGCCGACCATGGGAGAGACGATTTCCACCCATTTGGGATCGGCGGGTGGGGGGGTTGGCTCGCTGGGTGCTGCGGGGGCGGCGGC
>JAAUPN010000317.1 GCA_012033105.1 Coleofasciculaceae cyanobacterium RL_1_1
GATCGAATAGATGTCGGCGTTAACGCCGCAGGTTTTCGCTTCCTCGGCGACGGCGGCGAGTTTTTCTAGCGATCGGCTCACGAGTATGAGATTAACTCCGAGTTTTGCAAGGGCGATCGCAGTGGCGCGACCAATGCCGCTACTCGCCCCGGTGATCAGGGCGCATTTACCGTGTAGGTCTGTCATGGTGTTAAAAAAATGAAGCGAGTTTCAGATACAGAAAAGTAGGTCAAGCAGGACTTGCTGGGTTAGAAGTCCGACTGTTCGGAAAAGTCGGACGTCTGGGATGGGCGATTAGGTTCGGGCATACTCTTAATCAATCTCGAAGGATTGGGGAAGACGGGTATACGCTCCGATCGGGTCGTTAAAGCTGGCCAAATCGCTGAGTTCGGTTTGCAGGCGTTGCCATTCGCGTTCGATCGCGGAGGCGTTAGCGCGGGCGTTTGAGCCTGAATGTCGATTGCCACCGAGACGAATGCCTTCAAGGCGTTCAATGATTTTTTCTTCGAGGGTTTTGGTGCGGGGGTATTCTTCCACGTACCAGGTTTCGAGCTGGGCGCGTTCGGCAGCACTGGCGATCGCCGTTTCGAGACCCCCAAGGCGATCGACCAGGCCATTATCGAGCGCTGCAGTTCCCGACCAGACGCGACCGCGTGCGATTTCGCGCACGTTTGCTTCGGGCAAGTCGCGCCCCTTGGCAACTTCGCTGACAAATTGGCTGTAGATGCGATCGATAAATTTCTGGATTAACGCCAGTTCCGCCGCGTTTTTCGGACGTGAGACCGTGTCGAGGTTGGCAAACGGTGCAGTCTGTACGCCATCCCAGGCGGCATCGTTATTGGCGGCCAATTGCTCCAGGTTGAACAGCAGGCCGAACACACCGATCGAGCCGGTGATCGTATTGGGTTCGGCAATGATTTCATCCGCCACCATCGAAATCCAATACCCACCGGAGGCCGCGACGTTACCCATCGAGACCACGATCGGCTTGGTTTCGGAGATGAGCGCCACTTCTCGTTTGATCACCTCCGAGGCTGCCGCACTGCCACCGGGGCTATTCACCCGCAGCACCACCGCTTTTACGTCTTCATCTAAGCGCAACTCCCGCAGCTCTTTCGCCAGCCGATCGCCGCCAATTTGATCGCCATCGCCCTCACCGCTAACAATCGCCCCTTGGGCATACACCACCGCGATTTCATCCACATCGCGATCGCTTTCATTGAGCTGAATCGCTTTGGCATACGCTTTCGGGCTGATATCGCGAAATGGCTCATCGGGTTCAGTGATTTCGGTCAGTTCCTTCAGTCGCGCTTCGATTTCGTCGGTATAGGCGACGCGATCGACGATTTTTGGCTCACAGCTTCCTCGGCCATCAGCATTCCCGTGTTGTCAGCAATCGCCTGAATTGCGGTCGCGTCGATTTGACGATCCGCCGCGATCGTCTCCACAAAGGTTCCCCATAAATCATTCAGTAACGCGGTGGTTTGCTCGCGGTTTTCAGGACTGAAGTTTTTACGAGTTAAAGGTTCCACGGCTGATTTATAGTCACCGACACGAACGACCTGAACCCCGACGCCATACTTTTCCAACGTACCGCCCAGGAAAAGCGACTCTGACCGTAGGCCGTTGAGTTCTACGGTTCCAAGGGGATCGATCGCCAATTCCGTGGCCGCTGTGCCGAGGACGAGGGCGCGTTCCGACCAGTCGCGGTTGTAGGCGATGATCGGCTTGCCGGAGGCGCGAAACGTATCGATCGCGCGTCGCACTTCCAAAGCGTTGGCTAATCCGGTCGCAAAACCGCCGTTTGTCCCGTCTAGGTAGAGACCGACGATGTTGGGATCTTCGGCGGCCTGTTCGATCGCACCGGTGACCATGCGTAGGCTGAGGCTGGTCGTATCTCGATCGGCAAACAGTTGCTGGATCGCTTCACCGGGATTGACCTCCGCTTGGGCATCCTGGATCGGGATCGACAGGTCGATCGTTAGCACCGTGTTGTTTTCGACTTCGGGGCGTACATCCTTGGAGGCTGAGGCGATCGACAGGATGAACACCGCTGTGAGAGAAACAATGCCGAGTCCGGAAAACAGAACAAGAGCCGTAAAGGAGGCCAGAACAGATTTAAAAAAGCTACGCATGAAGGAGAGACAAAGGGCAGCGCGAACGACCCTCATTCTAACGAGCATTCCGACGAGTTCGCGGGTCTTGGGGTTTTTCTCTGGTTCCTAGGCTCTGTGTCGAAACCAGAGCAGCGACGAAGGATACTTTGGATGCTTTTGTTTTGCCCATCACGATTCAGCCTTCACCATCAGAGGAATTTAAGGATGGTGCGTGGGTAGATCGCTTACTTATTCGGGACGGTATCCCCAGTGTTGAATGTAGGGCTGCCAGTGGTGTTCGATCGTGGCGATCGTCTTGGGATCGATCGTGTACTGATTTGGCGATAGTCGCCGATGTCTGTAAGGTAGCGTTCTAGATGAGGCCGAGCCGCCGCAAAATCGGGAAGGTTTAACTGCGTAAAGATCGTTTCGAGCGCTGTGAGTGGATGCGCTTGGAGGTCTTCAAACCGGAGTTCGAGGAATTGATCGGCGGGTAGATCGGCGGTGTCGGTTTTGAGGGCTTGCATTAAGTGGAGATAGCTTTCGAGGATGAGCGGCTCGATCGGCAAATCATCATAGGACTGCAAAGCTAGCTCCGGTAGCAAGCGGGTGAAGTAGTGGCGTGTGGAGGGAAAAACACGGTAGGGATTGCGATAAATGTGGATGAATTTCGCCATCGGCCAAAGATGACGCAAATGGCGAATATAACCGGTATACACGGGGTTTTTGATCAGCAAGGGTTTGTGTCCCTGGTGGATCGAAACAGCGCGGAGAAAATGGCGATGGAGCCGCTGCCAGCGATCGAAATCATCGGCCTGGACGCGATCACCCGTTTGAAAGACATCCCGCCGAAAGTGCGCCTCAAACTGCTGCGGAAAATACATCCCGTGATAGTAGGAAGCTGCACCCATCGTCGCCAGCGGGATCGAATCTTCCTGGGGGGAAGTGGGCGTCACGGCGACGTTATCCACAAAGCGATCGTTGGGTAGCGCCTGTTCGAGCAGCGGTTCAAAGGCGCGGACGATGCCCAGCACATCCCAGGGTAAGCCCGTCGCCAGGGGGGTGATGTAGCCAAACTGGGGAGATTGTGCGAGGAGATTATGTAAATGGGTCGTCCCCGATCGCCAATAGCCCACGATAAACACCGGATCGGGCATTGGTGCGCTGCGAGTTTGGGCGATTCCAAATCCAAGCCGTTCGATCGTCGAAAACGGCCACCGGGCGATCGATACGGCCAGGGCGATCGCTATCTGCGGCCAACGGTTGACGGCGATCGGTCCATTGCTCAGTAACAGTTTGAGTAGGGTATCGGGATTGCTGCCACAGAGGGGATGGAACAGGCTCGCCATAGATAGTCGGGTTCGGAGTACAGGGACAATTAAACAATGACGAAGATGGGGCAGCGTAACGTAATCTTGACATCGGATCAGGTGAAAATTTTACGATTACTTGCCTAGCCGAAGCGTAGGGTCGATCGGGCGACTTCGATCAGGAGAAAGATATCGGCGGTGTTGGGGGGTGAGGATGCTGGTGTTGATGATTTGGTGGTTGGTGTCGATCGACCAGCGCAGGGGGCGTTTTAGGTCGGTGGGTGGCATGGGGTTTATTGGGTGTCGGGCGGGAGTTGTAG
>JAAUPN010000134.1 GCA_012033105.1 Coleofasciculaceae cyanobacterium RL_1_1
ATTTAATGTAGAGTCCCGTCCCCCCCGGCCAGGATCGGCCAGCTAGCGCAGGGATGATGACGGCCAGAATTACTGGAATTATTGGAATTACTGGAACTTGATCGCGCTGTCCATTCGGCATGTTGTTCCGCAATAATGGCGCGAACCTGTGCCTGATAGTCCGCCACGGTTAAGATCTCGCGCGGATCGCAAATGTCGATCGCGTAATGCGGCACACCTTGCCGCTCCGCCTGCGTCGGTTTCGCCGTGCCGATATCAAACCCGCGATACACCAGCCGCGAATCTGCACTAATCACGATCGACCCCAACCGTTGCGCCAGCTCGATCGCTAAACTCGTTTTCCCGGTCGCTGTCGCACCACACACAACGATCAAACCGGGTTGATTCCGGTCTATCTTTTCTTCCTCTGGCTCACCATTTTGTGCGTGATGGTTCTTGTTATCGCCCTGGATCATCATCTCCCCACAATCGCCGTCGCCGATCAGTATTGAGCCGATCGTGAGTGTCTCGCAGCAAGCGCGGAATGTCGAGCCGCTCCGGGCAGCGGGGCAGGCAGTCGCCACAATCCGTGCAGCGATGGCCGCGTCGTCCAGGGAACCAGTGACCGGCATTCTCGAACATGCGATAGCGATATTGCCCAAAGCTCGTCATCTCGTGACCGATCGCCAAGTTTCGCAACCGCAGCACTTCCGGAATGTGGATCGCTTCCGGGCAGGGCAGACACTCGTAACACTGGGCGCAGCGATCAACGCCGAGGGCGTCCCGTTCGGCGCGATCGAGTCGTGTCAAGATTGCCTGTTCAGCTTCGGTTAGCGGCTCGGTGGCGTCACTCCAGAGTAACGGTGTCGCCAATTCGTCGGGGTTCGCCGCACCAAGGCTGAGGGTGGTAATGCGCCGATCGCTGAGGAGAAAGCGATAGTTCAGCGCCAGGGGCGAGAGGGGAGCGCAGCGATCGACCAAGGTTTGTGGCGGCGTGTGGAGTTGGCCGCCTTTGTCGGCGGGGGAAATGATGAGTAAGCCGAGATCGCGCGATCGGGCCAAATCCAGCAACGGAGCGTGACGCTGAAAAAACAAGTAGTAGTGCAGATTAACAAAGGAAAACGCCTCGATCTGCATCGCAGCGGCGATCGTCTCGCGACTACCATGACTCGAAAAGCCCAAATTACGAATTTTGCCCGCCTTGACCGCTGCGTTCAGCGCGGCCATACAGCCAGCGGGCGACCCAACCCAAGCGAGATGCTCGGCGGTATTAAGACCATGAATCGCGAGATTGTCGATGTAGTCGGTGTTGAGGCGTCGCAGGGAATCCTCGATCGCTGGGTCATGGTCGCGGCATCCGGAGTCGGCGGGATTTTCGTTGTGATGTAGATCCGATCGCGATGACCCCATCCGCCAGTGCCGCCCCGAGAAATGCCTCGCTTTGACCGTAGCCCCGCGCGGTCTCGATATGGTTGATCCCGCGATCGATCGCGCGCGAATCGTGGCGATCGCGTTGACCTGGGATTCGAGGTAGCGCATCGTTCCCAGGCTAAAAACCGACAGCGTTAGATCCGTACGTCCAAACCGACGATAGTGCATACAAAACTCAGCGTATCCGTTCTTACAACGTCATCGCCTGAGCAGGCGACTCGGACATCATGGCTCATGATTTGCGTGCATGATTCGCGCTCACAGATCAGGGCGTGGATTTCGCTGGATGACTCAGAAACTGATCGCTGATCGCCACGGTAATCGCTTGCTCGATCTCTTCCGTCACGATCGTATTCCCAAGGGAACTGAGGTGGATCGAGTCACGAAATAAATCCGCCGGAGCTTCGCTGCGTGCCTGGAATAACGGCAAAATATCGACGAGGGGAATCGCTCGATCGGCCACAAATTCCGCCAGCTTTTGCCGTGCCTTCACTTCATAGTCCCGGTGATTGAGTTCGACCTCTCGCAGCAACGGCGTTAAAACCGCCACCATGGGAACCCCCTCAGCCTTTAACAAATCCTGAATCTCGCCGATCGCGATGCGGTTTGCTTCCTCGACACCGACCGGTCCCGGTTCTGGCGGCAGGGCAAATTCTGGCTCTGGGAAAAATTGACGTTGAACAAATTCGACAATGGCCGCGATCGGCTTGCGATCAGGATAGGTCACCTTACGACCGATGGACAACGAATTGGGCGGCGGCGCAAATAAATCATCGGTATTGATCAGCAAAATCACGAGATCGGCTTGGAAATGACCAAAACGCCGTAAATAGGCCAGTTCATTACGCGGCCCCCAGGAATTTGCTGATGCATTCAGCACTTCGATCGTGTCGATCGGATATTGCACCGGTGTTTCATCTGCGCCTGTACCGATGATCCGATTTCGCCCGTACCAACTCGCTAATCGCGTTTGCAGCCGCGCCGAGATCGTCTCGCTTTGATCCGTCCACCAGCCACCATTGGCGATCGAATCTCCAATCAGCAAAATCCGTAACGTCGTCGGCAACGGTGGCATCGCGATTTCGCCATCGTTACGCATCGAAAAGCGATCGATCCGAACGCGATTGCCGAAGCGTCGTGTCTCTTGGTTGGGAGCAAGTCGATAGCCGATGTCATCTTCTGCCAGATACAGCAGAGGATCGCCAAAACCAAAGGCAAGCCGCAAGACCAGCTCGATTAGGAAAATTGACCCGACAATGATCGCGAGAAAAATCCAGACGAGTTTCATAGAATTTAGGCAGTTTAGACAGTTTATGCGGTTTATGCGGTTTGGACTGACGGATTCGGGACTTACGCAGAAGTCCGACTTCTAGACTCCGACTTCTAGACGAACTGTGTCTGTGCGAACTCTCAGAGTGATGCAAGAAGTCGGACTTCTCACACCCTTTGCGTCAGTCCTGTGACGACTGACTACGGTGTCGATCGCGATGATCGTAGCGCGATCGACACCGTAGACCCGCATTTCAGGTTTAGCGAGCGACCCGGTTACCCCTATCATGGTTTGGAAAGCGGTGGCCGCCTACCTTGGTTGATCGACGGGGTGATCGATGGAACTGTGTCCATAGTTGCCCATAGTGCCAATCGATTAAGCAGAGGGTCGGCCAATGATGCTGAGATTCGATCGCACTCTGTCCGACTCGACTCTAGTACGATGAACTCTCACCAATCCAGCGGTCAGCTCATCGACGAAGCACCGCACGCTCCGATCTGCATCGCCTACTTTGTCAAAGTCCGAACTGAGAAAACACGTGGACTGTCAACACATTTTTAAGACCCCAAATCCGATTATTGGTGTCGTTCACCTCCTGCCCCTGCCTGCCTCACCGCGTTGGGGCGGGGATTTTAAAGCGGTGATCGATCGTGCTGAACGAGAAGCCGTCGCCCTGTCCGCCGGTGGCGTCGATGGGATTATTGTCGAAAATTTCTTCGATGCGCCGTTCTGTAGTGGCCGAGTTGATCCCGTCGTGGTCAGCGCGATGACCACGATCGTCGGTCGGCTCATGGGTCTCGTCGCCCAGCCGATCGGGATCAATGTTCTGCGCAACGATGCCATCAGCAGCATGGCGATCGCGACCTGTAGCGGTGCGAAATTCATCCGCGTGAACGTCTTTACCGGTGCCATGGTCACCGACCAAGGCATCATCGAAGGTTGCGCTCATGAACTGCTACGCTATCGCCGTGAACTCAGCAGCGACGTTAAAATCTTTGCGGATGTGTTGGTTAAACATGCCCACCCTCTCGGAACGCCGAACCCAACCCTAGCCGTTCGCGAAGCGCTCGAACGCGGTCTCGCGGATGGTGTGATCCTCTCCGGTTTGGCGACGGGAATGCCGCCGAGTCTCGAAGATCTCGAACTCGCGAAGCGTGCCGCGAGACACAAGCCCGTCTTGATTGGGAGTGGGGCGGATTGGGAAAATATACCGGAACTGATGACGGCGGCGGATGGTGTGATCGTTTCGAGTTCGCTCAAGCGTCACGGCAATATTGAATCGCCGATCGATCCGATTCGAGTCAGCCAGTTTGTCGAAGCGGCGCAACGTAGTTTGGTACATCCGGCCAAAAACGAGGCGACGCTTCATCATGCCAGCGATCACACTCGCGATCGCAACTCGCATCACACGCCCCAATCCGCGATTCCGTCCTAACCCTCAACCCAAAACCCTCGACTACGATCTAGGTTTCATCTGTCTCCGTCGCCGAGAACCCACGAACCCTCTGCCATGACTGACCGTACGACATCGGCTCGATCGAGCCTACCCATCCTCCAACGCTATGCCCGTCCTGCGATCACCGCGATCGCCAGCCTCGGCGCGATCGAAACTGCATTCCTGACCTGGGTAGAGTTAACTGATCGCGCCGCCGAAGTTTGTTCCAGCGGCGGCTGTGACACCGTACTGACCAGCCCCTACGCCAGCCCCTACGGTGTGCCGCTACCCATCTTCGGTCTCATGGCCTACAGCGTCATGGCGATCGCGGCTCTGATTCCACGTCAGATTGTGGCCGAACCCCGACGCGCCTCCAACACCGAGACGATTACGTCCTGGATTTTGGTCATCGGCGGGGCGATTATGGCGACGACCAGCGGCTATTTGATGTACATCCTGGCCACGCAGCTTCACGCTGTCTGTCCCTACTGCATCGCGTCTGCCCTATTTTCCTTGACGATTTTCCTCCTGGCGATCGCCGGTCGGCGCTGGGACGACCTCGGCGGCGTTGGTTTCACCCTGACGATCGTGGCTGCCGTCACCCTCACCGGCATTTTTGGCGTCTTTGCTAATGTCACACCCGCCACTGCGACCAATACCGCCGCAACGACCGCAACCAGCCAAAACAGCGGTTACACCGGCGCTCCCCTAACCCGCCACTCCGACCCCGACTCGATCGCCCTCGCGCAACACCTCACCGCGATCGGCGCCCAGCAATTCGGCGCTTACTGGTGTCCTCACTGCTATACCCAAAAAGAACTGTTCGGCATCGAAGCGTTTGCCGCGATCGACTACGTTGAATGCGACCCCAAAGGACGCAACCCCCAGACCGACTTCTGCCGTGCGACGGGCATTCATTCCTACCCCACCTGGAAAATTAACGGCGAGCTATACGAGGGCATCCATGAGCTGGAGGAACTGGCCGATCTTGCAGGCTATACCGGTGGACGCTCGTTTAAGTACACCCTCGCAAATACGAGCGGTTAGACCTTGATCGCGGCTTTTGAGTCAGGGTTGCCTCTGGGTTGGCGTTAGGGCGATCGGCGAACTTCACGCCGATCGTGCCGGGTTCAGTCGCGCAGCAGTACGCAGAATTTGGCCTGCGAGGATCGCCGCTCCAAAACCGTTGTCGATGTTGACCACGCCAATGCCCGCCGCGCAGGAGTTCAGCATCGTCAGGAGCGGCGCAAGTCCTTGAAAATTTGCCCCATAGCCAATACTGGTCGGCACAGCAACAACGGGACAATCGACCAAACCCGCCACCACGCTGGGTAACGCGCCCTCCATGCCTGCGGCCACAACGATCACGTCTGCTTTTTGCAAGAGATCGCGGTTATCAAGGAGCCGATGAATTCCGGCCACGCCGACATCCCACAGCCGCATCACCTGGAAGCCGCAGAGTTCGGCGGTGACGGCGGCTTCTTCGGCGACGGGGAGGTCGGAGGTTCCGGCGCTAACGAGGGCGATCGTCCCCGGATGTTTCACGCTGCCGAGATCGCGACCGAGGGCGGAAATGCGAGCGAGGGGATAGTAGCGCAGGTCGGGGACTTTGGGTTTGAGGGCGGCGTAGGCGTGCGGGTCGAGGCGGGTTACCATCACGACATCGTTTCGATCGCGCATGACACGGACGATCGCGGCAATTTGATCCGGCGTTTTATCTTGTCCCCACACGGCTTCCGGAAAACCGGTGCGAAGCGATCGGTGGTGATCGACCTTGGCGAAATCACCCACAGGCTCGTAGGCAAAATGCTTCAACGATCGATCGCTTGGTCGGGGTCAAGCTGCCCAGCCGCCACGGAAGATAGCAGGGTGCGGAGGTCTTCAGGAGTCATTCACGTTAAAATTTCGGAGCTGAGAGCTATTTTCGGGCATCGCCTGAAGTATTGACTGAAGTATTGGAGGAAAAGTCGGAGTTATGTCGAGTCGTGAGATTTTGGATTGGGTGGCGGTGTTTGGTTATTTGGGCGTGACATTTTTTGTGATGTATCGAGTTTTGCTGGCCGATCGCCCCTAACCGTAGCTTTGAACCTATCGCTCGCTGTTGTCTCTCGTTCCATTCATTCGGTATGGCGTACGCACTTCCTTTCAGCTCTCGCACCCTGACAAACCTCATCATTGGTCTTGCGGCCTGTGGTGGTGTGCTGGGTCTACAGCTTCAGCAGCTCGATCGCCTGGATCAAACCCCAAACTATGAACTTGCAGCTCAAACTGAAGCGACTAGACTAGCTGCCCGACGCACTTCGCCAACCCTCGGGTTTGAAGCACTCGTAGCAGATTGGACGTTTTTGGATTATCTGCAATATTTTGGTGACGATGAAGCGCGTACTGCCTCGGGCTATGGACTCGCGGCGGATTACCTCGATCGCGTCACCGAACTTGACCCACGCTTTTTATTTGTCTATCTTTTCGTCTCGCCCGGTGTGTCTTACTACCAGGGTGAGCCAGAACGTGCCGTGACGTTGTTCGATCGAGGGATAGACGTGCTCTCACCCCAAATCCATCCCAATGTGTTTATCGTGCCGAAGTTTAAGGCGCTCGATCTGTTTCTGCTCATGGGAGATATTCCCGGTGCGATCGCGGCTTATCAACAGGCGGCAGCTTGGGTCGATGGCACTCCCTTTGCGGATTATCGACCGGGTTTAGAGCAGACGATCGCCTATCTCCAGGCCAATCCGGACAGCTTGCAGGCGCGTTATATCGGCTGGAGTGATGTGTATAGCAATGCGGTTGATGCGGTGGTACGCGATCGCGCTGCAACGGAATTGCGATCACTGGGAGCGCGGGAAGTGAAACTTGAAGACGGTTCGATCGGCTTTGCACCGCCGCCTGGTTTGTGAACGCTGGCGGATAAAGACTCGGCGAATCATCGGCACGTGAGCTAAGACGATAGAGATTGCACAATCGACCTCTTGCCTGAACATTGCAAACCAGTTAATTGAAGCCTGAGCGGAGTCGAAGGCTGAGTAGAATCGCGAAAAGTGGCCGCACTTCGACTACGCTCAGTGCTCGAATTCTGCACTTCGACTATGCTCAGTGCTCGAATTCTGACTTTTTCGATGTATGCAAGAGGTGTAATTTCGTAATGATCGCGAATTCTGGAGATGGCAGACGATTGATTAAACCGCAGGTCAGGCCGCGCACGGGGAAACTCGTGCAAATCTGGCGGCATCCGTTGATCCGTCGATCGCTGTGGGTGTTGGTCAGCGCGATCGCGATCGCGCTGACCTGGCGTACGGTTGCGTTGGTCAGCGCCGCGCGGCTACCGGTGGATGCTTGGTTTGTCTTGGGTGGCAGTATTCAACGGGAGATGTATATTGCAAACCAGGCCGCTGAGGTGATGAGGGTTGAGGCAGAAGCGAACGGGCGATCGGGCGCACAGTTGAACACACGATCACCGACTCCGTCAGAGACCGGATCGGATCTGAAATCGTCACCTCGCTCATCAAGAAACGCGGACATTCCAATTTTGATTTCGACCGGATCGAAACTGCCCTGTATCTGGGCGATTTTTAACCGTGCGGGGGTGGATCTCGATCGTGTATGGGTGGAAGAATGCGCCGAGTCAACCTTTGGGAATTTTGTCTATAGCGTGCCGATCCTGGCAAGATGGAACGCACGACACGTCAAGCTTACGACCTCCGAGGCGCACTACCCGCGAGCCAAATGGATGGCGCAAATTGCCCTAGGAGCGCGGGGAATCTGGGTGGAGTTTGATCCGGCTCCGGAAGTAGGTGTTCCGGCGAACCGAGAATCATACGGTAAAACCGTATTAGACCTGATTCGTATGATGGGTGAATCGATCGTGGCGCCGATCTTGCCGATTCGTTGCGATCGTCTCACCAACCTCGCCCAGGTCGATTGGTCACAGTGGCGCGATCACGATTCGAACACTCTGAGTTGTGAGCATCAGGCGCAGATCTTACCCGAGGAATTGCCGCCCCAAATCCATCGTCTATCGCCTTAGATCAGGGTCGCCTCCTACAATTACATAGGTGCAGAGGGGAAAGCGTCCCAATTGAACCGGAACGTACATCGAGCTTAGTTTTTAAGGAACGGAAGGAGCATGGAGACCGCGCACGCCTGGATTGCTGAGTGGCAAACGCGATTGGAGCGAGAACAGTCCCGACTTCCCGCCGCCTGGATTACTGCGATCGCCCGGTGGTTAGTCGGCGATCATCCGGAAACGATTGACCAGATGGACGAAGCCCGACAGGCGATCGCGCATAAATCCCAAGAATTTTGCTACAGCATCCTCAAACAGCGCTATCTCAACGTCAGCCCTGATACCGCCTATCGTCGTCTCATTCGTCGTCTCAGCAACCTTGTACTCCTGCGCAATAAAATCCGCACCTGGGTTGCCCTGAGTCGCGATCGCCATCGCAGCACGATCGACGTTGTTCAGGAAATCGTCCAGGAAATGCTCCATAGCGATCGCTATCTCCAGCGCCAAATCACCTGGATTGCGCAATGTACCGACGATCGACGCCTGCGCAACCTCTTGATCGTCGCCAGCGTCGAAGAATACTGTCTACGCCCGATTCGGAATCAGCCGCTCCTGGTCTATCGCTTCGTCAACTATCTGCGGCGATCGCAGCGCGGCGGCGTCACCCAAGTGCCGTCGAGTAATAACATCCGCCTGGTTTCTGCGGAAGTTTCCGCCGGGTCAGAAGCGGACGATGACGTTAACTTGATCGACACGCAAACCCTCGATGCCTACGAACACGATCGCGAATTTGCCGAAATTCAAATGCTGCGTCAGGCCGTCGAACGCGACTTTTGCGCCTATCTTGCCGAAAATGTCAGCGAATTGGCCTCACACTGGGTTGAGCTATACCTCAAAGGCTACTCTCAGGATGAAATTGCGACCCGGCTGGATATCCCGATCGCCCAAATTTACCGCCTACGCGAAAAAATCAGCTACCACGCCATCCGCGTTTTGCCCTTAAGCAAGCCCCCGAACTGGTCTCAAGCTGGCTCAAAATTTCCCTCCAGGAACACCGTCTTGGTCTCACCCGCGAAGAATGGACGCAGTTTTATAGCCGCCTAGATAACCATCAACGGGATGTCCTCCATCGTTTACAGGCCGGTCGCACTCCCGAATCGATCGCCGAAGAGTTCGCGTTAAAAACCACCCAAATTGTGCTGGACTGGAGCAAACTTTATCTGCTAGCCCAAAAAATCCGTAACAGTTCGAGCCTTGCAGCATCTTGACCGAAATCAGATGCGAGTTTTCGAGGTATCCCCTCCAACGCTAGACTAGACAGGTTAGGACTTAAAAAACCGATCAAGCTCAACGCATCCATAAAGCATCCCCAAAGTTTTAGTTCTCATGTGATCCTGAAGCGCAAATGCTTCAGCAAAAATTCTTAATCGCAAAACGTGATTAACTTTGCGGATGCATAGCTCTATGCATAGTAATAAAAACAATAATAACGATGGAGCGAGCCTGACCCCTCTTCCATCGCTGACTCAGTGAGTAGCTGTCATGGACTCCGATCGGATTCTTGAACTGATCGATAGCGTCTTGCCGTTCGAGGTTTGCTTATACTATCGAGTCATTCCCTTGAAAGTGACACCCGATCGAGTTCACCTCGGTATGGTTGAACCCGATGATGTCACGGCGCTGGAATATCTCAATCGGTTGTTTAACCACGTTGGTCGTATTGTGATGACCAAGACCATTTCTGTGGATGCGCATCAGTTCGTGATGTCGTCCTATCTCAATCGCGCCAACCAACGCCAAAACAAAGCGGACTATACGCCACCGTCGCTCAATTGGCTGAAATCCGTGCGGGATGAAACCCGCGATCGGGCAACAGAGACGCATCGCCCCGAGCCGATCGCCAACGGCGACACCCAGCCCGCGTCCGAGGCTTCGACCATCTCCCCAGTCAACCCCGACGACGACCTCAAACTATTTGAAATTCAGCCTGAACCGCCCCATCTGCCGGTGTCGATGCTGGTGATGCTGCCACCGGATCGGCTGCTGCTCGCGTTGCTCGCCCAGGTTCTATCAAGCGGTATTGGTCGGCTCTTTTTCGAGCGTCGAGAAAAACAAGGCTCGATCGTCTATAGCCAGGATGGCATCCGCCAATCTGTCCTCGATGCGCTCCCACTCGACCTGTTTCAAGCAACCCTAACCCAGCTCAAGCAGTTTATGGATCTAGACGCGGTTCCTGTGACGGAAGACTCGGCTCAAATCAAAGATCAGCGCGAAAGTGACAGTGAGTTTATCTATCGGGATGAGCGGGTCTTGTTGCGGCTGCGGGTGATGCCGGGAAATTATGGCGAAGAGGCGACGCTGCAAGTTTTGCGCGGTAAAGCGATGGAGTTTTATCAGGAGAAAAAGCTCGAAGAATGGAGTCAAGCCGCCATGAGTTCAGCGAAATTGCTCAAGTTTTTGGTGCGCAAGATTCGGTCGGCCTATCTCCATCGCCCCCATCGATCGGGTCATCCCCTCACGTTTTTACCCCAGCTCGAACATCTGCTCGATCAGCTCGAAACCGAAATGGAAGGACTGTCGCATTCGCCAACCTCCGACCTCGATTCGCCAAACTCAGACACACCTAACCCGGTGAATGCAGTCTCGAACAACCCGTCATCCTCAACGATCGACGCCATTTCGCGCCGTCTCATGCGTTAAACCCAGTGCTGCTCGATCGCCTCAGCTCCGATCGCGACGGCGGCCACACTCGCCGTCACCGCCCGTAGAACACGGCCTCCTAGAGAAATTTCACCAAATCCGGCCTCGATCGCCAAGGTACGCTCGCGCGGCGTCCATCCCCCCTCGGGTCCGATCGCGATCACGAGACCACTGGGTCGCGTCACCTCGGCCTTCACACACTCGCCAGACTTTCCAGCAGTCACCATCCACTGTCGTAACGACGGCGCTTCGCTACGTGCCACCGCGATCGCCTTGATTAAACGGGGCGCTGCGAGCGTCCAGGGAAACGGGCGATCCTCGCTGTGGATCGGCTGGGTTTTGAGCCAGTGATCAAACCGCTGCGGAGTCAAGATGTGTGGCACGATCGCGCGTTCACACTGTTCAAACGCTTCGGTGGCAATCCGTCGCCAGCGACTCGACA
>JAAUPN010000135.1 GCA_012033105.1 Coleofasciculaceae cyanobacterium RL_1_1
CGTTGTACTCACAATGTTTTCGATCACTCAAGGTCTGGATGTGCCGAAGATCGGTGATAAGGGCGAGCTGCCAACTTCACTGCCAAGCTTCATGTTGCCCAACGTGCCGCTTAACCTGGAAACGCTCGGGGTGATTGTTCCCTATGCAGTGATGCTGTCGATCGTTGGTTTACTCGAATCATTCCTCACGGCGAACGTGGTGGATGACCTGACCGATTCGTTTAGCGATAAAAATCGTGAGGCGATGGGTCAAGGTTTGGCGAATATCGTCTCGGGATTTTTCGCGGGGATGCCCGGTTGCGGCATGATTGGTCAAACGGTGATTAATATCAAATCGGGTGGACGGACGCGCCTTTCGACCTTATCGACGGGTGTATTTTTGATGTTTTTAACGCTGGTGATGAGCCGCTGGGTGCAGCAAATCCCGATGGCGGCGCTGGTGTCGGTGATGATTATGGTCTCGATCGGAACGTTTAACTGGGCGTCGATCACGAAAATCCGCAAGCTGCCGCTGAGTGAAACGGTGATTATGCTGTCTACGATGGGTGCAACCTTAATCACGCATAATCTGGCGATCGGCGTGATGGTCGGGGTTACCCTCAGCACGATTTTCTTTGCCAGCAAGATCGCCCAGCTCGTGTTTGTGGATAAAACCCTGAGTGAAGATGCGCGAGAGCGGACGTATAGTGTTGCCGGTCAAATTTTCTTTGTCTCCGTCCCAGACTTTATCGATTTCTTTGATTTTAAGGAAAATATTGAACGGGTCACGCTCGATCTAACCCACGCGCATCTGTGGGATCAGTCGGCGGTAGAGGCGATCGATAAAATCGTTTTAACCTTCCGTCGTAACGGTATCGAAACCCAATTAATTGGGGTGAATGAAGCCAGCACGACTCTCATTGATCAGTTGGCCGTCCACGACAAAGATCCTTCGCTGCAAGATTTGAGTTTGCACTAAATTTGACATCTTCCCCGCTCTATCTTCCCCACTCTAAAGAGACGGGGAGGATGTCAAACAGCGAACCAACCCGGCGGATCGTCCGATCAGGATCACAATCTTGCCTAAAAATGCGATCGGCCATGCCCCAAATGCGACCGATCGCGATAAAATCAAGTCCGCATGATCGACGATCTCACGATTATCTCCATGCAAATTGGGCGGTTGGCCGAGCGGTTTAGGCAGCGAACTCATAATTCGCCTCAGGCGGGTTCAACTCCTGCACCGCCCACTTTTGGTCGATTCTTGAATTGACGGTAACTGAAGATCAAACCCCTCTGCACTTAGACGGCTGAATCGAGCTGACCCAGCGCAATTTCGGCTTGCGTCACCACCTGCGCATCGGTATCGTCCATCATCCGCTGAAGCCAGCCCCGAGCCCGATCGCCGCCCAGATGTCCCAACGCCTGAGCCGTCCGAAACCGCACCTGGGAATCGTCGTGACAGATGAATGTTTCGAGCTGATCGACCACCGATGCATCCCCCAAATCCCCGATCGCGCCGATCGCCGTCGCGACCAGCAAATCATTATCGCTGACCAAAGCATCGAGCAACACCTCGATCGCCTTCGGCTCGCCCATCTCCGACAGCGCCGCCACAATACTCAGCCGCAACAGCCAATCCGACGTTTCGTGATACAGCGCTGCGATATCCTCATACGCCTCCTTAAACCCTAAAGCGCCGAGTGAGTCCGCTGCCGCCGCTTTCACATCGAGTTCGCTGTCGTTATGCAGTCGATCGCGCAACAGTTCTAGTGAGGCATCGCGATCGGCATTACCAATTTTTGCCAGCTTGCTCACCGCCGCGTAGCGCACGCGGGCATTTGTGTGAATGATCAGCGGCGCAATGAGCGTCAGCGCTTCTTCAGGGGAAAGCGTATCAAGCTGATTGAGACCCGAAATACAGTCACCATAATCTGACGATTGCAACAGGTCACGAGTAGAAACAGAAGCCATAAATAAAGGGTGTTTACATCCGATAGAGTGATCGATCAGAAACTAAAACAAGATATTAAAAGTGCTTCCTAGTGTACGACTTCGACCGATGGCTTGGTCAGCAGTGTGACGGATTCGTCATCCCAGTCTAATCGTAGAGAACTATTGGACAACGGGCGCGATCGCTCATCCCTGGCCAGATCTTAAGACTCGAGCGCTGCCATCGTACGAATAATGTCACCGCGCGTCAGGATGCCGACCAGAGCTTTGGTCTCCGCATCGATGACCGGTAAACGATGCACTTGCTTATCGTGCATGAGCCGTGCCGCTTCGCGAATGGACTTCTCGGGAACGATCGTCACGATATGACCCGAAAACATTACCTCGCCTACGGTTTGACCGATCGCCTTGTGCAATTCTTTTTCGTAACGGCCAGGATTATCAAGATAGATCACACTATCGAGAATCGTGATAAAGGCCGGTTCTCGCACATCGGTTTCACGCCACATCAGGTCGGTTTCTGAGATCACACCAACCAGCTTGCCCTGATCATCCAGCACGGGTAAACCGCTGATGTGCTGTTTCGCCAGGATTTTGATCGCGGTTTGTATCGGAGTGTCGGGGCGAACCGATATCGGCTCGCGGGTCATGATATCGGCAACAGTTTTGGTCATGGTGTCGCGCTTTAGGGTGTGTCGTTGAGGTTTGCCGTGCTGGCTCGGCCTATGCAAAAGTCATAAACGGTTACCCGCAGCCTCAGGCGATCTCTCCCGTACGAAGGGCCGCTCGCGTCCCGCCGAATCGACCGCAGCCGTTAACATACACGACCGCTAACATAATAGTAGACGTATCGATTTGCCCTGACAGCATGGCTCATCTCAACCCATCCCAGCACACCCCAACCCATCCCAGCCCATCACCATGAAAATCGCACACCTCGCCGACGGTTCTAGCGAAATGCCAACGACGCCAACCGTCTACGTTTGCCAGCACCGAAGCTGCGCGATCGCGGCTCCGAATCCACCCTCGCGACATTCATGGCTCATCTACCAGAGGGGACGATCGCCGCTGCGTCCAGGTGCATGGGTCAGTGTAGTTCTGGGCCGACGGTGCGTATCGCCGCAGATGAGACTTGGTACTGTCGCCTATACGCCGAAGATGTTGAAACCATCATCGATCAACACCTGCTCGGCGGTGAACCCGTAACGGAGAAACTCAACTCGCGCTTACATCGAACGTTTTACGGTTAAACCAAGTCGCGATCGTACTCAGTCGCACCCACCTAAAAAAACCGACCTCTTTCGAGGTCGGCTTAACAAGATCGCTACGTGAAGCGTGACGCGAACGAATGACGATCGCTTTCCGAACTAACTCGCAATGGGTTTCGCATCCTTAGGAATCAGCTTGATTTTGGTCGCCAGACCAAAGAATTTCAAAACGCTGATCATCATCCAGGTTGCATCAATTTCCCACCATTGGATACCGTGACGTGCCGAATACTGGTAGGCATGGTGGTTGTTGTGCCAGCCTTCACCGTAGGTTACGAGGGCAACCCACCAGCAGTTACGCGACTCATCGTTGGACTCAAAGGTTTTGTAGCCGAACTTGTGCGTGGCGCTGTTGACGAACCAGGTGCAATGGAACACCGCAACGATACGCATGAAGATTCCCCAGACGACGAACGACCAACCGCCAAGGGCAAAGAGCAGAAGACCCAGAGCGACCTGCATGAGAATGAAGTATTTCTCGCAGATGTTGTAGAACGGGTCGTCGTAGATGTCATTGGCAAGACGGGGAATATCTTTGTCTGCCGGAACTTCTTGGAAAAACCAGCCGATATGACTCCACCAAAAACCCTTGTGGGAATCATGGGGATCAAGCGGCATATCCGAATATTTGTGGTGCTGACGGTGCAGGCCGATCCAGCTGATCGGGCCGGACTGGCAACTCAGTGTGCCGCAGAACACGAGGAAATATTCCAGCCATTTCGGAACTTGGAAACTCCGGTGGCTGACGAGGCGATGCCAGCCGAGGGTGATACCGACTCCACCGGTGATCCAGTGGAGAAAGACAGCGATACCTACGGCTGTCCAGCTAAAATTTTGGGGTAAAAAAGCAAAAGCAGCAAAAACGTGAAGTGCACTGACCCAAATAATGGCGTACCAGTTGCGCTTAACTTTTTCTGTGGAAGCAATCGTCATGCAGTGACCTTGAGTGACTGTGAACTTTTGTCTGAACTTGTCGGATTCTAACAAAATATGGGTTAATGGTGACAAGTGGAATCTTTATATTCCCAAAAACTCGATGTTTTGTTGTTCGAGATTGGATGAGTAACGTTTACGAATTAGTTCGAGATGCCGAGCGATCGCTTCAGCCACGCTTTTCGCAAATCGATTCTAAGGTTAAAGCAAAATTACGTTGTGTGCTAGCAGCCTTTCAAAAAATCGAGTTGGTGAACAGCATTTTGCCGGTGTTTCAGGTTACGGTCATGATGATTTGGGTCGAGAAACCCTAGATCGAGTGGTGGCCGATGTGTTTAAGGCGGAGGCTGCGATCGTCCGTTTACAGCTTGTTTCCGGGACTCACGCGATCGCCTGTGCGCTTTATGGTGTCTTGCGTCCAGGGGATGAGCTACTGTCGATCGTCGGGTCACCCTATGACACCCTAGAGGAGGTGATTGGCCTACGAGGTCAAGGTCAGGGATCGCTGGCTGAATGGGGAATTTCCTACCGTCAAGTTGAGTTAACGGCAGACGGTAGACCTGACTGGGAGGCCATTGGCGATGCGGTTCGACCAGAAACAAAGCTGGTCACCATCCAGCGATCGTGCGGTTACTCCTGGCGACCGAGCCTGTCGATCGCCGATATCGAGCGCCTCGTCTCTCTCGTCAAAGCCCAAAACCCATCCACGGTCTGCTTTGTAGACAACTGCTACGGCGAGTTCGTCGAAGCTTGTGAACCAACGGCGGTTGGAGCCGACTTGATGGCAGGCTCACTGATCAAAAATCCGGGTGGGACGATCGCGCCAGCGGGCGGCTACATTGCTGGGCGGGCGGATTTGGTTGAACAAGCGGCCTGTCGCCTGACAGCACCAGGGATTGGTAGCTCGGGCGGTGCAACGTTTGATCTCAATCGCCTCTTATTCCAAGGACTGTTTTTAGCGCCTCAAATGGTGGGTGAAGCCATCAAAGGAACGCACCTTGTCGCGACGGTGTTTGATCGCCTTGGCTACGAGGTGAAGCCGCAACCGGACGACGATCGGCGTGATGTTATTCAGGCGATTAAGCTCGGATCGCCGCAAAGGCTAGAAGCCTTATGCACCGCGATTCAGCGGCATTCACCGATCGGCTCCTATCTCGATCCTGTTCCTGGAGAAATGCCGGGTTACGAAAGTCAACTCGTGATGGCTGGTGGAACCTTCATCGATGGCAGTACCTCGGAGTTTTCCGCCGATGGGCCGTTGCGTGAGCCGTTTGTCGCCTTTTGTCAGGGAGGCGCACACTGGACGCAGGTTTCGATCGCCCTGGAAGCTGCTGTAGAAGCCATTTTGGCCTTGGATGAAGCCTCGTGATACAGCGATGAAACCCGAGCCGGAGAGTGCGGCTGATCATTCCAGATTTCGGGTTGACGATGCTTGCAAACAGAACTCAAGCCCCGTGTTTTGAGAAGATTACTTACTATATTATCGAACCAGGATTTGATTATGTATGCCCTTGAAAACAACAAATAAATCTAATCGGTAAATCATCAGACTTTAAAAACACTAAAGTTGTTTTTTGAACTTAAATTTGCCATTTATATTGACCCTCTAATCACGATCATTTTTTACAACATCTCTCAATATCTTAAGGATATTTTTCTATTTACCTGTAGATTAGACAATCTAAGTGCGTAGCCGGAAAGTGCCACAGAGGTCTTATATTTTGCTTCGATTGGATTACCTATAAGTGCAGAATACCCCAAGCACTTGGGTTAGCTTATCTCTCGTTCCTCCGATTATTCATAACACCATGTCGTCTTTCCTTCGCCCAGACCTGCTGACCTTTCAAGCCTATTCCGCGAATCCACCGGATAAAACCCCGAGTCAGCTCCTCGATCAGCTCGATACCAACGAATGTCCCTACGACCTACCACCAGCGGTTAAGCAGCAGATTGCCGAAACCTACGTGACGCAGATTCAAACGAATCGCTATCCCGATGGGAGTCATGCGGATCTCAAGGCGGAGATTGCCTGCTATGTGAATGAAATGGCGGGGATTGAGGCGATCGAGGCGACCCATATTTCCGTTGGGAATGGTTCCGATGAGCTGATCCGATCAGTGCTGATTGCAACCTGTCTGGGGCGTCCGAGTTCGATCCTCGTCGCATCGCCGACCTTTTCGATGTATGGCATTCTGGCCAAGACCTTGGGGGTGAACACGATCGAGATTCCGCGCCGTGAGTCAGACTGGTCGATCGATCCCGACCGGGCGAATGCTGCGATCGCCCAAGCCCAGCGCGACGGCCAGCCCGTACGTGCCATTTTTGTGGTGCATCCCAATTCGCCCACCTCGAATGCGCTCAGTGCCGACGAAATTGCGTGGCTAGCCACCATCTCAGACGAGACGCTGGTGGTGATTGATGAGGCGTATTACGAGTTTAGCCGTCAAACCTTAGTCGGACAGTTGCGTCCCAACTGGGTGGTTACCCGTACCTTTTCCAAAGCGCTACGCCTGGCCGCGCACCGGGTCGGTTATGCCGTGGCTCTGCCTGACGTAATCAGCATCTTTGAAAAAATCCGTCTGCCTTACAATCTTCCCAGTACAGCTCAAGCAGCGGCACTGACCGCGCTGTCCCACCGTAAAACACTGCTGGCGGTGATTGACGAAATTATCAGTGAGCGCGATCGACTCGCCACAGCCTTTGGTCAGCTTGCGAGCCTACGCCAGTGGCGCAGTGACGCTAATTTTCTCTATGTGCGTGGCGCGAATGATTCCCTGAATTTAGCGCAGCTTGCGACGGATTTACGCTCCAAAGGCACACTCATCCGCCACACTGGGGGCGGACTGCGCATCTCGATCGGCACACCAACCGAAAATGACCGAACTTTGGCCAATTTCACAGCATTACTTGCGGATGCCTGAGTCCAGAAGATCAATCGTTTTGTGCGGAGTCTTCGTCTGAAGGGAACGGCTTGATCGCAAGCTTGCTGTCGGAGTGAGGGGAAGCGGAAGCCAACGCATCATTCATAAAGAACGTTTCGATGCCGAGCGACAAGCCAAAGCCATCGAATACCTTGAACATATTGCGCCAAATTTCTTGGGGAAGATGCCCGCGCGGCGACTGTTCCAGATCGTAAATCGTATTTCGTTGTTGTAGCCATATGCCGTCTACCATCCAACCTGTGATTTTACCCAGCTTGGAGTAGTCACTATCAGCTTGCTCGAATAAGCGACGCTGGACGGTGAAGCCCCAGTGCCCTTGACTGTAATGCTGCCATAGCTGATCGATCTGAATTACTTCGGCTTGAGGCAAGAGCATCACTTCGTCGAGTTCGAGGTAGCCGCGTCCTTCGGCTCCGGCAAGTTGCAACAGAATGCGCCAGGTGACCCGATCGGCCTCTTCGTAGCGCTGTTCCTTCAGTAGGTTTTCGAGATATTGATATTCGGTTGCCGAGTTGGCCGTGTCCGTGGCTGTTTCTGGGGTCGTCTCAGGGATCGCCTCCGCCGTGACTCTCGCTGTGGATATGCTGGAGGATTGAATGGAATCCTCTGGAGTCGTAACGTGGGCAGAACCTGGCGGCGTGGCCGTATCGATCGCGGCGGTCGATCTCGTTGGCAACTCAGAGTCGATCGTGGCTTGGGCTGCACCGGTGTGGTCTGCGAAGGAAAATATGGAAGTGTCGGGGTTTGTCTCAACACTCGCATTCATTGTCGCCTCGATCGCCTCACGCTCAAGCCTGCGATTTCGTGCTAGCCAGCGACGTTTTAACTTGAGGCCGCCGACAACAGCTACCACACAGACGATCGTAATTCCGAGCCACATCATCGCGTTTTTATCTCCGAACCCCACATACCAAGTGGTCAGGGTAAACAGCACTACGTTAATTAGTGAATACGCAGCGATTGATCAAAATACAGAAAGAGGCAGAGAAAAATTCTCTACCCCTGGTTCTGTTATTCAGATCAATGTTCGTCGCGAGGCAAATTCACTCAAATTCACTCGTTCACTACGCTGCAACAGCCGTTTTAGCAGCCAGTTCACCACTCGCGTACTTCGCGGCGAATTCATCCAGACCGATTTGTTTGATCTTGGTGGCATTGCCCGCCGTACCAAACGAGTCATAACGCGCAGCGCAGACTTGTTTCATGTAGGTGATCGACGGTTTCAGGAAGTGGCGCGGATCGAAGTTTTTCGGATCTTTGAACGCCGCTTCACGGATAGCAGCCGTGATCGCCAGACGGTTATCGGTGTCGATGTTGACCTTACGGACACCGCTCTTGATGCCTTTGAGGATTTCTTCGACCGGCACGCCATAGGTTTCGGGGATCGCACCACCGTTAGCGTTGATCAGGTCGAGCCACTCTTGAGGTACGGAGGAAGAACCGTGCATGACCAGGTGGGTGTTGGGCAGGCGGCTATGAATTTCTTCAATGCGGCTGATGGCCAGGATTTCGCCCGTCGGTTTGCGGGTGAATTTGTACGCACCGTGGCTGGTACCGATCGCCACTGCGAGGGCATCGACTTGGGTTTGCTCAACGAAGGCAACCGCTTCATCGGGATCGGTCAGCAGTTGATCTTTGCTGAGGGTTCCTTCAAAACCGTGGCCGTCTTCCGCTTCACCTGCGCCGGTTTCGAGCGAGCCAAGCAACCGAGTTCACCTTCGACGCTCGCACCGATCGAGTGAGCCACGTCAACGACTTGCTTGGTCACCGCAACGTTGTACTCAAAGCTCGCCGGGGTTTTGGCGTCAGCTTCCAGCGAACCGTCCATCATGACGCTGCTGAAACCGTTACGAATCGCCGAGTAGCAGGTTGCAGGGCTGTTGCCATGGTCTTGGTGCATGACGACGGGGATGTGGGGGTAGGTTTCTACCGCAGCCAGAACCAGGTGACGCAGGAAGTTTTCGCCTGCGTAGGAACGCGCACCGCGCGATGCTTGCAGGATGACGGGGCTATTGGTCTCGTCAGCCGCCTGCATGATCGCTTGGATCTGCTCCATGTTGTTGACGTTATACGCCGGGATGCCGTAGCCGTTCTCTGCTGCGTGGTCTAACAGCAGACGCATTGGGACGATTGCCATACTTGCCTCCTAAAATCGTTCTTCCTATAGCTAGCTTTTGTTACGACTAGCGTTGAATTACAACAATATTAGGGGAAAGCTTTACCTTTGGCGAACGATCGCCGGTTCTTAACCAAACTTGGGGTCTTGCGCTGCTCCAAGCCAGAATCCGGAAACCGGGTTTTTAGAACATTTGGCCTGAAATTAACACAGTTCGGCCAAAAACCCGGTTTCTCCCTTGGTATGGCTTAACGAGCCGCGACACGCACACGGCTAACGGTTTGCAGCGATTCGGCCAAGGCACGCACAGCGGCGATCGCCTCAACCTCGCTTTGCAGACGGTTGACGGCAGAACCAACTCCGACACCCGCCGCTCCTGTGGCGATCGCCATCGGAGCCGTGACGCAGGAAATCCCCGACGCACACAGCACCGGAACCGACACCGCGCGGGAAATTTCCGCCGCCGCCGCCAAGGTCGGCGCTGCTTTTTCGATCAGACCGTGGGTTCCGGCGTGTACCGGGTTGCTGCTCGTGCCGCCTTCGGTTTGGATGATGTCCGCACCAGCTTCGACCAACGCTTCGGCGAGACGCACTTGTTCATCCAGAGCCAGGATGTGCGGCACGGTAACCGAGAGGGTGATCTCGGGCAACAGGTCGCGGGTTTGGCGCGTCAGGGCGAGAACTTCGGCGGCCTCGAAACGGATGCCCTGGGCGTAGAACGCATCGAAGTTACCAATCTCGATCGCGTCCGCACCGGCAGCGACCGGCGCGAGAAACTTCTCGGCCTCCACGGCGGAGACGCACACGGGCAGATCGGTCAGGCTTTTCGCCAGTTCGACCAGTTTCGCATCGGCGGCAATATCGACAAAGGTCGCCCCGCCCAGGTCTGCGGCTTTTACGGTACGAGCGACGCTTTCGGCGTTGAAGTTCGTTAGACCGCTAATAATTTTCAGGGCTTGGCCTCGATCGAAGGCGGTTTGGAGCGTTGCCAGAATCGTCATAGATCTACGTCAAAAATCGTCTAGATGACTCCTCATTGTAGGGCGTCGTGGAGAGCCGATTTTGAAATGCAGCCAAAGAAGCCCATCCAGGCGCTGCGAACAGGGGGCGAACCTGTACTTAAATGTTTGTCAATTTTTGGAAAAAACGTATTTTTGGCTCATTTGTCCTGATAAGACGACAGAGCAAAGTTCTCACCCCCGTAACGAGTCGGCCTTGCCAAGGTTCACCCTGACATCTGCAACCATTCTGACCCATGCAACTTCACCCCCACACCTGGCTCAATAGTAAAGCGCTGCAACTGCTACCGGCGATCGCAATTCTCAGTACATTCCAGCAAGCTGCGACCGCAGGTATTGTTTACAACGGCTGGAATTACGCGATCGACTCCTTCAATGACAGCACTAACCGCATATCGGTCGGCGGTGGAACAGCAGTCGGTGGCGGCACGTTTGAAATCAAAGGTCTCGCCATTAAGGACGATCCAATCAACAAAATGATCTCGATCGCCATCAGTAGTAATTTACCCGTCGGAGGTGCAAATGTTCCCTACGCGAGCGGCTACGGCCACACAGGCTGGGGTGATCTGATCTTTGAAACCAGCGCCGGTCGTTATGGTATCAACTTCACCACAGCGAATGACTCCAGTGCTTTTCAGCTCGGCGTCTATTCAGGGGTAACGACCAAGAGCGTTGCACTGCAAAATGACGGTTGGTCTACCAATAGCGCCTACGAAAACTTTGTCCGCAGTCGCGGCGGCAACCCCACCGCCGGTGACCTATCCCAAGCTGAACTCGGTAACGATACGGATAGTGTCATTTCAACCGGGAACTGGATTGGCGGCTTAGGTCAAGCCAATCTGTGGGGGTTAGACTTTGGGCGATTCAATGCTTCCGCCTCCAACTTGATTAGCTTCAGCATTAGCAAAGACCTCTTACCCGTTGGGGACTATGTTGCGTGGCTCGCGCAAGAATGCTTCAACGATTCGATCGCGTTACGTGGTGTACTCAATCCGACGCCAACCCCAACCCCGACTCCAACCCCAACGCCAACCCCAACGCCAACCCCA
>JAAUPN010000318.1 GCA_012033105.1 Coleofasciculaceae cyanobacterium RL_1_1
TGTCGGAGTCGGTCAACCCTATGCTGAGGCTACGTTGTGCTTATCTCAACGGGAACCTCACCGCTGCCTGAGTATTCTTGCTCCTTACCTTAATGAGATGCTCCCAAGCCAATGCGCTAATTCACTGGATGTAGCCGCGATGGGGAGTGGGTGAAAATTGGTATTGAACGTTAACGTTTTCAATCGACACGTACTGGCGATCGTGATGTCCATCGTAGATTTGGGTGGGACGGAAAATTCGGTTTTCGCCAATCTGCTCTTTCCAGTGAGCGAGCCAGCCCGCCACACGCGCGATCGCGAATAACGGCGTAAAGAGATCTGTTGGTATATCCAGCTTGCGGTAGACCAAACCCGAATAAAAATCCACATTGGGGTAAATTCCTTTCGTACCCAGGCGATCAGTTACGACTTGCTCCATCTTGAGCGCCACATCGTAATACTCATCATGACCAAACTTAGCAAAGAGCTGTTCCGCTAGCCCCTGCAAGATCGTCGCCCGAGGATCTTTGACTTTATAAACCCGGTGACCAAATCCCATGATTTTTTTCTTGTTTGTGATGCAGTCATCCACGTAGGACTCAACATTTTCAACAGAGCCAATCTCCTCCAGCATCTCGATCACAGACTCATTGGCTCCACCATGCAAAGGGCCGCCCAACGTTCCCACCGCAGATGCGATCACCGCGTAGGGATCAGTCAGGGTCGAAGAGGTCACCATCGCCGAGAAAGTTGAGGCATTCATCGAGTGTTCCGCATGAAGTGTCAGACACACATCGAACACCCGTGCTGCAAGCGGATCGGGAATACGCTCACTCAGCATGTAGAGAAAGTTTGCCGCGTAGTCGAGATCATCACGGGGTTGGACGGGATCATTGCCCTTACGGATAAGCTGAAACGCCGCCACCATCGTCGGGATTTTTGCGAGTAACCGAACGACAGCGTTGCGGATATAAATGGGATCGTCAAGGGCGCGACGGGAATAAAACAACCCCAAGGCAGCAGCGGACGCTTGCAGAGCGTCCATCGGGTGACCGCTTTCGGGGAAGCATTTCATCATGTCCCGAATGCGATACTTGATCCGACGGTGGTAGCGAATGTCATGCTCAAAGGCATCCAGTTCGTCGCGAGTCGGGAGCTGGCCCCAAATCAATAGGTAGGAAACTTCGAGGAAGCTAGCGTGTTCGGCAAGATCCTGAATCGCATACCCTCGATACTCCAACACTCCCTGCCGACCGTCGATGTAGCTGACTTTCGATCGCGCGGCTGGAACGCCTTCGAGACCGGGTTTGTAGAGCAGCTCCTCTGACATAGTGTTAACCAGCGCAGAACGCGATGAATCGATGAATACTCAGGCTAACTTACCAGAAACTTGAACGTCATAGCTGTTTCCCCCGAACGTCTCAAAACGAAAAGATCTATGGGTCTGGCTCGGCATCCGAGTTGTCACGCAAAATCAAATTCAAGCAAATCGCCGTAACGTTTACCACCTAAAGGGTAGGCCGATTTTATTGAAGGATTTGTGACTAGCTCTTGATCGAAGCCGATCAGATCAGGTGAAAATCTGGGTAACCTTTGGGTATGAACTAACGTCACAATATCCGTAATAGACAGTCACGTGCTTGTGGCAGGTTATTGGGGCGACAGTGTCCATCCGGTGGTGCTATTCCCGTTAAATGTCAGTTAAATGTCAAGACTTGAGTGATGCCTAAGGGATGCTTAGTCTGCGGCTGTGGTCATGCATCTCCGTATCGTCCACGCTTGCCACGACTTTTGTAAATGGGCTAAGACAGAACTAGCCAAGTTACCGTACGTCGGTCAATCTGGGTTCTACTGCGATCAGTTTTGTCGGCGTACCTTAGACACGTTGCCGAATTTAACCCTTCTACTTTTCTCCTGCTAACGACCGTCTCGTTTAATGTCCGCATTTGCCCGGAACCGATGAAGCCGTACAAACTCCTTACACAGCTTAAGCGTCAAATCCGTAATCGCTGCCAGCGACTATACTTTGCGCTTGCGTCATATATCCGCCATCGGTTTCTGCGGCCAGGAGGACTGCGACGCGGCTCAACCCAGCACGTAACGCCGACCCATCGATCGCTGGGATTTGTGCTGCCAACGGCGATTATGCTGCTGTTGGTGATGTCTCTGGTGGTTGGGGGAATCTTAATTCGGACGTTTAATCGGACGCAGCAGGCGATTACTCAGCGCGAGTCGGTCGAGATCTTTAACGATGCGACGCCTGCGATCGATCGTGCCAAGGCCAAGCTGGAGTATATGTTCACGACCGATCCGCGTCTCCCGGCGGGGATTCCAGCGGAAGATCTATTAAAGAGCATCATGCTGGATAGTTCTGATGTGGAGGTTCCCGTTGGAGAAGAGCCACCACCGGATAATGTTTATACGTTTCCCGATGAAGAACGCCTGATGATCGGGGGGCAAGACGCGAATGCTTGGGCGTTTGGCGTTGATAATGACGGTGATGGCGAACCCGATGACGAGAATGAGAATGGTCGCCCGGACACGATCGTGGCCTACTCGATCATCTGGAACACGCCCGATGGTGATGTTGAGCAACTTCAAGATCAAACGGAAGGCAAAGTAAAAGAGCGAGCCCAGGCGCTTGAAGTGCGGCAAGGCCCACTCTCGGGAGATCCCAAGCCGGGCTGTAGTGGTAGCGAGACGACCAGTCGTATTGAATCGGGCTGGTTACGTGATCCCGTGAGTACCTCGATTTACGTAAAAACTTTCAGATTACCGCCGTCGCGATCCCGGATACAGAGTTCGGTACACTAGCCACGCTGGAGCTACAACAGGAACGACAAGCCGATCGGGGCAATAAATGGGCTGCCTGGTTCCGCACCGACCTCGAAATCTTCCCTGGCCCTGTTTTCAAATGGAACGGTGCGATGCACACCGAAGGTAGCCTGGTGGTGGGTCATCCCCGTTTCGATAACCGTTTCCAAAGCTATCTTGTGAGCTCTGAGAATTCATGTTTGGTCAAACAAGGAGAGCCGAGTACATCCGAAAACACTATCAATGTGCTGAAAGACACGGATGGTAGCGATATATTTCGAGGTCAGATGGTGATCGGGCGGGCTACGTCCGACAGTCAAACTGGAGGAGCAATTTTCCACCTATGGAAAGCCGAAGGAGCTGTCTTCAATGAAGCGAATACAAAAATCACGCCTGACAATGATTCGGTCTCGTTTCTCGCTAGTGTGAGCGATCTTCTACTCGATCCGGTTCTCTTGTTCACAAAGGATGAGACGAAAAGCCGGGGACGTGCTGCAAGCATAGACCCCGCATGGGCAGACAGTAATTTTTTAAAAGATGGACGAATTCTGAATAGTTCATCGAGTCGCCCCTATATTGATGACTTCTATCGTGCGGACGATCGCTTTGGTCCCAATCCCGGCTATGCCGGTCGAGACGGGCTTTTGCTATCCACCCTAGGAGCCAAGACCGGGGATGAAATTCCGGGTGATAAGCCGGAACTGACTCAGAACGTTGCACCCGTCGGCTCTGATCCCCTAGACCTTGGATTAGATGGCTACTGGGAGCGCCGCGCCTGGCGTGAAGGGATGCGGGCAATCGTCGGTCAACGGCTCGAACTGGGTGGCGATCCGCTTTCCACCGTGACTGACCTAAAAACGATCGACGAAAATAAACTCACAGACGATCGGCCACACCAATCACTTCAGCG
>JAAUPN010000319.1 GCA_012033105.1 Coleofasciculaceae cyanobacterium RL_1_1
ATCCCAGAGGGTGAGTTTGTTCATGCCTGGGATCGCAGTAATGCGTCTATGCAGTGCGTCTATACTGTCGTTCCTGCCGACTCGTCTACGGCGATGATGGGTTTCCATGTTTCTAGTTCGACGCCCGACCAATCTGGTTAAAACGACTGTGATCGTGACCCTGTTACTGTTTGCGCCACTGGTGGCGAGTACGGTGGTGTCCTATCGCGCGTTTAATCGTTTGGTCGAGAATGAGTTTCGGCTACAGCGTCTGAGCGATCGCATTACCTATCTCGATGAAGTGCTGACGATGTCGGCGAGACTGTATGCCGCAACGAGCGATCAGCAATGGCATCAACGCTATCAGGATCACGTTGACGAGCTGGATGAGACGATCGCCGCCTCGATCGAGCTGGCTCCCGCCTCCTACGATCAGAGCGATGCTGCCGAAACGGAAGCCGCCAACGCAAAGCTGATTGCGATGGAGAAGTGGGCGTTTGAACTGGTCAAAAATGGGAACCCGAACGCCGCTCTAACACTCCTGCTCAGTCCGAAGTATGCGCAGCAAAAAGAACGCTACTCCCAAGGCGTCGAAGATCGTCAGCAGGTGATCCGCCAGCAAATTGAACTCAAGATTGCCGAATACCGTGACCGGTTGCTGCTGTCAGGCATTGTGTCCGGAAGTACGTTGATTCTGCTCATTCCTGCTTGGTTTATGGTGCTGCGGACATTGAAGCGTTACCTACGCGAGATTCAAACAACCCAGGATCAACTACATCAGGCGAATGAAGATCTTGAGTTACGAGTCGAGCAGCGGACGCAGGAGTTGCGATCGGAGCGGGATCGATCGGAGCGACTGCTATTAAATATTCTGCCGCCAGAGATCGCCGCCCAGCTCAAAGTCGATTCGCGCCCGATCGCCGATCGGTTTGATGAAGTCACGATTCTGTTTGCCGATATCGTCGGGTTCACCGATATCGCCTCGTCGGTCACGCCGCTGGAACTGGTGGAACAACTCAATCATATTTTTTCGACCTTCGATCGGCTGACCCGTCACTACGAACTGGAAAAAATCAAGACGATCGGCGATGCCTATATGGTGGTGGGCGGTCTGCCGACGGTGCGGGCCGATCATGCCGCCTGTATCGCCGATGCCGCATTAGCGATGCGTAGCGAGATCGAACAGCTCAATCGCGATCGAGCCGGTCAGGATCGCCCCATCCAGATCCGCACGGGTATTAATACTGGTGCAGTCGTTGCGGGTGTCATCGGCATTCACAAATTTACTTACGATCTTTGGGGTGATGCCGTGAATGTGGCGTCACGGATGGAATCCTCCGGCAAACCAGGACAGATCCAGGTGACGGAAAGCACCTATCAGCAACTCAAGGATCAATACATCTTTGAAGAGCGCGGCTCGATCAAGGTTAAGGGCAAGGGTAAGATGAAAACCTACTGGCTACTGGGGAAAAAGACGTCCGATCGCGATCCGTTTAATCGCTTGAAGCGGGATGAACTGGATCAAGCTCGAACGAAGATACCGGCTGACGATCGTCCATCACGGCTCACCAAACTCGGGATTGAGACCAACATCCTGCACCGCACACGAGCCCGAACGAGATCATCTCCTAGCGACGCAGCTAATCTGGGGAACAATTTGATGAACGGTTAGCGATCGGGCGGGCGACGTTCTGGAGATGGACGACGATAGCCGCGATCATCATTGGGGTTATAACGTTCGTCATCGTAGGTGGGAGTGTCCGCGCGACGACGATCAGCGGATTCTGGCGTGGGACGGCGGGGTTGGCTGCCACGGCGCGGCGTCTCTGCACCGTAGCGATCCAGCCCACGATCATCTACTCCAGCCGCCGATCGTCGGGAGGCCGATTCTGATCGCGATGATCCCGACTTCACCCGTCCAACAATTTTCTGGCTCACGTTCACAAAAGCATCGTGGCGCACCACAGGATAATCACTCACCCAGAGATTGCGGCTCGGCACGTAGATATCCGAAATTTTGGCAATGCTGGATAAATCTGGCGTTTCCGACAAAACGAGCATTTGCACCGCCAAACCCACACCGAGCAATTTGTATTGCTTTTGTAGCGGGACTTGGATGCTGGTTTCAAACCCGGTGCGATCGCCCACTTCCAGATTTAAACGTCGCTCGCGATTTTCCACAATCACCAGCTCGCCGTACTGATTGGTCGTTTCCTCCGTACCGACGATTTCCTCCGTCACGTACACATCCAAAATCCGACCCTGCCAAAATCCGGCGTAGGGATAGCGACGATTGCGACTGTTGCGAAAGCTCGCCTTAGCGATCGGAGCCCAGAGCCAATACAGCCCGACGAAAATGCCTAAAAACAACGACAGACCATCGGAGTGCAGCAAACCGCTCAGAATCCAGACCACAAACACCCCCGCGATCGAGCCGATCAGCCGTTTCACAAAGGTTTGGAAGCTATCCCAGACGTAAACGTATTGCGCTCCGGTGGCAGTGGCGGGGATTAATTCTTCGAGGGTGGTGCGAGTGATGGGGACGAGCATGGGGTGGGGGCGTAACGGTGTAGCGCAGTGATCGCGATCAGTCTGCTTGAGAGTATACGGTTCAAGCTGAAACGGCGTGCTGTTTGGTGTTCTGTTCGATCGTCTGTCTCAAGGCGAAAAGTGGATGAAGTCCAGAGCCGTATAATTGATTTTAAGTATTCTCCCGTTAAACCTGTCCTGTTACGCGAACGCTATGACCCCTGAGCTGCTCGACAATCGCTACAACGTTCTTAGCAGCCTTGGGCGGGGCGGATTTGGTGAAACCTTCCTCGCCGAAGACACCCAAATGCCGTCACGGCGGCGTTGCGTGATCAAACAACTCCGATCCAGCACCGATAAGCCCGAGATCGTCCAACTGGTGCGCGATCGCTTCAGTCGTGAAGCCGCCATTCTCGAATCCGTCGGCGACCATCCCCAAATCCCGACGCTCTATGCCTATCTCGTCCGTGACGATCGCTTTTACCTCATCCAAGAATGGATCGAGGGCAAAACCTTAACGCAATTGCTCAATGAGCGCGGCTCGTTGACCGAAGCTGAAGTGATCGCCCTGCTCCAGCAACTACTTCCCGTCCTGTCTTACATTCACGATCGTGGCCTGATTCACCGCGACATCAAGCCCGATAACATCCTCATCCGCCAGCGCGACGGCCTACCGGTACTGATCGACTTCGGAGCCGTGCGCGAAACGATGGGGACAAAATATAACGAGGTCGGCCAGACCACGAGCAGCATCGTGATCGGCACACCGGGATTTATGCCCAGCGAGCAAGCCGTCGGGCGTCCAGTGTTTTCCAGCGATCTATACGCCCTCGGATTAACTGCGATTTATCTGCTGACCGGACGCTATCCCCAGGATTTACCGACCGATCCGCGCACGGGAGAAATTCTCTGGCATGACCATGCGCCCGCCTGTAGTCCGCATTTGCGAAACGTGATCGATCGCACGATCGCCTCCCATCCCCACGATCGCTACCTCACAGCTCGCGACGCGATCGGCGCGTTACTCTCACCCGTACCCATCACCCCAAACCCAAGCACCAAACCCGCTAATCCGCAATCCGCATCAAGCCGAACCGCCTCCACTGTGGCGCTAGATTCGAGCAATTCTCCCCCTAATTTCAGCGTCGATCCCGTCATCCCCCGTCACACCGCCAGGAACGCCGCCCCCC
>JAAUPN010000320.1 GCA_012033105.1 Coleofasciculaceae cyanobacterium RL_1_1
CGATCGCGCGGGCGAGATGCGTACCGGCGAACCTCGCACCGGCAGCGGTCGCCGTCAGGGTTACACCTACGCCGCTGCGTCGCGGATGCGCAACACCTACATCGCACCGGGCAACTTCACCAACGAACAACTGTTCGAGTCGATCGATAAGGGCATTTACTGCAAGAAAATGGGCGGCGGTAGTGTCGGCCCGACGGGTGAGTTTAACTTCGGTGTCGATGAAGCCTATCTGATCGAAAACGGCAAAATCACCAACCGCTGAAGGGTGCAACGCTCATCGGCGAAGCGGTGGACGTGATGCAAAAGATCTCGATGTCGTCGAATGATCTCAGCCTCGCGCCGGGGTTCTGCGGTTCGGTCAGCGGTTCGGTGTACGTCACCGTTGGTCAGCCTCATATTAAGGTTGATTCGATCGCGATCGGTGGTCGTTAATGCCATTTGATTGGACTACGTAGGCCAAGAAAATAAATGGTAAGTTTCAGACCTTTGAGGTTTTAGAAACCTCAAAGGTCTCACGCACCGCGATCAGTCCATTGTTTGACTTGGGCTACTTAGCTTTATTTCATAAAGGTAAATTTCTTTGAAAAGTGCTTGAGAAGCCAGGTTTCTTTACGGATTTCTTTAAATGTATTGAAGACGCTGAAAGATGGTGGCAAAAAATGTTTTTTTGACTTTCATGACGTGTCAATTTCCCGGCGAAACACCGCCATACTCAAGCTAAATCTAACGCTGCTTTTGCAACACACGTGATGTCCAAAAGTAGCGATCGCCGTTCCCTAGCTGAAGATTTAAGATGCTGACCTACACCATCGACCTTAACCCCTTCGTTCAACTCAGCGATCACCAGTTCGCGCAACTGTGCGACAACCATCCCGACATCAAATTTGAACGCAACCATCGAGGAGAATTAATCATCATGTCCCCTACTGGCGGCGAGACTGGAAATCGTAACGTTGAACTATCAGCAGATTTTGTGGTTTGGAATCGTCGCACGAGACTGGGCTATGTTTTCGATTCCTCCACCTGCTTCAAACTGCCCAACGGCGGCCAACCGATCGCCTGATCTCTCCTGGATTCGTCGTGATCGCTGGGAAGCTCTCAGCCAAGACGATCGCGAAAAATTCCCCCCGATCGCCCCTGACTTCGTACTCGAACTCAAATCCCCGAGCGACAACATCAACGATCTGCGGGACAAGATGGCGGAATATCAGGACGCCGGGGTCAACTTGGGGTGGTTAATCGATCGCCAAGCCCGAACCGTGGACATTTATCGCCAGGGACAGGAGCCGGAACGTCGAGATCGTCCGACGACCATCGATGGAGAAACGGTTTTGCGGGGTTTTGAGTTGGATCTCAGCATCGTATGGTGAATTTGGAAAGAGGGGAAATCACACGACATAATCCAGAAATCCGCTTTCTGTAAGCGGTCTGGCGTTCCACGATCGAACCCAGCATAATAAATAGACCGAAACAGAACATCAACGAAGTCTCTCGCTATGCCCGCAGAAATCACCACCCTAACCCAGCAACTCCGCGATATCGCCGCCGAACTTGGTATTACCAAGTACGACATTTACGGCTCCAGTGTGGATGAAACCAGCGTCCAGGTCGATCGCGGCAAACAGAAGCAGGTCAAAGCCTCGAATCGATCGAGCGTCACCGTCCGCGTCTGGAACCCCGCCGGTCAAGTTGGCATTACGTCCACCACGGACACCGATCTCGATGGCCTCAAGCTAGCCCTACAAACCGCCTACGAAGCCAGCGACTTTGGCGCGACGGAAAATGTCCCGGACTTTAGCCCCGAAGCCACCACCCCGATCGACGGACTCGACGCCGATCGCCGCCAACCCCAAACCCCCGTCGCGGAACTCATCGACACCCTGATCGACGCTGAGAAAAAATTGCTCGATGCCCACGAGGCGATCGCCAGTGTTCCCTACAACGGCCTCGCCCAGCGCGACTTCGATCGGTTCTATATCAACAGTGACGGAGCCAGCCGTCGCGATGTGGGTTCCACCTGCTCGGTCTATCTCTACACCAAAACCGAACAGGAGGGCAAAAAGCCCCGCAGCGCTGGAGCCTTCAAGGTTAACACCGGTCTCGGTCAGCTCGATATCGCTGGATGTCTCGCCGAAGCCACCGAAAAAACCATCTCGCACCTGGATTACAAAAAAATCCCCAGCGGTAAATACCGCGTCGTCTTTTCGCCTGAAGCGTTTTTGAGCCTGCTCAATGCGTTCTCGAATCTGTATAACGCTCAAAGCATCCTCGATAACCGCAGCCTTTCGACGGTGGACTCGCTCGGAACGGACGTGGCGTCGCCGTTACTGTCGGTGTTCAATGATGCGCGTCATGCGGACAATGTTGCACCGGATTATTTTGATGGAGAAGGGACGCCGACGCGCCGCGTGCCGTTGATCGAGGCGGGCAAGCTGACGGGATTTTTGCACAGTGCCGGCACGGCCAAACGCATGGGTACGACACCAACCGGTCATGCCAGCATGGGCGCGAAGGTTTCGGTTAGCCCGGATTTTTATCATGTGTTTGCGGCGTCGCAACCGGAGGAAACCTTTAGCTTGGACACGGCGGAAAATGTGTTGCTGATTGATGATCTCAGCGCGTTACACGCGGGTGTGAATGCGCTGCAAGGGTCGTTTTCACTGCCGTTTGATGGGTGGTTGGTGAACCAGGGCGAGAAGGTGAGTGTGGATTCGGCGACGGTGGCGGGGGATATTCTCGCGGTGCTGAAGTCGATCGTCTATGTTGAGCCAGAAACTGAGGTGACAATGGGTGGGGTCTGCCCGCGTATTTGGGTTGATGAGCTGTCGGTAACCTGCGAGTAGGGTCGTAATTTAACGTGAGTTCGGGTCAAGAGCAACGCAAATCCCGCATAACACAACCATCTTGGTTGTTGGCTCGTGTTACCCGAATTCAGGTTAAATCAGAGCGACGCTTACACCGATCGCCACGGGAAATGCTGACGCACCACCTCCCAGCCGGAACACCGCCAGCCATCCACATGACTGACGATCGCCCCACCGCTCACCACCAGATCACTCCAACCCGCGATCGTCACGCGCGGCGACCACGGCAGCGGCGTCGTCCAACTCAGCGTCCATTCGGTATGAATGTCGAAGGTGTCAGCGTCGTGACCCGATTTGTAGCTAATGTCGTGTAAATCGAGTTGCGGCTGCTGGAACCAACGATCGATAAACGCGATCGTTTGCTGATAACGTTCCAGCCCCCGAAATTCACTCGTCGGATCTTTGAAGTACACATCCGGTGCGTAGATGTCATAGGTTTGATCCTGGGGAAATCGCGCATAATCTTGCCGTAAAATCTCGACGATCGCCTCAATCTCGCCAATCGTTACCGTCGGTTTATTCGTAGCAGCATCGTTCAGATCATTTGTATTCATGCGTATCCACTGGCAATTATTACGATCATCATTGAAACCCCGTAGCACAGGCTTCTAGCCTGTCCAAAAACAGACGAGAAACCTGCACCACCAGAATTTCAACGATGAATGATGGTCGTATATTTGGCGTTAATTAGCCGCGAAATACGCGGCGCAGGTGTAACACATCGCCCATCTGTCGAATTTGGGCGAACATGCGATCGAGCTGATTGAGATCGTGGATGCCGACGCCGAGGTCAATTACCGCCGGTTTGCCTGCGTGGGTATGCACCTGGGCGC
>JAAUPN010000321.1 GCA_012033105.1 Coleofasciculaceae cyanobacterium RL_1_1
CAACTCATCAATCGAGCTAGCCTTTCAACTCAAGCCTCCTCACCGGCTGCTAATCCTCCCCAGTCTAAAGTCTGGTAGAACCACGGAAGATTACGACTTTATTTAATCCTCATTCCTAAGCAAGCGTTAACCCATAAACTTTCATTAGGTCAGATTCGTGAACAGGTGGCAAAGCTCAACATACTATCCCGGCAATCTCAAGAACAAGAACCAAGTTTTCGGATTCGTGTCGATGATATTTATCGGCGGTTGAAGAAGGAAAAGGTTTGGGATGATCCTAAAAAATGTCGAAAACTGGAAAAAGCCCTATCTGATTTAGAGTCGCTCTTGGAAACCTAGAATCATAGGGGAGAGTCGTTTGCACATGAAATCATTAAGCTGATTTCTGGGTGCTAATTTTGCGAGCTAGACGCTCCTGAATTTGTATCTGGAAGCTAGAAGCTACTTCCTCGATCTCTTCTTGAGACAAGGCACTTCCAAGCTGTTCGGATAAAAGTGCGATAAATTTTTCGCGATCTACTGGGTTGAGCGCTAATTCCATGACCCTATCTAAATGAATTCCCCAGTCAGGCCCAGCACTAATATTGCAACCAATTTCTTCCTCGAACTTTGCCATTTCATGGGCTTCCGCCGCTGTAATTTTGAATTCCATAATTACCCCTTATTCGTCGATTGACTCACGTGATTCGACATCAACCCCAAGCTCCTCTAGTAAAGAAGTTCGTCGCTGATACCACTCAAAATAAGTCAGACCGCCCTTTTCATCATCTTTTCCACCATCAATCATTCCCATCTTTTGGTAAAACGTTTCTGCGCTAGGCAAGGAATGTAATCCGACTAATCCACCATAGCCTAAATTTTCGCTACGGAACTGAGCAAACCGAAGTAGTGCACTTCCGACTGCGCGAAATCCATTTGGAGCAGGATTTGAGACTCGATTCCAAGGCGCTGTTGCTAACGAATGAACGTATACCAAACGTCGGCTTGGTTCTACCTGAGAGCGATAACCTTTGATCTGAAGAAGCATCATTCCTTGAGTCAATTGTTCACACTCGATTGCATAGCCTTCATATATGCCCGTTCCATCTGTTAAATAAATTCGCTGTTTCCGTTCCCAATCCCAATACTGGTCTTGATCGACAGTGGTTTGGAGTCCTTTCCGCCATCGTGTTTTGAAATCATTCAGGTGTTTTGCGCTTAATGAAACCAATCTGCCTATTACGGTGGCTGAATCCTGTACCCGAATGAGTGGCACTTCTGTCTGAACAGACACGATTTTGCTCCTCCTGATAGTACTCAAAACTTTAGCATGGGGTGTTCATGTGCCAGAAAAGGAAGCCACTGGTTCAATTCATGAACAGTGGCTTCTCCCTCACACCCAAATCCCATTCGTAATTTCGCGAATACTGGTGAAAGAATCCTGCGTGATCACAAGATGGTCGAGTAAGTTGATATCCACCAACTTTGTTACCTGCATCAACGATCGGGTCAACGCAATATCCTCCGGCGAAGCCTCCAGCGAACCCGATGGATGATTATGACCGACAAAACAAGCCGTCGCCCCATAGCCAATCAACGTCCGCAACAGAATCCGAGCATCGACCAAACATTCCTGCATACTCCCGACCGAAATCGTATCCACCCCCAAGACCTGATGTTTGACATTCAACGACACCAACACAAAATGTTCCACCGCCGAAAACCCAATCAAGGGACGTAAAATCGCTGCGGCATCCTCCGGCGACTGCACCACATCCTGACGACGGAGCGAGTAAGCATGCGTTATCCGCTGCCCCAAATCCACCGCCGCAATCAATCGCTGTGATTGTTGTGCCGTAAACCCTAACTGCTGGAGCGAAAATACGTCAGCAGTCCGTAATCGCTCCAATACTGAAGCCTCACCAAATGCTTGAATCAGCCGTTGAATTACTGTATTTCGTGCCCCCGAGATCTGTTTGAGGCGCTTAACGAAATGCTGCATCGAAGGCTGACAAGCATAGACCGGTAAAGCCGAATCTGAAACTGCAATCATGACCAAATACCAGGGAAACAACTATCCCTCCAGGGCGGTAGCCCCCTCCATGAGATTTAGTGCAGCCAACAAATCCAGCTTCCGCATTCGTCCGGCACTGCGAATTCCGCGTTGAGTGGCCACCTTGCGTAAAGTCCTGACGCTCGTCTGCGATGAAACGACTTCTGTCTCGCCCGCGATCGCCTCAGCCTTCGGCGCAATCATCTCAACTGTTTGCGCTTCCGGGCATTGGTCCCCAGTTGGGTCTAACTGTGCCCGAAAAGCGATCGCCGCTTCCTGCCAAGCGATGCGTGCCACTTGCACCATCCCAACGAGGACGATCGTGGCCAGAACGAGAAATGCCAGCGTGATCGCCCGCAAAATACGCTGTGTCTTTTCTGCGGTCATGACTTGCCAAGCGGCTTTGAGATCGGGTGCAACCAGTCGGTTGAGGCGAGACAACCCATCGATCGGTGTCAGCAGGGTATCGATCGGATTAATCAAATCGAACATGGTGAAAACTCCTGAAAATAGCGGCACCGATGAAGCGCAGTGCCAAGACAATGACAACCCGAATGAGCGCTTGAAACGTTCGCCCACTTCGGTGACTCAAACAACGTGATCAGCAGCTTCAGTCCCGACCACTCACCTCATCGCGGCGACAGCCGTCCGTTCGATCGTAAAATGAAGTATTCGAGAGGGAGCGAGGAAACCGCCGCATGAGTCGCCAGAAAATTGCTCAATTAACCGCCCAACTAAAAAGCCTACCGCCGACCAGCCCCGCCGCCAAAGCATTGCGAGCGGCCCTGATTCAGGCGAAAGCGCAACTAAGTGCCGCCGCTGTTTCTGCGCCCCCACCCGCCGTACCCGTCGAAGTTCCTGCCACCCCGCCACTCGTACCCGTCGAAGCCGTCGAAGTTTCCGCCCCCGCATCCCCGCCATCGCTCTCAGAAGCGCCCCTGACCGAAAGCATCCCCGAAAGCGTCGTCGCCCCATCGCGAATTTATCAAGCGATCGGGACTATCTACGCTGAACTATATGAAACTGAACCGGGTTCATATCAGATCGAATGGCGTGGTAAACGCTGGTCGACGCGTCTGCGTAAAGTGCTGTTAAAACGTGTTGCCAAACTCCTGGGTCAACCCCGCCACTGGCGAGTCTATCCCCACACACGGATGAGCGATCAAGGGTTTATTGTCGATCACTTCGTGCTAGTTAGTCAGCCCCAGGAAATCAAAGATGACATTGATGGTGAATTTCGGCTATCCGGTTGTTGGGAATCCTTGCCGCAGTGGCAAGGGAGTTCGAAGCGATCCGCCTATTTCAGCGTCTACGCGAACGCCCAAGCGATTCAACGTCACCCGATTTTGTGCCGGAGTTATCCGCTCAATTGGCCCGGACAGCCACCCTTTGAGCCGAAGTTTGGCGAACAATCCCCGTGGCACTCGATCATTGCCTCATTGCAAACTGATGGCGTGTTTGAATTCGCGCGATTACTTGATGGTCCCGCTCCCGCTCCGCCCCGGTTGAGCCTACCCGCCGTTGTCGCGGCCGCTCCCGCCACCCCCGCGAAACCACCCGCTCAGCGCCGTCGTCGTCAGCCGCCCGCCAAACCGAAACTACGAGCCAAGCCTACTGAGCCAACTTAAACACGGCTATTCCGAATGAG
>JAAUPN010000136.1 GCA_012033105.1 Coleofasciculaceae cyanobacterium RL_1_1
TTGCACGAACTGCGACAGGGTTCCGAGCTGCACGGGAATGTTGCTGCAACTGCCGCTTTCGAGCTGACGGATCAGGTCGAGAATGGCATCGCGTCCCGTGTCGAGGAGTTGCCGCGTGAGCATCAGGGTCATCGTCGGGCGTCCGAGACCTTGCCATTGGCGGTAGACGTAGGCGAGTTCGCTGCGAACTTGCTCCACGAGGAAGTGGTAATCGAGGGTGAGGTAAAACTCGCGTTGGTTGATGAACGAGGGTAAAAAGACGATCGTCTCGCCGCGTACATGGAAGATACGCGAGGTGCTGAGGCTGCGCAGTCGTCGCCCAGGGCGTCCAGAGAGGCTCAGTTTATCGTTGCGACCAATTTGGCTGTAAACCTGGGTGAGGTGATGGGCGGGTCGGATTTGAATTGGGGCGATTTGGTCGGGGGTTTGGGTGGCGATGCCGTAGGTGGCGAGGTCGGCCTGAAGTTGGGCGTCTTCGGCGAGCAGGGCGATTTGGACGAGGGGGCGGGCGGTGACTTGCGATCGCTGGTGGCGTCCGAGGGGATCGAGATCGCCGAGTTCGATCGCGCCATCGTCGAGCAATTTACCCAGCCAATACAAACTTTGCGCCCACACGAGGGGCAGATTATCGTTCGGGAGCCGGTCTTGACTATGGGGATTTTGACGTTCGGCTTCGACGCAATCGGCAGGGACGTAGTACACCTCGGGGAGAAGATCCCAGCCGTCGCGGTTGACCGTAACCGCATCCAGTTTTTGGCGATATTGACGCGCTAGGTCTGGTTCACCGCGAAACAGGTGAAATAAATACTGATAGGTAAAGAACAACGGCCATTCGCATTCAATATCGGCGAAGCGCTGGAGTTCTTCGGGATCGTAGTGTAGGCGTTCGCTATCTTCGATCGCCGTCTGATGACCGTCCCGCAAAAAGCGCTTGCAGCCGTAGCGGCCTTCGAGTTTCTCGACAATTTTGCGATAGGTGCGATCAATTAGCGCCTGATCTTCGATCGCAAACGCTGGAAAACGATCGTACTTAAAACCGCCGCATCAACCTCCTTCGAGGCCGACTCACGTGGCAGCAGCGTTTGCAGCGTCACCCGCGCTCGGGCGATTTCATCCGGCAACACGTGAATCACCGACGCTTGGCCGCCTCGCGCTCCGAATAAATTCAACCCATCGATCGCGCCCATCGCCGCCTTCGCCATCCCGATCGAACTGGCGTTTAATTCGGGTTTCCCGTGGTTAATCTTATTGCCCCGTTCCCAGATGCCATAATCCGGCGTCCGATAGGCACGACCAATGTAGTACACCAGATTTTGAACAAAGTTCACCTCATCGAGACTATGCACGATCGCCAAACCCGACGCCGTCATCTGCGCCAACATCAACACAAACAGCGACGTTGCATCAATTTGCAGATGCCCCCACTGATCATCCTCGACGATCTTATTACCCGTGGGCGTATCGTACTTGGCGTGCAGCGCATCAAGCGGCGCCTGGGTGTACTTAAAACGCTCAACCTTGTGCGCTTGCCGCATCATCGCCAAGAGCAAACCACGCATTAACTTAATCGTGCTGTGTTCAAGCTCGTAGCCGCGTCCCTGATGATCGTCGGTTTTACGGTAGGCCAATCCCAGCCCCCAGACAGCAAGAATGCTATAAACGTTGTCACGAACCCAGGCATCTGTGTAGTCGCCGTGCTCATTAATCGCGGTACTCGCCGGGAGCAGGCCACTGACGGGATGCTGCTTGGACAGGATTACGCCTTTAATTTTGTCGTAATACGTATCGAGGAGGCGATCGCGGACATCAGATGAGGCATTACCGAAAACGGTGGTCATGGGAAAATCTCGGTAGTTTGGAAACCCTGCTACTTCAGTGCAGGGAGGAAAAACGCCCCGCGCAGCTTTAGCTGCCGTGACTCAACACCAATCCGTTTGAGCGACGAATCAGCGATACTTTCTTGCGGTCGATCTGCCCGAGTCGCTTCCAATTTGAATCAGAAACCGATACCTGGGTTTTGGTTTCTCCACTGACGTAGCCAATCCCTTTCGGAGAATCAACCAAGTCACCTTTGCGCAATCCATGCCGGGTTGTAGACCCGCCATACTTGCGCCGATTGCCGCCTTTGGCAGACACCATCAAATGCAGTTGACGCCGGGAATATGGGGGGCGCTTCACTACATAGAATGGGGCTTTCGTCACCGCCACTTCACCCGACCAATCCGCGCCATCTTCACCAAGTCGGTGATAGCGCTTGAACTGGACAAAGTGAGATACCGCAATTGCCACACCATCAACCGCATGAGTCTCAAAACATTGCTTCGACTTATTTGCCTTATGTTTTTCAAGCCCCAGATGATTGCGCGTTGAGGCAGTTTGATAGCCGTAAATTGTGCTAACTGGTGCTAGTGTCGCAAGCTGAATCAGCATCCACTTCTGACCCACCATCACCGGACTAAAGCCTTTGTCGCCACGCGCCATGACGTACTCAAACTTGATTTTCGTTACCGGATAAATCTGGCAGAGTTCCGTCACGATGCGTAACTCTAATTGGCGATTCGCTCGGATTGATGGGGGCAGCTTGTGTCCGCGACGATTCTCAAAACGCTTTTGCCGATGGGCACGTTTTGAAAATTCAACCTTGCGGTTGATACGCCGTCCACGACGGGCGCGACGCATGATGCGACGTGACTCCATGCGGTCTTTTACCGTTTTGAACGGCAAAACCAGATGTGCGGTGTACAGCGTGAATTTGGCAGATTGAACTCCGATGCCGCTGTACAGCTTGCCAGGGTCAATACCGATAACAATGTCCTGAATATTGCGGCTTGATGGCTCGCACGTTAGCTGGACATAAAACTGTCCGGCATCAGACCAACGCTTAACGGCTTTGCCTGACTCAAGCCACTTTCTAGCCCGTGCGGTCGTCGTTGGCATCAGTGGTTTGTGGTCTTGATCGACTACTGGAATTCGCATGGTTGGTATAACCCAATGAATGTTTCAGTCCCTTCGGACACCGATGTTTAGATGTCTTGCCCTAACACAACGCCATGAATCAGATGGCTTGTAGATAATCCGGTCTAGGGAAGTAACCGGAAGTACGTGCTAAAACATCGGCTCAAGTTGCCCTAGTCTCTCGTTACCCTTGAGTCCTGACTGACTCAAGCCCCCGCGCTTTAGCCGGGGGTAGTTACAAGTTACGGATCTACAGGTTTTTTTGAATCGGATGCGGTAGCGGTGCAGAGACTCGACGAGCTGCACGTTTTCAACCTTGCAGCCGTCTATCGATCCTAGCTCAATGTTTGACTTGATTTGACTGGACTCGCAGGTTCGCGTCAGTCCTATGTCAGAGAATTTCGACTTCAACTGTGACCGACACCGCATCCGTCCCCTCGCCCAGACGGTTCGATCGCCTCTGCCATCAACTATCGCCACACCCAAGACCTCTTCCAGGCCACAGCTTAGAAGAGGTCTTTGAGATATATGGGGTTCAGGAGTTCAGCGATATTACGCCTGTTCGTCTTCCTCGTGACCGATCGGCCCGCGAATGGAAGCCCAGACTAAAACGAGACAGTGGCTTGGCCTAATTAAACAAACTACTGACCGAACTATCCTCATGAATACGCCAAATCGTCTCACCCAGAACATTGGCCACCGACAACACCGTTAATTGATCAAATTGGCGATCGGCCGGAACCGGGATGGTATTGGTGACGATCACTTCTTCAAAGACGCCACTCGACAGACGCTCCGTCGCCGGAGGTGAGAACACCGCATGGGTCGCACAAGCGTACACTTCGCGGGCTCCTTCACGACGCAAGAGCCGCGCCCCTTCCGAAATCGTGCCGCCGGTATCGATCATGTCGTCGACCAAAATTGCGGTCTTACCCTTCACGTCACCAATGACGTTAAACACCTCCGCCACGTTGTGCGCTTGGCGGCGCTTATCGATAATCGCCAGCGGCGCATCGTCGAGCTTTTTCGCAAACGCCCGCGCCCGAGCGACACCGCCGACATCGGGCGAGACCACAACGACATCCGATAGTTGCTTGGCGCGGAGATAATCTAGAATTGCTGGTGTACCGTAGACATGATCGACGGGGATGTCGAAATAGCCTTGGATCTGAGACGAGTGGAGATCCATCGCAAGCACGCGATCGGCTCCCGCTTCGGTGATCAGGTTCGCGACGAGTTTGGCCGTGATCGATTCACGTCCGGCAGTTTTGCGATCGGCACGGGCGTAACCGTAATACGGCAGAACCGCCGTAATCTGACGCGCCGATGCGCGGCGACAGGCATCCACCAGAATCAATAACTCCATGAGGTTATCGTTCACGGGGTGACAAACGGGCTGCATCAAATAGACATCACAGCCTCGAATCGACTCTTGGATTTGGACATAGAGCTCGCCGTCGGCAAAGCGCTTCGAGACCATCGGTCCAAGATCGATCCCGAGATAACAGGCGACTTCTTTCGCCAGGTGGACGTTAGACGAGCCGGAAAACAGACGTAGCCGGTTATCGTTAACGACCGTGGGGAAAGAAGGTTGACGAGTCAAGGTTGCTGTGCGGCTCATAGACCCTCGGCGAGCGTTTTGGTTATGGAAATATTATCACCACTATTCAACCCCTCAAGGGAGAAATTTCACGAACATAATCAAACAACTAAATTTTTTATTAATATTTGTCGATACTTAGGTCTCACAATGTACTGCGAAGGGATGAATTTTGGCTTTTAGCAGGTATTTCTATTGCGCGGGAGTTTAGACTCTCTCATCAAAGCTCAACTCTCTTAATCTTTGGCAAGGTAGGGGATTCAGATTGATTGATCAAGGGTTGGCGCTCGGTTCGAGATCGTGTTCCTTACCGTTAGCAACTGTAATCGTTGCAGATTGGCCATTATCATGAAATATTTCCAAGGGGCTGAATTTTATGAGTTTAAAAGATCGTATCGGTGATGAGATTAAAGCGGCAATGAAAGCCCGCGATAAAGTTCGACTTGAAACCGTCCGGAGTATTAAGAAAGCAATTCTTGAGAAAGAAATTAGCGTTCGACCTCAGGGTCAGGAGGAGTTGAACGAAACGCAGGAAATCGAGCTGTTGACGCAGTTGGCGAAGCAGCGTCGGGATTCGATCGAGCAGTATACCGAGGCAGGCCGTGCAGATCTGGCCGATCGCGAGGCACAGGAGCTGGCAATTTTGGAGGAGTATCTTCCGGCGCAGATGAGCGATGCGGAGATTGCGGCGGCAGTGGAAGCGGCGATCGCCAAGGTTGGTGCGACTTCACCGAAGGATATGGGTAAGGTGATGGGGCCGATCATGCAGGAGCTGAAGGGTCGGGCAGATGGCAAGAAGATCCAAGAGATCGTCAAGGAAAAGCTGGCGGGCTAGACCTAGGGATTGACATGCTCCCCGGACTACAAGCCCGGGGATTCTAAAGCTAGGCAAACAGACTAAGCTGTTGCGCTACTTCGTGGCGTCAACCGGGCGAGAGGGGATCTAGCGCTCTGGAGTGCTTGAGTGGGAGAGCAGCGGCGAGGGTGACCGGCGATCGAGGATCGCCTCTCCCCGAGTGATCAGATCCTCTAGTTCAAAGTTCCAGAGGCGTACGCTGTGATCACGACCGCCGGAGATGATGGCGCGTCGATGGGGGATGAGCTGGAGGTGTTCGATCGAGTGGGTGGAATCAGCGATGGTGTGCAGCAGTTCGCCGGTTTGGCTGTCCCAAAAGCGAATGGTGCGATCGTAGCTGCCGGAAATCAGTACATGACCGCTACGCGAAAAGCAGATGCTATTGACGGCGGCAGCATGGCCGACGAGGAGGCAACTTTGGCGTGTGGTGAGATTCCAGATCGAGAGGCCGCGATCATAGTCGCCGATCGCCAGGAGCTGATTATCGGGGCTAAAGCTGAGACAACCGACGCGCGAGTGTGGGTAATGATCGGATAGAGAAAAGCGGCGGTGTTGGAGGCGGGGTTAATCGCCCAGAGTTCGACTGTGCCGCTCCGGTGGCCGATCGCCAGTTGACGGCGATCGGGGCTGATGCAAATATCGCAAATATCGAGAGGGGGTTGAGGGTCAGGGTGGGGGGTGGTTTCTGTGGACGATGGGGTAGATGGGCTGGACTGATGGGATTGACAATTCAGCACGAGCCAGATCCGGCCATCGCGATCGGTGAGCCATACTTGACCGTTTCGACTGGCATAGATCGCATCCTGAATTGTGATCCCGGTCCAGGCTAGCTCGACATTGATCGGTGGGAGAATGACGGTCTTGAGCTGGCCTGTGAGCGTCCAAACACGGGTAATGCCAATGCGATCAATCGCGGCAACTTCCCAGCTCGGTTGTGATTTGGGTGTGGTCGGTAGCGGTCGAAAGATCGCGCTGCGAATCGGACGATCGAAGCCCTGCCAGTGGCGAAGCACTGACGTATTGACCTCAGCCGTACCGTCCGCCGAAGCGATCGTCTCCCAGATCACAATGTCGCCGTTACCGTCCGCCGAAAGCCCGTAGCGTCCATCACCGACAGCGCAATACAGGCAATCCAGCGATCGTGTTGGACGATCGTTCCCGGTTTGCGATCGACAAATTGCCACAGGGAAATCGTGCGATCGTCACTGCCCGACAGGATCGATCGACCATTGGGCGCGAAACACAGCGCCCGCACCGTGCTGCGATGGGCGGTGAACTGTTCCACCTCACGTCCGTTAAAATCCCAAACGCGTACCGTGCCGCTTGCTTCACCGACGGCGAGGTACTGGCGGATCGGATCGACGGCAAAACTCGCAATGAATTCGCCCTGACGGTATTTCACCGCATCGGGATCATTGAGTCCCGATCCATCCAACGGCCAACGATAGATACCGCCGTTACGACTGCTCGACCAAACCCCATCCTGATCGATCGCCAGATCCACAATTTCCGCCTCATGCTCCCCAATCACCCGCCAGCGATCGCGCCCAAACTCCCAAATCAGGACATTACCATCGAGGGTTCCGAGGGCAAGATGGTGATGATCGGCGAGAAATGCCAGGGTTTTGATCGCACTGTCGGGCACTGAGGACGAGTGGATGAGCGCGGAAGCAGACGGAAGATCGTGCTTACGAGGCGGGGGACTGAGCGAAAAAATATCGATTGTGCCGTCATGGCAACCGATCGCTAGGTAGCGATTGTTATCGGAAAAGACCACCGATCGCACCCAATCTGGGCGATCGCGAATTGTCCACAGCGGTTGGTCGAGGCGGGAATCCTTAACCCTGGTAAAACTCCACTGATCAATTCCCCCATCAAACCACCAGACGAACACCGATCGATCACCCGCCACCGCCAACCAGCGACCATCCGCACTAAAGGCCACCGCCTCCACCCAATCGCAAGGGGGGCTGAGTTGGTGCCACTGGCCGGTGGGCAATGACCAGAGCCGTACCGTGCCATCGCTTGCCCCCGAAGCGAGAACCTCACCAGCGGGCGATATCGCTAAACAATCGATCCAGCCCTCGTGACCGCGTAGACGATCGATTTGTTGCGCTCCGTAGACCGCGCAGCGCAGGGCGTCGAGGACGGCAAAATTCAGCCCGAGGGGGACGCTCACATCGCGCAGTCGCCGACCCGCATTGAGGGCTGCGACCAAAGCTTCGCGCCGATCGTCGAATAAAAACAACACCTGGGACGATCGGACAGCGGCCTCGATTTGTGCGATTTCGGCTTCGTGACGGGCTTGAGTTTCGCGATCGAGGGCGGCCTGAAGTTTGACTAACGTTTCGCGTAACTCGCGTTCGGTCAGGTTGCGCAAACTTTTTTCGCGCTGAAGTGCCTCAAAGGGCGTGCCAAAGCGGTCAACGTAGTAGTGATGAATCACTTCGGCGAGGTAGTCGTGGGCAAGCTGGTAGCGCTGCTCGAGGTCTGCCGGGATATGAAAGGCCAGTCCAGAACCGACGAAGATGCTGAGGATTAAGTCGATGGCTTCAGCACGACGGTTTTTGGGTGGTGCTGGGTTGTCGCGAAGGGTGGGGGAGTTGGGTGAATTGGCAGGTTGCGGCGTTGGGCGATCGGGCTGATCGGGCTGATTGGTGTGATCGAGATCCGGTTCTAGGTCGTTGATGAGCTGTATCTGGCCGCGCGAGATGAATAGTTCGATCTCTTTTTCAAGATCGGTGCGGGTTTTAATCGGTCGTTTGTTGGACTTGTCGGCCAAAAGATACAGCACCAGTTCTGCCAGGGCGCGATGTTCGGGGCCGCAATCATCGACGACCCGATCGAGGTAACGCTGAATCAGTGCCGTTTTGCCGCCGGTGCGCTGGTAGGCCGCGAGGGTGGTGACGCCATCTTGCTGAAGTTGTGCGCCGACGATTTGCAGTTCGATTGGCCGAATTTTGCCGTAGTCTTGTCCCAAATCGGCGATCAGCACGTCCAAGAGGGCGGGCTCGATCGTGAAGTTAGCCAGGTTAGCAAGCTGCTGCAAAATTGGCGGGCGGCTTGGCGGTCAAAGTTGCCGAGGCGGTACAGCACGCGCTTACTGAGCAGATCGCCATCGATGCACTCAAAGCCGGGACGGTTGAGCAAGAAATAGAGGTAGGTACGACGCAGGGAAAAGATGACCCGCAAGGAGGGAATTTCGAGGCATTGACCGAGAAAGCTAAAGAGGGCATTGCGATCGCGGTTATGAACGTAGCGAAAGAAAAATTCCTCAAACTGATCGAAGATCAAGACCGATCGCCGATTGTTCACTTCGTTGTGCTGAAGTTGAGCCAACAAGCAATCACAGGCACGATCGAAAGGTAGGTCGAAACTGGCCGGATCAGACGATCCAGATTCGGGGAGCGACTGGCGATCGTCCGGCGCGATCGCCGCTCGTAATTGCTGCAATAGCTCGTTCCACCAGGCATCGTATAGACGAATCACCACCGGAATGATCGTTTGGGTTTCGATCGTCTGCGATCGCAGTGCCGGGACTAAACCCGCATGAATAAACGAGCTTTTCCCACGCCCGAAAATCCGTACAGGGTGGTCACCTTTAAATCTTTACGAGAAATTCGCTCCACTAAAGTTGTCACGTCGCGCTGTCGCCCGGAGGCGATGATCTCAGGGGCGATCGCCATTTGGGGAGGGGATGAGCCGCTAGAGGTATCGCGGGAAGCGGGGGTGAACTTCGGCGATCGCAAGCGAGCGGCTCCGATGAAAGCTCGAAGGCCGTGTTCATGTTCAAAGGCGTGGCGATCGGCACGTACCGCAAACGCAATCCGGTACTGCCGACGTTGAAAGTAGAGCGATCGAAGCTGTTCGAGTAGTGTGATGTAGAGGCGCGGGTGATCGGCACAGGGTTGATGGCGTTGCTGTTCGAGCAGGGCGATCGCCTCGTCCTCCCGCTGCAACGCGAGGAGAATGCGGGCGCGGGTTAAGGTTAGACGCACTGTAAGTGCATTTTTTTGTGCGGGGTTCGAGTCCTCGACGATCGCCGCTAGCTCCGTTTCGATCCGGTCAATCCAAGCCTGTGCGGTGTCGAGATCGCCATCTGCCAAGGCCAAATCCGCCAGCAAACTGTAATCGCGGCTGAGTTCTGATCGCGCACCATTCAGCTCATGCAGACGCTGTGCGCCCTGCGCCACGATCCGCAGCGTCTCCCAATCTTCGAGATCGCGTAGCACTTCGCCACCGATGCCGATAAACCGGGAAACGATCGCCCACGCGCCAACCCCAGCCGAGCTTTCGAGGATATCGAGCAGGAGCGATCGCGCGGTTTCGAGATCGGTACTGCTGCGATCGCGCAGCACGGATCGGCGGTAGTAGCACAAACCAATGTGTAACGAGACCAAATGGCCTAAAGCGCTAAGATTGGCCGCCAGCGCTGCGGTTTGGATCTCTGGAGTTGGACGATCGATTAAGGTTCGCAGTCCCGGATAGGGTGTGCGTGATGTATTGGTGGGGCGGGTTGAGTCGGTTGGGTCTGGGACGGGGGCAGAGTTGGCAGCCAAGGTGGGATCGGGATCGGCTCGGCGATCGCGACCGCGTTGATAAAAGGTGATCGCCTCCGTCAGCCGATCCTGTTCATAGGCATCGCGACCACACAAAAAATCATAAAAACTTAGAACATCCGGCTCGATCTCCCGGGGCGGCTGTACCTGCTGGAGATCGCGCAGGGCAGCCGTGACATCGGATAGCTCGCAGGTATTGAGAAAGGGTTGATCGATCGGCGGTGCAGTGACATCAATCAGCCCCATAAAAAGCTGATCGCGCTGCCAGGTTAACCACGCTTCAATCCGTTGGGGATCAACCTCCAGCACATCGATCGACGCCCACGTTTCAAAATCCTTCGCCTGTCGTTGAAATCGGCGGATAAATTCAGCCTCGACCAGTAGCACAATCGGAAACGGGCAATGCTCCCGAAAGGTTTCACGCATCTGGTTCAGTGTGCCGAGGAAACCATCGAGATCGGCGATCGCTTCTAATCCAGTCACCAGCACGCCGTTGGGCAAGCTGGAAGCTTGGCGATTGTCGCGACCCAGCGCGTCGATCTGTCGGGACAGGACGGAGAAGAGTTTGGTGGTGTCTGGGGTGAGGGAGAGGGTCAGTAGCGGTTCGACACAGGCGGCGTGCAGTTGCTCGATCGCCGTCGATCGCAACGCGGTGTAATCGCAACGCAATAAAAACAAGCGAAACTCACCCCGTGCGCAATCGATCGCCCAGGCCAAACTCGCGAGCATCTCTAGGTTGTCCGCTGAGAGTTCTAGTTGTTGTAGCCCGTGGGAAACGGGTGGGATCTGTTTACCGTCCATGAGCTTGGATCGTGTCAGTGAGAACGCGCCCTCGAGAATGCTTCTTTCCAAGTGCTTAAGATCCCAGCCTCCGGACGGTGGAAGGGACTTTCCATGCTGGATGATCTGCGATCGTACTCTAACGCTCCGGTGATTGAATCGTCCGTGTTTTCACGAGTTCTATGATTCTAGTCTGCGTCGAAGTTTTGGTCTGAAAGAGCCCACGGCGACGATCGAGCAATCTTCGAGCAATTCATTGTTCAAACCCCGACTTGATTTGCTTGAGAAAAATGAAGAATTTGAGCACTGAGCGGAGTCGTTCGCGTAGCGTCTGCGAAGCAGATAGTGCGGCCACATACCGCGAGAACTGTCAGGCTTCGACTCCGCTCAGCCTTCAAGCGACCGTTTATTCGAGGAATTTTGGAGTCTGCGTTGCCCTGTTTCACGGGGT
>JAAUPN010000012.1 GCA_012033105.1 Coleofasciculaceae cyanobacterium RL_1_1
GCTGCTACGAAGGCGATGATGTAGCAGATGGTCGCGGTGAGTAGCGTAGGAATCATCAGTGTTCCGAACCAACCGACGTAAAGGCGGTTGTTGGTGCTGGTGACCCATTCGCAGAAGCGCGACCACACGGAAGCGCTTTGCGTTTGTTGAAGGGTGGTTGTCATGATTGAAGGATTGCGGTTGTTTTGTTTGATCGTGTTTTACGACTTGCCAAAACGTTTGCGTTTGGAATGTATGGTTACACCTTAATCCCTTTGTAACGCTTTGTAAAGTAATTAAAGGGACTTACTTCTGATGTATCTGATATTGAGGGCTTATCGGTTGATCTGCGGCGCGTACAGAGTTGCAGGGTGTTATCCGATCGCGCTCACCTAACCAATGACGCTCAAGGCTGTGAAGCATTCACGGCCTTGAGCGTCATTAAATTTCGTCACCACAGCCTTGCAAAAGGCTCACATCCAATCAGGGTTTAACCGATCTCTTTGGCTGTGTTACGACGACGGCTGGTCAAGAGTGAACCGGCAACCAAGCTTAAACCAAGGACTGTCGCAGGCTCGGGAATCGAAGCAGGTGTGGCGTCAGTTGTTCCGAGGATTTTCCAGTCAGGGCCTTGGTAGGAACTTTGACTAATCATCCGGTATCCAAAAATAGAATTGCTAGATGTCAAACCAAAATCCGTCAGGCTCAAGCCAATGGAAGAGACTTTTTGAGCGCCGCCAATTTCCTGTGTATCGATACTATATCCAGCATCACCCCAGTTGTTTGATCGAGGTAGATTGATCAAATTGCCAATCAAATTTCCTTTATGATCAATGGCCTGAATGTCAAGTTTGCTATTCTGCCCCCGCTCCCAAACCAAGATGTTGTCAACAGCTTGATCAAACATCACATCAATGGCAAAGTTACCACTATCTTCCGTATCAATAATACTGTTAAGGTTGAGATTTCCCAAAGCGATAACAGCACCTGAATCAGTGAGCTTTTCTTGCTTCAGACCAACGGTCGCTTTGTCTCCTAAGTCTGCACTAGCAGCACCTGTATTACTTCCTGTCCATAGATCATTGCTGATAATTTTGGCATTTTCAACCATCGAGAACTTGTTGATTGTTATGCCATCAAACTCAATTGAATCTAGCCAGATGTTACCTTTCCATTTGTCGTTTCCTGTCAGTTCGGCGGTGTAGTTTGTCGTAAAATGAAACCCTATAGCTTGGGCTGAGGGTGCGAAAATTCCGGTTAAGGCGAGAGCTGTAGCAACAGTTGCAAAAGATTTGGTGTTCATGCTGGAAGGATATTGGGTCTCTATCCAACTATGATCATAAAATTTCATGAAATTGTCTACCGTAGAAATACGGCTTTACAGACTTTTTAAACATTAAAAATGACTGATAATCTACGGATTTATTAGAGGTATAGATTGATCAAATTTAATTGATTCTATTGTGCTAAGGAATCTCAGTAGTTGTACTAGGATCGACTGCATCGATCGTGGCTAAATTTCCGCCCACAACCCAACCTTCTTCACCAGAGCTGGAGCGAATTCGCTGCCATGCTCCGGCATCTTTCTCTTCTAATACGGTTACTTCAACATCAAAGGCTACACCTCCAACGCTTGTGGCTTCATAGCTAGGTTCAGCTCGAATGACGAGACCGTCTGGCCAGACAACTTTGGCTTGGTAGAGACCCGGAGTTGGTGTGGGGGTTGGTTTAGGTGTGGGAGAGTTGCTGGATTGGGGGGAAGCGGTTGGGCTAGAGGTTGGGCTAGGGCTTGGAGTCGCGATCGCAGTGGTAGAGGAATGGGCGCTAAAGTCAGGCTTGGGGGGGAGTGCCGTCAAGCGAGCTACGAGATAGAGGGAGGCCGCAACACTACCGCCAACCACGAGCAAAATGGCGATCGCAAACCCAAGGACGAGCTGTGCAAATCCCGAGAACATCTTTTTCATAGTGATTTTATAGCCGTATGCGACATCCGAAGACCAGACCTTATAGAGGTTAGAGCAAAATTGATCCGTTACGGTTCTCTGTCTGTATCAGGTTTACTGCATTGTTCTGCCAGACGACTCTAGTTCCGGGTTTACGCAAAAAAGGAGCGCGATCGCGCTCCTGGGGGAGAGATTAAGTTTGTGGGGTCAACGGTCGCAAACGCAGCCTAGTGTCAAAGGGTTTTACTTACGCTTACGGCTTGCGATCAGGGAACCCACAGCCATAAGACCTAGGACGCTGGCGGGCTCCGGAACGGACTCGGTCGGGGGAAGTTTCGGGGGAACCTTGCCTTGAAACGCAACTTCGTAGTTACCGCTGTGCGAGACTCCATCGCCCGCCTCGACTAAACCTGAGTTGGTCGCTTCAAAGCTCCACAGGTAGTCTGTCACACCATCATAGGTGTACTTAACAATTTCGCTGATTTGGACGGGCTTGGCATTCGCACCCTTATACTCAGCGCGAAGGAAATTTTGGAAGAGCGAGGGCAACAGGCTCGCCGCACTATAGTGACCCGCCAGACCAATGCTTACTTCACCGGTTGCATTATCTTGATTGACGTAGGAGATGTTCGGATCACTAAAACGCGCCTTGTGAGCGTCGCTGAACAGGGCATAGTAGCTGTTGTTCGTTTCCGTGATACCAGAAATCGTGGTGTACTTCAACATTAGTTGGGTCAACCACTTTTTCCCGAAAACATCCCAATCGCTCTTGGTTAGGCTACTGAAAGTGATCGCCTCACCGTTGAGCGTTCCGGCTAAGGTCACCGCTGCTCCAAACGTACTATCGCTGGCGGCACGCAGTTCAACGTTACCACCGGGGGAGGTTGCATCGCCTGCAAGGACGGAATCCGCGCTACCACTGCCCGTGCAGTCGTAGGTATTGGTTGCGTTGGCACAGTAGAGTTTGTAGTCGCTAGAGCCAAGGGTTGCGCCAGTGATGCTGCCCGCTTGAGCCGATCCGGCAAACAGGGAGGCGAGGCCAAGGGCTGAGGTTGCGAGGAAGAAGGATTTAGTGAACTTAGCCATGATGGGGTCGATCTCCAGGATTCTTAAGGTCAGAGTGTTAGGTGTTCAGCAGAGTGTTCAGTTCGTAGGAGTTTGCTCTCTATGTCAGCCGAAGCTTGATGGAGCGGTCAGAGAACAAACCCAACGAGCGATGATGGCTTTGCGGGTGTTCCCCGGGAACGACACAACCTGATTGCCGAATCTGTTGCCATTATAAACAGAATGAAGGAAGTTCTAAATAAAGTTCTTGTAGAGTTTTAGCGCTGTTTTATAAAGTTTAGATGAAGCCAAAAACAAGTCAAAAGAAATAATCACTGAAATGCCTCAATCCTTTCCCTCACAAGCTTTCCGTGCGATCGCCTCAATGTGCTGAGTGACGGTGAGATCTCGATTACAATCACAAGTGTTCGTACAGATTAAAACCCCGATCTTCACTTAGAAAATCGGGGTTAATACGGTGATTGTTCGACTAAGTTTTGCGACATGCCGCGATCGCGCGATGAGTAATCCGTAGTTTTACGAGCATGAGCGATCGCGTGTGCGTGTTCCCGCGATCAGCCCCGCAGCTTATCGAGGACGCTGCGATCTTGCAAGGTGGAGGTGTCACCTGCGATTTCTTGACCGGAGGCGAGGTTACGCAGCAGGCGACGCATGATTTTGCCCGATCGCGTTTTCGGTAGATCTTCGGCAAAGCGGATATCGTCCGGGCGGGCGATCGCGCCAATCTCTTGCGTAACATGAGCTTTCAGCTCCTTAGCAAGATCATCACCGCCAGTATAGCCACCATCCAGAATCACAAAGGCAACGACGGCTTCTCCTTTGAGATCATCGGGTTTACCAACCACAGCAGCCTCCGCGACGGCAGGATGCGACACCAGTGCCGATTCAATTTCCATCGTGCCGAGACGATGACCCGACACGTTGATCACGTCATCGACGCGACCCATCACCCAGAAGTAACCGTCCGCGTCTTTTCGCGCACCGTCCCCGGCGAAATACATAAAGTTGCCATCTTTGGCCGGGATATGTTCCCAGTAGCTGCGACGGAAGCGATCAAAATCGCCGTAAACCGTACGCATCATGCTCGGCCAGGGATGTTTCACGACGAGGTAACCGCCCTCATTCGCGCCGACGGAGTTGCCATCGAGATCGACCACGTCGGCGAGAATGCCGGGGAACGGTTTCGTGGCGGAACCGGGTTTCGTGGGGGTTGCGCCCGGTAGGGGGGTGAGCATGAAGCCGCCGGTTTCGGTTTGCCACCAGGTATCGACGATCGGGCATTTTTCTTTGCCGATGACGGTGTGATACCACATCCAGGCTTCGGGGTTGATTGGTTCGCCGACGGTTCCGAGCAGGCGCAATGATGAGAGATCCCGTGCTTCGGGTAAATCATCGCCCATTTTGATAAAAGCGCGGATCGCGGTCGGGGCGGTGTAGAAAATCGTAACGCCGTATTTTTCAATCACATCCCAGAAACAGCCCGGATTGGAGGGACGTGGCACACCTTCGTACATCAGCGAGGTCGCGCCGTTGGACAGAGGACCGTAAATGATGTAGCTGTGGCCGGTGATCCAGCCCACATCAGCGGTACACCAAAAGACATCAGTGTCTTTGAGGTCAAACGTCCATTTGGTCGTGACGTGGGTGTAGAGGTTATAACCACCGGTGGTATGGACGACACCTTTAGGTTTGCCGGTGGAACCACTGGTGTACAGCACGAAGAGCATGTCTTCGCTGTCCATCGGTTCGGGCGGACAATCAGCAGAGGCCGCACCGACGAGATCGTGCCACCAAACATCGCGACCCTCTTGCATGATCACGTCTTGGCCGGTGCGTTGAACGACGAGGACGTTGGTAACGGTCGGGGCGGCATTGTCGGCGAGGGCGGCGTCAACGGCAGATTTTAGCGGGATGGTTTTGTCTTTGCGGTAACCACCATCGGCGGTAATCACGAGTTTGGCTTCGCCGTCGTTGAGCCGATCGCGCAACGCTTCCGCACTAAAGCCACCAAAGACGACGCTATGCACTGCGCCGATTCGCGCACAGGCGAGCATGGCGATCGCCGCTTCAGGAACCATCGGCATATAGATGCCGACGCGATCGCCTTTATTCACGCCCATCGCTTTAATCGCGTTGGCGGCTTTGCAGACTTCGCGGTGGAGTTGGGCGTAGGTGTAGGTGCGTGAGTCGCCCGGTTCGCCTTCCCAGATGATGGCGGCCTTGTTCTTGCGCCAGGTGGTCAGGTGGCGATCGAGGCAGTTATAGGTAATGTTTAACTTGCCGCCGTCGAACCATTTGGCGACGGGCGGTTGCCAATCAAGGGCGGTGTGCCATTTCTCAAACCAGTCCAGTTCCGATTCGGCGAGTTCTTCCCAAAATTTAGCGGGGTCAGTGGCGGCACGATCGTAGAGCGCTTGATATTGCTCCATACTGCCGATCGTGGCGTCTTTGGCGAAGGTTTCGGGTGGGTTGAAGGTGCGATTTTCGTGCAGGATCGATTCGATCGTCGATTCAGTCATGGTGTATCAGTTTTGATTAAGAGTTGTGGTTAAGGGTTGGGGGCGATCGCAGTAGATCTCCGGTTGATATGGCCTCCATCTAACTATTTCATCGCGACTTGCGATCGCGGGAGCCGAGTTACGATCGTTTGCAATCCTGTGGCTCCGCAACGCCTATGATGTCACGACAAACCCGCTATATTTAACCGGCTTAGGCGTTATTCTCTCGCCGAAATCTCGCCGAAATCTCGTTTAAATATCACTACGCCGGAAAAACGGTAGCAAAGATTCGTTAATCTCCTGTGTCCAATGCTCTTGGGGAAAGTGACCCGCTTCGGGCAGTTCCACCAGCGCTGCATCACCCAGTGCAGCAACAAACTCACGCACCCCATCGCTACCGAGCCAGGGATCATTCATTCCCCAAATCACCAAAACTGGCTGCGACCACCCCGCAAACCCGGTTGTCATCTCGCCGATCGCATCGGTTAATCGTAGCCCCCGCAGGGCATACATCAGCGATCGCCCCGCCGATGATGTTCGCAGCCAGGGACGGCGATACACGTCGAGATCTTCATCCGGAATCGTAAAGCCACTGCCATCTTCGAGCAGCCGATCGATCGCGAGTGGATCTTGGGTCAACATGTCGCCGACAGCGGCCAGGTCATTTGCTGCATTTTGAATGGCAGTTTGGCGCTAGCTGTGATCGGCGTGTTTAGAATGGCGATCCGATCGACGCGATCGCGATGACGCAACGCAAATTGGAGACCAACATTGCCGAGAAAGCCCTGCACAACGAGGGAAACACGATCCAGCTTCAGCACATCCAGAAACTCAACCAGTGCCGCGATATAGGCATCCGTGGAATAGTTAAAGCGATATTTCTCTGGCATTTCCGACTGACCGAATCCCAACCAGTCCGGCGCGATCGTCCGCAATCCAGCGCTAGCATAATCGGCAAGCATCCCGCTCCAGGTGTAGCTACGCGAGGGAAGACCGTGTAAAAACAAAATCGGGGTGCGATCGAGCGGAGCATCGGGAATTGATTCGCGATAAAACCACTCAAAATCACCCACTTTTACGAGATTTTCATTAATGCTAGCCATAGGAAATCAAAGATTTTAAAACTCTAAAAACTCTAAATTTGTCAGATATTCAGAAATATTGACCGACATTCAACAAAAAAGCCGGAAACTTGGTCGATATCGCCCAGTTTCCGGCTTTCGTTCAATTGACTCGAGCATAGGCTCGGAAGCTGATGGAACGATCGCCCGTAGAGAACGATCGCTCACCCAGCATTAGAAGTTCATTTCCGCAGCTTGAACTTTCTCGATTTGCTTCTTCTTCATCACAAGGAAGATTTGCGCGATCGTCACCAGCGCGAAGAATGCGAGCATTCCTTGGATACGGCCTGCGCTTTGTAGAACGATTTCACCATCGACTTGACCAAAACCGCCAACGTTCGGATCGGTCGTGATGACTTCACCCACTTCCACGGCTTGACCTTCAGAGACGATCGGCTCAGGACCCGGCGGAATTGCTTCCACCACATCACCAGCACTGGTTTTGATCGTAATGCTGTAACCACCATCATCCGATTTGGTTACCGCTGCGATCGTCCCTGCCGCCGTTGCCTTCGAGGCAATGTTATTGCTGTTCAGACCCGTGGGGTAAATTTGACCGCGTCCACGGTTGCCGCCAACGTGAACCGAGTATTTGCCGAAGTGAGCAGTTTTATCGGTACGCGGATCAGGTGAAAGCACCGGGAAGACGATCTCTTGGTATTGGTCACCCGGCAACGGGCCAACGATGATCACGTTCTCAGAATCAGCATTGTATTGCTGATAGAACATGCCTTCGGTTTCTTCTTTAATATCGTCCGGGATACGATCTTCCGGCGCAATTTTGAAGCCTTCGGGCAGCATGATAACAGCGCCAACATTCAGGCTGCCTTTGCTACCATCGCCAAGGACTTGCTGGGCGTCGAGATCGTAGGGGATTTCGACCACAGCCTTAAAGACGGTATCCGGTAGGACGGCTTGAGGCACCTCAACTTTCGTCGGCTTCTTAGCCAAGTGGCAGTTGGCACAGACAATTCGGCCCGTGGCTTCACGCGGGGTGACCGGAGCCGTTTCTTGCGCCCAGAATGGGTACGCATTGGCGGCTTGGGGGAGAGCGAGATCGCTAGCGAAAAAGAGGACGATGCCGAGGACTGCAACGATCGCGCTAGAACAAGCGCGACGTAGACCCGAGGCGATCGCCGTTTCAAAACGGTGGTTCATCGATCAAGACTTAACGTGACTGAAGGTTTTTAACGGAGTAACTATATAAGGATGATGCGATCGGGTTAGCCAAAGCTAACGTGATCATCACACCGGACGTAATTTAAGACTACGACCACCAAGGCTTTTCGCCAGTACGGAAGTCGGTTTCCGTCCACTGGGTCAGGACAACGGCATCATCCTCAACGCTGGTATGTGCCAGAGCCAGAGACAGCGGAGCCGGACCACGAACGACTTTACCTTCGTTGTTGTACTGCGAACCATGACAGGGGCAGATAAACTTATCGGCACTGGCGTTCCAAGGAACGACGCAACCCAGGTGGGTACAAACTGCGTTGAGACCGTAATCGCGAATCGCGTCTTCACCATCCACAATCAGATAGGTCGGGTCACCTTTGAAGCCTTGAGCGAGAACGCGATCGCCCACACTATGACTTGCGAGAAATTCGCTCGCTTTAATGTCGTTGCCCAGCGCGTCTTTTGCTGTCAGGCCGCCACCTGTGCCGCCACTCGACGGAGGGAGGAAGTATTTAACGACAGGATAGAGAGCGCCGAGAGCAACCCCAGTTACTGACCCGAAGGTCAAGAAGTTCATGAATTGCCGCCGCCCCATGCTGGGGACGTCTGCCGATCCGGATGCTTGAGCCATTGAAGATTACGTTTGTATTATTCTGCGATTTTGACTTGAAGAATTTCCCTGCGTTACCGTCACGAACATTGATGATAAATCCGGGGAGTCTTGCGAGCGACGGTGGATCGCTGTGACGACCGTATAGTAAGGCAAGCAGGGATCGAAAGTCCTGCGTGATAGAGCAAAAAAATTGATTGCAATTAACGCCAGATCATAGTATCACGTCATAGATCTTCACTTCGTGATAGGTTGTCGCAAATTGCAGTTTTAGTGCGCCTGAGTCGCGATTACTCAATGGCTATATGGTAGCAAGCATCGCGGTGGCGTGCAGTGCTTAGACTTTATGATCGTGGAGCGTGTACTGTGATCGGGTCTGGACAATCTGACTCGTTTCTGCGTCAGTTCTGTGCGAATCGCCCGTTTTTTGCTACTGGTTTGCAGCGGCAAATTGGTTCAAACCGTCAATAATGTTGGGGATTGGGACACAAAAATGACACCGGAAGAGTTGTATGAATTGATTGTGGCGAAGTGGGGGAAGTCCTACGATTTGCAGGTGCGACGCATCCAAGGGACGATTTATGTACAGGTGATGTGGAAGTACCTAGAGCAGGCGTCATTTCCACTGACGGATGATGAGTATTTCGATCGCATCACGACGGTAACAAACTACATTAACGGCTGGAATAACGCTGAGTCGGTGCGATCGTTTATCGAAGAAACAAAGGAGCGACCACGTTTGGGTAAGGCCGTGAGCATTCCGATCGATCTCGGTGGCCGCGAGTCAGAATGGGATCTATGAGTCGGGTATCAGAGTGCGGGCTGACGTAGCCGCATCCCGATCGGCGCGACCAACCAGGCCACCACAAAGCCGATCGCCGCGCCCGAGAGGTGACAGGTCGCACACACCTGCGGGTTGAGAATATCAAAGCCGGATTGCAGGACAAATAAGATCGCGACCGTTTGTAGATTTTGGCGTGCCGTGACCGCTTGATCACGCTGATAGCCACGCCACAGCACCGCCCCGATCGCGCCAAAAACTCCCATCACGGCTCCCGACGCACCGACGACAAACCGCAGATCCGCATCCAACCCCAACGCCACGGTCATCACCACTAGCCCCATCGACCCGACACCGCTGGCAAGATACACCAACGAATAGCGCAGCGTTCCCAGCCAGCGCTCGGCGAGCTGACCGAGGACGAACAGGCCAAGCATATTGGTAAGGAGATGCAGCCAGCCGAAATGTAAAAACGTCCCTGCCAGTAAACGCCAGGTTTGTCCATTTTCGATCACTGCCGCCGGGACAACCGCTCCGAGGGCGTATAGCACAAAAGCATTTTGACTGCCGCCTAGCATGAGTTCTAGAGCAAACACGAGGCAGTTTAGGCCGATCGCAATGCTGGTGACGAGAGGAAAGTAAAGCGGACGGTGAAAACCGTAGCGAACTTCTTCGACAAAACGCCGTTCGAGTTTGAGCAGGAGTTCGCTTGTTTCGGGTTTGAGGGGAGTGTGGGGGAGGGGCGGTAGTGGTTCGAGGAGGGGGGTGAGGTGTGGGGAGGAGCTGGAGAGGCGAAAAAGCTGAAGAAAGCTGCGATGCAAGCGCTCGATGATGCGAAGACGTAGGGGACGCTCGGTCAGGAGGGAGAGGGAGAGCCGATCGCGTGCCAAGCTGGCATTAACACGGGCGATCGAGCGCCAGCGATCGCGAGCCGCGTCGGGTACATCGAGCAAGCGGCTCGCGATTAGGGCATCGATGGCCTCAAGATCGCCGGTATAGGCAAAGGCAAACAGCCAGGTGCGATAGGTGCGTGGGCGAATGGTGGAGGCTTCGAGGCGAGTCGCGAGCCGATCGCACTCTGCGACCAGGCGATCAATCTGACCCGTTTCGCCCAAACCATGGAGATACAGCATGATCAGGTTAATATCCTGCTCCGTATTCGCGGAGGGGTTGGCGCTGTTGTTGTGAGTTTGGGCTGGGGTTTGAGCGAGGGTTTGAGCTGGGGCATGGGCTTGGGTGTGGGCTTTGAGCCACGCGAGCAAACCGACCCAATCCGCCTCGATCGCGTAGATCAAGCCCGTCGTTAAACGCCCCGTGATTGTGTCCAGGTTGCGATGGGCTTGCAGGCGATCGCTTGTGACCGCCGCACCGACGCGATCGCCCGCCGCCACGATCGACCAAATTTTCGCCCGCTCCGGCCAATCATCAAACGGATGCAGCACCGCCGCGATCCGACTCCAGATCGCGGCTCTCCCGTAGCGCTCACTTTGAATCGCGGTGCTAGCTTGCTGCGCGGCAATGGTCGGAGCAACGATCGCCAGCAGCCAGATCCCGAAGCCAATCCAACCACTAATACGCGGATAAAGAATCAACCCCATCACCGCTGCAACAAATACACCCGCTGCTGCTATCAGCCAGCCGGTTTGACGCTGGGGATCTTTCAGCACCCGAATAATAAATAGGATTGCGGAAATCCATGCAAGCCAAAGCAGCAGTTGATTAATGGTCATACGGTTGACACGGATAACATCGTTGTCTCGTCACTCTAGAATTCCTTAGACATCCAGAGACATCCAGCGCGATCGCCTCACCAATGGTATTATGCCGGTCAGTGTTTGGCGGTTGTCGCTGTCTTGAGCCGCCACGATCGCGCGAACGCGACATCACATCCTCTTTTTTCTCCACTGAATGAGTATCGAACTCCGCAGCTACGTCTACCTCGATCGGCTGCAATCGCAACACGCAGCCTACATCGGAACCGTGGCGCTGGGCTTTTTGCCGCTACCCGGCGATAGCTCGCTGTGGATCGAAATCTCTCCCGGCATCGAAATCAATCGCATCACGGATGTAGCCCTCAAAGCAACCGCCGTGCGTCCTGGCGTACAAATGGTCGAACGACTCTACGGCCTACTCGAAATTCATTCCTCGAATCAAGGGGAAACCCAGACCGCAGGGCGGGCAATCCTCGAATCCCTCGGCGTCAACGAAAACGATCGCCTCCGTCCCAAAATTGTCTCCAGCCAGATCATTCGTAACCTCGATCCCCACCAAGCCCAGCTCATCAACCGCACCCGACGCGGCCAAATGATCCTCGCTGGACAAACCCTCTACGTCCTCGAAGTCGTCCCGGCTGCGTTTGCGGCTCTGGCGGCGAATGAGGCCGAGAAAGCCGCTCAGATTAATATCTTGCAGGTGACGGCGGTGGGAAGTTTCGGGCGGCTATATCTTGGGGGAGAAGAGCGTGATATTTTGGCGGCGCAGCGAGCAGTTGAAATGATCCTGAGCAATATTTCAGGGCGCGAACATGGTAGCCAATCCGGCCAAGAATAGCGCGATCGCCCACACTCGCCATGATCGCACCCCAGCTCATGAATGACCATTAATTCAAGATGCGTATTTTGTTAGTGGAAGATGATTTTGATATCGCCGATGCGCTGCATGAAGCCTTAACCGCGCAGCGCTACACCGTCGATCACACACCGGATGGTCTCGATGCCCTCAATTTTTTGGAGGTGTATGACTACAACGCGATCGTCCTGGATGTGATGTTGCCCGGTATGGATGGCGTCGCGCTCTGTCAGCGGCTACGTCAGCAGGGCAACCTAACGCCGGTCTTGATGCTAACGGCACGAGATACGAGTCAAGATAAAGTCGCAGGCTTAGACGTGGGGGCGGATGATTATGTGGTGAAGCCGTTTGATCTTGATGAACTCTTGGCGCGGGTGCGGGCGTTGTTGCGTCGGGGTGTGGATCGATCGACACCCCTGTTAACCTGGGAACGGTTATGTTTAAATCCCACGACGATGGATGTGCATTACGCCGACGAGCAGCTTTCCCTGACGCCAAAAGAATATAGCTTGATGGAGTTATTTTTACGTCAGCCCGATCGCATCTTTAGCCGTGGCGTGATTCTCGAAAATGTTTGGTCGCTTCAGGACGATATCCCCAGTGAAGATACGGTCAAAGCTCACATTCGCGGCTTACGTAAAAAGCTTAAAGCTGCCGGTGCGCCTGCCCAACTCATTGACACCGTTTATGGCGTGGGTTACCGACTCAATCCCCGCTTTAGCTGCGCACCGGGGCAAGAATTCGAGTCTGATTAAGGCGCGATCGAGCTTATCTGATCCGCTATTTCGTCGGCTTTACCGTCAGCTCCTATTGTCCTATTTGATGGTGATCATCACGATTTTTGGCGTTGTTGGAGTAACGCTCTATCGGCGAGTCACGACCCGTTTGTATAAGCAATTTGATCGGGAACTGGCGATCGCCAGTCAAACCGGAATCAAGATCTTCCCCCTCGTCCACCACGAATACCATGAACATTTAGCAGAGCGTCGGTTGAAAAATCTCCGCCCTGTGGCTCGGGAAGCGGGACATTCCGGCGGCTCTAATCTGGGGGTGGAAGAATTACTCAATGCCTATCGCGATGGTGTTGATTCTGGCGAAACTCCGATCGTGGAAGTCATCGAAGCTCCCACTCTCGCTCCTCTCCCAACGTCAAGTTTTTATCCCCGAGGTTTTAGCCTGACCAACTTCTCGGAGCAAATTAAGGCATTGCTGGATGATGATGATGAGTACAATGACGACAAGTACGACAATGACGACGAGTTCGATGACGACGAGTACGACAAGTACAACGATGACGACGAGGTTGATGAAACACTCTCGGCGATCGATCGATCCATCGACCTAAATAACCTCACCCTGGAATGGTTTGACCTCGATCTTCAGCGGATGTTGATCGAAAGTGACCCCCAGGGAGGGATCAAATCCACGAGTCCCCCCGATCCGCGACAGGTGGATCGAGCCGTTAGTGACGCGGCGTTGGTGCGCCGCTGGACATCTCCGGTTTATGACACCGATCTCCGCTTGCTGGGCTATGTGCGTGCCTCCGGCTCGATCGTCTCGATTCAGGCCGAACTCAATCGATTGGCGCTCGAATTATGGTTTGGGGCTTTACTGGCGCTCAGTTTGGCCGCGCTCAGTGGGCAATGGCTCACCCGACGTGCCTTAACGCCGATCGTTCAAAGCTTCGAGCAACTGCGACGCTTCACCGCCGACGCTTCCCATGAATTGCGATCGCCCCTCACTTCGATCGCCACCTCGATCGCCACCCTCCAGCGCAGTCCCACAGATACTCCCCTCGCTGACTGTCGGCGTAACCTCGCCCGGATCAACCAGTCCAGCGATCGCATGACCCTCCTAGTCGAAGATTTGCTATTACTTGCTCGATCAGATGGTGGACTCTCCAGCGCCACCGAGGTCAATCGACGTTTTTCCCTCGATGAGCTATTGGATAATCTCGTCGATGAACTTGAACCGATCGCCGATCAACACAACATCGAACTAGAGTTCGATGCCCCTGAGTCACATCCCGCAGGCCGGTCTACCAGTGTTGCCACCTGGGACATTCAAGGCAACCCTCAACACCTCCACCGCGCCTTTTTCAACCTGATCGATAACGCCATCCACTACACCCCCGCCGGTGGAACCGTCTCGATCGCCTTAAAACGTCTAGATAGCAAACTGATGGTGCAGATTCGTGACACCGGCATCGGCATCGCCGCGCAGGATTTACCCCATATTTTTGATCGGTTTTGGCGGGCAGATGAAGCACGATCGCGCCGCACCAATGGCAGCGGTTTAGGTCTGTCGATCGTCGCCACGATCATCCGTAAACAGGGCGGACGTATTGAGGTGAAAAGCACGATCGGGCAAGGCACGGAGTTTCAGATCTGGCTCCCAGAGTCGGTTTGAGCCGTCGTTGCGCTTGAGCAATCGAAACTAGCCGATCACCTTCAGGACTTACGCAAACTATTGAAACTCGTAGGGGCGTCATGGCAATGCGCCCACGGTATTACGTGGTTTTAGCCGGTCAGTGCGTAAGTCCTGACCTTTCCGAGTTCTTCACTTTTGCAACCTAGAGTAAGGCGTAACAAAACACACGTTCCACGCCGCAACTCACACCCACTCACCGCAAAGTTTCATGCTCGATACAGAAATGACAATAATCGCCAGCTCCGAAGCGCCGCAACTCGCGAACGATGCTGACATGTTGCAATCTGCGATCGGAACTGCGCCGATCGCACTGGTTCCTCAGCCGCATAGTTCGTACGACGATGATCGTTATGACGACGATGATGATCGTTACGACGATGATCGCTACAACAACGGCAGCTATAGCGACGACTCATACGATGATTGATGATCGTTATGACGACGATCGCTACGACAACGGCAGCTATAGCGACGACTCATATCTAAAAGGACAAACTGACGATCCCGATCGCAGTCGTCAACCGCGCGTGTATGACGAATCCCGGATTAACGAAGGTTATCTCGGCTCAGATCGTGACGACGATCGCGATGGTGACGATCGCGACGACACGCAATTTGGCTTCACCGGCAACGATCACCTGCGCGGTAATGGCGGCGATGACTGGATGTTCGGCAACCAAGGCCGCGATATTCTCACCGGCGGTGTCGGCGCGGACATGATCTTCGGTGGCCGTGATGAAGATTGATCGACGGTGGCGACGGTGATGACTGGCTATTCGGAAACCTTGATGAAGATCGCATCCAGGGTGGTGTGGGTAACGATGTCATCTTCGGTGGCCGCGATGAAGACACGATCGATGGTGGCGACGGCGATGATTGGCTGATTGGCGACATCGATGAAGATGTGTTGACCGGTGGCGCGGGTGCAGACATCTTCGTCCTCCAACGTGATCCCGACGATTTTGACGGTGATGATGATGACTTCGACGACATTAACGATGATGACTTTGACATCATCACGGACTTTCAAGCTGGCATCGATCAGCTCGGACTCACCCCAGACCTCCCCCTCACGGCCTTGCGTTGGGAAGACGGTGTCGGCCTGAATGCGGGTCGCACAGTGATTCGCTATGCCCCGACCGGAGAGGCGATCGCCGTACTTAACCAGTTCAGCGCCGCCAATCTCACGGAAGCAAACTTCACACAGTGGTCGCTCTAACACCGTTCTGAACCTAGTTACTCGCTCCAGAAGTCGGACTTTTTGGAAAAGTCCGACTTCTCATGTCTCTTCTCACGTCTCTATCAGCCCCCCAATATTCCTTTCCCCTCTGAAGTCCTCGTGACTCAATCCATCATGGACATTAAAAATATCCGTAAGCTTCACCGCAAAATTGCTCCGTTTATTTTTTTGCCGCTTCTCCTCACCGCACTTACGGGCGTCAGCTACCGCATCGGGAAATCTTGGCTGGGTCTTGGTGATGATTTTGGTGAAGCCATGATGTTTATTCATCAAGGCACGTGGCTCGGCCCCCAATTGCGACCGTTCTATGTTTTGCTGAATGCCCTGGGCGCGATCGGTATGATCATTACAGGAGTCATCATGAGTGGCCTATTTTTGAGTCGTTCTAAAGCCTAGGGCGATGGCTGCTTCCTAATAGGGAGCAGAGTCAAGACTGACGATCGCCCATCAAGCTTGATGGCGGGTGCTTGCCATTGCTTATCCCGTAATTGACATGTACTCATCCCTCAAACGAGACGATTTCAGTCTTACTGATTACCGATGCCGATGTCTGATCCACGCCACGAACTCGATCGCCTACTCAACGATCGCCTGGAAGGTACGCGCGTCCAGGCTTTTTGGCGTGAACTGCTAACCCAGAGCGGCCATATTCTCATCCTTAAACTCCTGGCAGATGCCGTCAGCACCGGTTTATTCTCCGTTTTTATCGACTTAGGAGACTGGATCTTTACGATCGGTATCTGCATTCAGGCGGCGTGTCTGTCTCAGCGCAAGGTTAACGCCGTGTGGGGCAATTTTATTGGTGTTGGGATTTATACACTGATTGATTGGCCGCTGGATGGAGAGGGGTTTTGGGCTGATCCCAATCACCAAGTTTTTTGGCTGTTCGCAACCATCGTCGCCTGCCTGCATTGCTTGCAGCAGCATGGCAGTGTCACCGTCGCACGGATTGGACTGGTGGCTGAAAATATGACGCGATCGATGTTGGTGCTCGCGTTTTATCTCGTGGTCAGCCGAGCGGATGGAGAATTGGAAATCACGTCCGGCGGTCTGTGGCGCTTTTTTTGGGAAGACCGCCATGAATTTCTCGTTTGGAGTAGTATCACCATCGGTCTGCTGCTCGGTATGCAAGCAGTCCAAATCCAAACCCAGCGCCAAAAAATCCGCCAGACCACGAATATTTTGCGCGATCTCGCCGCTTGGGGCATGGAGGACTATGCTGTCACGACGGCGATGCGTGATCCGGGTGCGCTGGATTTGCAGCGTCGCGATCGCGCCATTGTCTTCATGGACGTGCGTAGTTTTACCCGGTGGTGTGAAGTCACGTCTCCCGATCGGATTGCGACGCTCCTCGATCACTACTATCAAACCGTTGAAGCAGCGGCTAGCACCATGCGCCCGCTCAAGATATCGTTTACCGGCGATGAAGTAATGGCAATCTACGCCTCACCGCAGCAAGCCATAGAAGCTGCCTGCGCGATGCAGATTGCAGCACAATCCGTCCTAGCCGATCACGATCTAGGGGCGGGCTGCGGCATTCATTGGGGCAAAACGATCGAAGGCTTATTTGGCGGCGATCGAACCCGAACTTACACCACGATCGGCGATACCGTTAACACCGCGAAACGCATTGAGGGCAAGGCTGCGGCGAATATGATTGTGGTGTCGGATGCCGTCTATCAGGCGATTGATGGTGAGGCTCCGAGGGGCTATCAGTTTATGAAGCGATCGCCGGAAGCTGTAAAAGGCAAAGCCGATCCGTTAATACTGTGGCAGCTTCAAACTTTAAAGCACAATTAACTTTTTAAAGCGCAAAGAAAGCGCAATTGCGTTATCAATCATCGATGTAGCACCATTCGAGTGTCACGATCGCTTAAGAAACGCGACGGAAATGACCGAGAGACAAAAACACGATTGTTATACTTGAACAACAGGAATATTTTTCAATACTGACGAGATAAAACAGATGAAATTGCACCAATTTGGACTCCCGGCCACACTGTTGACGATCGCCTCGCTGATCTCGATCGCCGCTCCTGTAAAAGCTGCCGAGATCGAAACCCGCGCTCGTGACACCGTCGAGATTGCCCAGCGCGTCGGTGAGCGCCCCGGCGATACCTGCCGCATGGTCGTTGAAAGCAGCACGCTTTACGTGGAATCAGACGGCACGTCCACCCAAATCGCCAACATGCTCGAAGACGAGATGGTTAACCTGATGGAAACCGTCACGGCTGACGATGGCACGGTCTGGTTTTATATCGAAGACTCCGTTGGCAACATGGGTTACATGCCCGCCTACATGAGCGGTACACGCCTCGCCAATCTGAGCTACTGCGCCGAAACCCCGATGACCTTCCCCGCCGCTTGGTAAATCAGCTCGGATCATCGGTGATCGTCAACTCGATCATAAAAAGAGGGCGGACAGCTTTACGACGAGTGCTGTCCGTCCTCTTTTTATGATCGGGTAATTGGTTAATCGGTCTTTATTGTCGATTCAATTGTTTTCGGGACACTTGTTTTCAGAACACTTTGAGAGCGTTGAGCGGAGTCGAAACACGGTTTTCAATCAAGTAGAGCAGAACTTGATCCGTACATCTTCGCCAAGCTAGAACGAACTACTCCTCCACGCCAAAATCCGTTGAGCCTGTGTACCCCGAGAGTTGTGCTAACTCCTGGAGAGACTGCACCCCAAGATGCATTTCACCATTAATTTTCCAGGTGGGATAGCTCTCAATTTGCTCGGCTTGGCAGCGATCGGGTTGAGGATTTGTACCGTTTGGATCACACTCGACATAATCCAACTGGCTCGACGCCGCCTGACCAAATAATTGCTTTTGATCACGGCAGTGACCACACCAAAATGCACCAAACATTCGGATATCCGAAGCCTTGAGATATTCAGCCAGCTCGATGTTTGCCGGTTTAGAAACCGTCGTGATCGCATACCCGTTTGTTTGATCATTCGGATTGGTATTGAGCGGCGCATACAGAGCAAACGCACCGATCAGCGTGATCGAAGCAATAATCACACCCCGAAAACCAACCGCGCCGAGATCCTCCCAATCATGACCGACGATCGCCAAGCCAAATAAACACAACGCGGAAATCGCAGACCCCACGCAGTACAGACAAAACGCCTGAATCTCAAAGACCATAATCGACATTAGATAGCCACTAAAAACGGCCATCGCCGTACCGCCGATCGACAGCCCCAGCCAGGTCTGATCATTAATCAGGGTACGCTGCGTTTTTGGCGCATCGGCCTTCAACAGCCACGGCGCGATCGCCATTGCTAACATCGCCACATAGGCCAGCAGACCCAACGCCGACAAAGGAATCGAGCCAAATACCGTTGCGTAGGGACTTTCAAGCACCTTATCGCAACCTTCGACCGGGCAAACAACGCTTCCTTTAAGTAAACGGGCTGCCGTTAAATAACCCGTATTGACAATGCCCAGCGTTGTGATCGTGGCGATCACAAAGCGAGAATTGCGCTGAATCCAGGTCGGTTGACGTTTGCGGAGCATAGTTAATGAGTAGGGAACACGTATCAAGTCACCGCGATTTGTCATCGAGTCCTATTTCCCCGATGACAAAACACTTACGTTGACCTTGCTATTTTATCTAGTTGACACCGCCGACATGACCAAATCGACTTCGCTTGATTTACTTCGCTCAACTTGACTGCGCTGCACAGCAGAGACAGACCCTTTAGAGGCGGTGCGGCGCGTGGCTCAAGCCAATCTCAGATCAATCAGCGCTAGGCTGCACGTTGCTGCCGAAGCTGTTTGCTTTTCAGCTCAGAGACAACGCGCGTAATGTCGAGAACTTCAGAAGGCTGCCATTTTTGGTCAGCATCCAGTCAGAGCCGCTACGAGTCCAGATGTAACCATGAGTTTTCAGAAACTCGTTCACTTCTTTGCGCTGAGTAGCACTCTGAGGGTTGATGCATTGCTGCCAAAACTCAGCAGAAACAGAACCGACGGGAATTGATTCATACTCGGACATAGATCCAGATGCGCTCATAGGTTTTGTGGTGACGTGGTGGTGAAAGATTAGTGTTGGGTTAGCGTGCTGACGATGATTGAGTCGATGCAATTACTCAAACGAGGTGGGAGCAATTGCGGTTTATGGGCTTCGTCGGGCAAGACTTCAGATCCTAAGACTGTCAATCAAACGCCTCTAAGCTGATGTTTGAGTCGTGAGCTAGGGCTAACAAGGTTGAACTTTGTTGTAGATAGCTTTACGTTTTTTAACTATTCGCATCGTAACGTATTGCAAGGGGGACGTCACGCATTCTATGGTCTCGCCGACCGTGACCTCGCCGGAATTTTGTCGCAAGGCAGGGCAAACGCAGACTCCAGGGCTTTGGCAAAAAAACAGTTAATTTGAAGCCTGAGCTTGTCGAAGGCTGGCGATTTTCGTAGGAAGTGGCCGCACTTCGACAAGCTCAGTGCTCAAACTCTGACTTGATTTGCTATGAAAGATTGAGTATACGTTTGCCCTGGCTTCCCCAAGTCTGCTTGAGATAACCAAGGTTAATGTCTGCCTTTCGCGCTTAGTGGCGGTCTAATGACACCAGATGCTTATGATTGTTAGAACGGGACTGACGGGGCTCGAACCCGCAACTTCCGCCGTGACAGGGCGGTGCTCTAACCAATTGAACTACAGTCCCTCAAGCGCTTTCAGTCGGTCGCAACTGCGCCCTTTCCGAATGCAGGATCTAATATGCCCTAGTTTCTCCGTAATGTCAAATATTTTTTCGATCTTTGTTCGGAGGGGTGGTTCCTACTTTGTGCGAGGGCGCGGTTCGAGATTCGTGATAGCGTGAATCAAATGCTGTGTAGGTTGATGAGGAAGGTATGCTGAGACGGCTGTTGGTCGGTTGTCTGACGGTATTGCTGACGATCGGATGGTGTCCTGCGATCGGCTGAATCCGAACGCTGATCTTCCATTAGAAAGGGCGCTCTTGCGTCAGGCTCAATTGGGGCAGGAGCAGCTCCTCGGTCAATTGCGCTTAGATCCAGCGCCGATTTTGCATGTTCGTCACATTCGCGTGCAATCGCGACGTGATCTGCTGATCCAGGAATTTCCCAGTTATGCCGTTCGTGGGGTTTACGATCTCGATGTCGAGTTTCCCCAGCGGACGCTGACCCGACAGCGTCAGCCCTTTGAGGTGTTCCTTCAGCCCCAGGCAGAGGGTACGACGTGGCGTTTAGCGAGGCTTGATGATACGGTGAATCCGCCGCAGTGGAGAACGTATTTGCTATCGGGTGGTGATTACGATGCTGCGGATTTTGCGGGGAGTTGACGGGCGATCGGGCGATTAGTGTCAACGTGTGGCAGTGTTTGATCCCTAGCTTGAGGATTTAGACGCAATCATCACTCAATCGTGCGTGGTGGATTGTGCTTGGCCGTGCTGGATGATGGGGGGAGCGATCGATGCTGGAATGTCTTGTCAGAAAATCTGTGAAGATTTGCGAGAGGATAACGGCAATTCAACGGAGTTGGACGAGGAAGCGACGTAGAATGAACAGCCAAACCTTTTGTCTAAACTTGTAAAAATACGGATACTGCGACGTGAGCGATACACCCACATGGACACCGGAGGCAGAAGCACTCCTCAAAGAGATTCCGTTTTTTGTACGCCCTGCTGCACGCAAGAAAATCGAAAAGTTTGCTCGTGACCAGAATGAGTCTGAAATCACTCCGGATGTTTATGCCCGAGCGAAAGCAAAGTTTAACTAGTGGCAACGGATAGTAGCGGGTTGCTGACTTTAAACTTTAACGTTAGTCCGGCCTCGCCCATTCCTAGCGGCAATTCTCAATGTAATTCTCAAGGGGGAGCGAGTTTTCGTCCGGTCAGCGATCGAGCGATGGGTGACGACTTGTATAAACCTTGCGATTAGAGGTTGTCGGGATCGTCCGTTTTTCAGTTGAGCATTGCTGAATTTCTATTCATTTCATGGGTGCGACGATCGCACTCTCCCACTGACTATGAGTTTTGATGCTCTGTTAACCTTGGGCGTTATTGCCATCGTGCTTATTGCCCTGGTGCGTAATATTGCACCGCCTGACCTAGTCTTTCTGGGGGCGACATCTGTACTCGCTGCGTTTGGTGTGATTTCCCCCAAAGAAGCGTTTGCCGGATTCGCAAATGAAGGCGTGCTGACGGTTGCGGTGTTGTTTGTTGTGGCCGCAAGTTTACGCGATACGGGTGTTCTGGATACGGTGGGGTATTACCTCCTACGCAATACCAATACCAAAACCGGTGTGCTGGGTCGGTTATCGGTCATTGTGATCTCATCGTCGGCATTTTTGAACAACACGCCGATCGTGGCGATGTTCATGCCGATCGTGCTGGATTGGTGTCGTCGCCATCGGATTTCACCGTCACAACTGCTGATCCCCCTATCCTATCTCGCGATTCTGGGCGGCACCTGCACGCTGATCGGCACATCCACCAACTTGGTGGTGAATGGATTGATGATCGAAAATGGCTTGCCGGGGATGTCACTGTTTGAACTCGGGTGGGTTGGGATACCCTGTGCTGTGGTTGGCGCTCTGTATCTGGTCTTTTTTAGCGATCGGCTCCTGCCCGAACGGAAGGATTTAATTTCCCAACTGAGCGACTCACGCCGAGAATATTTGCTCGAAATGCAGGTTCTCAGCGATTGCCGTCTCGTGGGTCAAACGGTCGAAGCGGGTGGGTTACGGCATCTACCCGGTTTGTTCTTGATCGAAATCGATCGCGGCGATCAGATTGTTGCGCCCGTCGGCCCCAATGACGTGATCCGTGCCAACGATCGACTGGTGTTCACCGGTATCGTCAGCAGCATCATCGAACTTGAGCAAATCCCCGGCCTAATTCCCCTTGCTGATCCGGCCTACGAGGTTTCCCCTAAACAAAAACGCAACCGCAGCCTATACGAAGCCGTCATTTCGGGAACCTCTCCCCTGAATGGCAAAACCATTCGATCGGCTAATTTTCGGAGTACCTACGGTGCAGCCGTGGTCGCCGTCCATCGGAGTGGTAGCCGCATCAAGAAAAAAATTGGTGATATTGCGCTACAACCGGGCGATACGTTGCTGCTCCAGACGAATCCGAGCTTCCTGAAAAACATCGCGATGATCCGGCCTTTTTCTTGATTAGTCGTGTGGATGAATGGCGTCCGTTGCGTCGCGATCGGGCATGGGTCTCGATCGCATTGTTTACGGCTTTGCTCATCTTGATGACAACAGGGACTATCTCCACGGCAGTGGCGGGCTTATTGGTCGCAGTGGCTAGTATCGGGTTTGGTTGTATCTCGGTGTCGGAAGCGCGTCGTAGCGTCGAATGGGAAGTCCTGGTGACGATCGCCGCCGCCTTTGGGGTCGGAACCGCGATGCAAAATTCCGGCGCGGCCACATCACTCTCCGAGCTAGTCGTCCGTGTTACAGCTCCCTTGGGAGTTATGGCGGCCTTGACCTCAATCTACGTCATGGGGTCATTACTCACGTCGTTGATTACGAACAATGCGGCAGCAATTTTGATGTTTCCGATTTGCTTGGAAACCGCGCAGCTCTTTCAGGTGGATTCGCGACCCTTTCTGATGGTGTCGATCATGTCCGCATCAGCGTGCTTTATGACCCCGATCGGCTATCAAACCAACATGATGGTGTACGGCCCTGGTGGTTATAAATTTGCCGATTTTCTTCGCATCGGTGTACCCATGAATCTTATTTTGGGTACGATGGTGGTGGTTCTGGCTCCATTCTTCTGGCCATTCTAGATCGCTAAGTTAACCGTCAGAATGCAAACAATCAGGACATCTCTAGCTATGGCATATCCAAGCCGTTGGAGCCTCGATCGTTAAGCTGGGCAATCTAGGCAGGCGGTTCCTGATGTTGCTGTTTGAGCTTAGAATCCCCTCGCCTTTAGGCAAGGGAGGATGTCGAGTATCATGCTCGCAGTCGTGTGGTGAAGGAGATGGTGAGTGATGCCGATTGGAACGACACAATTTTCAAACTTTCCGTACTATGAACGACTCGATTTGCTCCTAGCGGCAAGCTGTGCCAATGGCTATATCAACCCGGCGAAACAGTCTGAACTCGTGCGCTGTGAGTTGACGGAGCCGCTGCGGGCTCATGCTTTTGGCATCAAGGACAGCAATATGGAGGTGGCTATTGCTCGTCGTACCGATCTATTTAACCGTTTTTTACAGGATGATCGGCTGTGTCAATTGCCGCTCTATCACTACGACAAAACGTTGTGTTTGCGGACGTTATGGCGCTTTTGGCTGCCTCTAGCGCTCGATCTCAATGATTTACGGGTGCAGGTGCAGCGCCCGATCGTTCAGGGGGTTTTAGGTGGGCAAGGCACGGGAAAAACGACGCTAGCTCAGGCTCTGAGCTTACTACTAGAGGAATTGGGCTGGGCAACGATCGCCCTCTCGATCGATGATCTTTACAAAACGCACGCCGAGCGGGAACAGCTCAAGGCCAACGATCCACGCTTTATCCGCCGTGGCCCCCCCGGAACCCATGACATCGACCTGGGATTAAGCCTGCTCGATCGCGTCCAGTCCCAACAATTCCCCATTGACGTACCGCGCTTCGATAAGTCGCTTCATGCGGGAGATGGTGATCGCATTGAGCCGCGACAGGTCAATCAAGCCGATCTTGTCTTGTTTGAGGGGTGGTTTGTCGGGGCGGAACCGGTGGATGCCGCAGTCTTTGAAGACGCTCCCGAGCCGATCGTCACCGACGCCGATCGCCAATTTGCCCGAGACTGTAACACCAAGCTGCACGACTATCTCCCGCTCTGGCAACGTTGCGATCGCATTGCAGTCCTCAACCCGGTCGACTATCGCCTCAGCCAACAGTGGCGACAGCAAGCCGAACATGATGCGATCGCCCTAGGTAAAGCCGGAATGAGCGATGCGGAGATTGCTACCTTTGTCGAATATTTCTGGAAAGCCCTCAACCCCGATCTGTTCATCACACCACTGATTGAACGATCGCACCTAGTCGTTTGCATCGAGTCCGACCATAGCGTCGGAGATATTTACGGCAAGCTAGCATCAATCTCGCCACAAAATTGACCGCCCCTCCCCTGTTGAGTTCAGAATTGCATCATGCAAGTCGATAAACCGAACCGTGAACCCCTATCTGAACGAGATCATCAGGCTTTGCAGCAACTCCGCCAACAAATTGAACAGACGATCGCCTGTGGATCGATCTCGCGGAAGCAACACACGGCGATCCTGGCTCAGATCTACGCCGATGGGGTGGTGACGGAGCAAGAATGCAAACTGTTTCGGCTCATGCAAGAAAAGATCTGGTGTGGCGATCTCTACATTGAGCCGTAGCACCAGGGTGTAGGGCTGACGTGGTGCGATCGCCCCAGTTCGGCGTTGTCGCTGGGCAAGCGTCATGGGAGATCGGCCCCACTAGCGACGATTGGCGACCGTCATCGCTTCCGGCATATTGAGCTTGATATCGCGAACCTTACGTTCCAGCGCCCGTGTCCGCCGCAACTGATCACGACGTAAGACGGTTTCGTTATTGTCAAACCCGGCAGCTTCAAGCTGACCGTTGAGCGGATTATAAAAGCTGCGGACGCGAGCTTCGACGATCGTAGCTACCGGTTTCAGATTGCGCTGACGTACAACTTTGAGATGTTGACCAAAGGCCGGAAATGCACCCCGCGCTTGAATCGACAAATCAGCAGCGGAAAGATATTCGAGAGGGGATAAGTCCGGTTGCTCTCGAATAAAATCGACAGCTTTTCGCGGATACGCTGTAGCTCTTGATCGTCGGCTAACTCAGGGCTCAGGGCTGTGTTTTGGCTACTAAACGTACCGACGTTGTAATTAGCATTACCGGGGTCGGTGTGTCCGTACCAGGCTGCCGTCCGCACACCGTCAATCGTTCTCGTTCCTTCTGCCATACCGATCGCGATCGCGCCAGGAGCATCCACTTGACCAAACCAAAAATCCGTAAAGGGTTCGGCAAGGGTGACCGGATTCGATACGTTTGTCGATAAGTTGACCGATTCTGCGGTGGTCGGCACAACAGGTTCTCCAAAAATACCCGCGCGAGGGTATGGAATAGCGTAAAAAAGCTAGCAGCAGTATTTAAACTCATGATGATTATGGATGGTAGGTTGCAGCCGTGTTAATGACCCGTGCGAACGGTTGATCCCGATCCAGAGCTGTGGCGATCGCTCGGGTATCGTCAAAAAAAAGATGGGAGTTCGACGAAAACGGTCTGTTTAGATTTTTGGATAAGAGCCAGGACGGTTCCTAGCATCATCAAACTCACGTAAAACAGGAAGTGAGGCGAGGTTCGCCGTTGAACGACAGAGTGTGGGATAACCGTTGACTCAAAACTCGGCGCTGAGAACCGGTGAGCTGCACCTAAGGAACAGACGAGCAGTCATGTCACCACTGCGATCGCCGACAACTTTGAGCTAGACAATCCGGACAAATATCGTATCACAAGATACAAAAATAGCGATCCCCGAGGTTTTCTGGAATTTTTTCGTCATGATAAACGCGATCTTCTCTCCCTGGCAATTTTGGGGATCGCTAAAACGGTGTGATCCCGAGTTCGCCAACGCACGGCACAATGAATCAAAAAAACGTAAACTTTTACAAAGCGACTCCGATCGTAACGAGATCGTGATGCGTCGCTCCTTCTGGTCGCCAAGCCTAAACTTCATGTCTGAACTTCCTTCCTCTCCCTCCGTCTCGGAAGACGCGATCGCCGAGACGCCCCCCTCTCCCGAGGCAGTCTCTTCGTCCACGCCCCCGATCGCATCCCCCTCCGAACCGAAGCCCAGCTACGTCAAACTCGCCATGCGAAACATGGTGCGCAAGGGCAGTAAGTCACTCTTTCACTTTGGGTTAACCACGGCTGGACTGCTGGGCGTTTTAGTGGGTCTTGCCTACCTAACCCGCTAACGCTCTCCTATTTTCTGTCCTTACATCATCGCCCTCGATCTACGATGTCTATCCCGCACCAATCGATCTCCTGTGAAATTGACATTATTGTGAGTCCGGAGACCCACGCGAGCCAACTCGAAGCCAGCGGCGAACTCGATGTGCCGGATCTTTGGGTCAATCGTCTTGAGCAGTGGTTGATCTTACTGGCGGATGACTTACCTCCGGCGATCGCCTATGAAGTTAGCCTACAGTTCACCGATGATCAGGAGGTACGCGAACTTAATGCGGCCTATCGTCAGCAGGATCGCCCGACAGATGTTTTGTCCTTCGCAGCGATCGATGCAGATTTACCGCGATCGCCCGATCTACCCTTTTGTCTGGGGGATATCATTATCTCAGTGGAGACCGCCGAGCGACAGGCCGCCGAACGTGATCACACGCTCACCGAGGAGCTAATCTGGCTCGCTGCGCACGGTCTACTTCACTTACTGGGTTGGGATCATCCCGATGAAACCAGTTTACGCACCATGCTTGAACAACAGGATCGGTTACTCCAGGCGATCGGCTACTCGATTCAGTACGACGAATCTATTCCGTAAAATTACAGGTATAGGATTGTTCTGCAAAACCTGACGATGATCCGATCTTCAGCCAACCGATTTTCGGCGCAGTGTTATTCTGCAAAGACTGTGCGTGAGGTGCTGCAACGACCCTGCTCTATTTGACTCGATATTAGAGGCTCGCTATGCCGTCTTCGCAACCACCACCATCATCAAGACCGCCAGGAATAACAGATCGAGTGGTGTTGCCATTGCCCGAATTCACAGCGAAGATCGTACGATCAAACCAGTCCTCCTGGAAAGTTGCCACCAATGTCTTTGTCAGCTTTCGCTATGCCTGGAGCGGTATCACCTACTCCTTTCAGACCCAACGCAATTTTCGGGTTCATGTGGTTGTGGGTCTGTGTACTCTGAGTCTCTGCCTGTGGTTGGGACTCCCGAGTACAACAATGGCGATCGTCACGTTAACGATCGGCGTTATTTTGGCCTTAGAACTGCTCAATACCGCGATCGAGGCCATCGTCGATCTATGCGTGGGGCAGACCTATCACAATCTGGCAAAAATCGCGAAAGATTGTGCAGCTGGCGCGGTGTTACTGGCCGCGATCACAGCGATTGGCGTCGCCTGTGCCTTAATTCTTCCAGCTCTCATGGATCGCCTGTTCGCGCTATTGAGGTAGTGTCGGCTCCGGGCTCCGATCTCACCTCGCTTGATATCATCGTCTTTCGACCTTCCTCTCGGTCTCTTGGTGCATCCCATGACCTCAGAAACCCAGGCCGTTCCCCAATCATCTCCCAAGCCATCGATCTTGCCTCCCTTTGTGGATGTGATCGCCCACCGGGGCTACTCTGCCGGTGCGCCGGAAAATACAATTATTGCCTTTGAACAAGCGATCGAGTTGGGAGCACGTTCGATCGAGCTTGATATTCAGTGGACGCGGGATAATGTCCCGGTTGTGACGCATGATCCCAGTTTGGGACGCACGATCGCCGGGATCGGCAGGATTGCCGATTTAACCTGGACAGAACTCCAGGAATGTGATGCGGGGAGTTGGTTTAATGCCGAATTTAGCGATCAGCGGGTTCCGAGCTTTGAGCAGGTATTGCAGCATGTGCAACGCTTGCCAGGTCAATTATTCCTCGATCTCAAACCCTATTGTCAGTGGTCTGATGAACGGATCGCACTGTTATTGGAGTTGATTGATCGCTACCACTGGCGTGATCGCAGTGTGGCTTGCTCGTTCGATCCGGATGTGGCCGATCGCTTTAATGCAGATATTCTTCACCCGATGGCGATCGGCTACAGCCTCACGAGCGCGGAGAGCTTTGACGAACTCCTGCCACGCGCTACTACCGCCGGTGCTGCGCTGGTCTCTGCCTACGATATGTTGTTGGCCGATCCGGACTTAATTTGGGAAGCCCATGCCGCTGGGCTTGAAATTGTCGCCTGGACGGTAGATCAACTGGAAGACTTGCAGCGGCTCTCAGACTTTGGCATCGATCGCGTGATCACAAATCGCCTGTTACCCAAAACGATAGCGATGACAACCATCGAAACAGCAGAACCTTGATCAAAGTCGCCCACCGCGACATTGGAGTCAACACGCAAATCGATGGATCGCCGAACGTCAGACCTTTGAGCTTTCCAGAAACTCGCAGGTCTGACGAAATCTGCTTAGACGTTAAGAGTTTGCCCAGAGAATCAAGCCCGGTTCGTGGGCATTACCCAGGAGGGGATGCTGTGGTAGGAGACGCAGCGAAAGCCCCCGGAAGCCGCTGGAATCATAGGAAATGTGGTTGTGTAGACGGCATTGTTACCATCTTGGCCTTGATAATCCATCGGGATCGGCGAACCATCGACGATATTGCCCGAATCATCGATCGCCCCTTGGTACAGTTCCACACGTACATCCTCCGGCTTCAATCCCGCCAGATTAATCCGCGCTTTTACCGGGATCTCTTGCAAGACTTGAACGTCCGATGCTTGAGCGATATCGATGTGTTCGATTTTAATGTCGTACCAGCGTTCCGCTATCATGTGCTTCCAGTGCGCCAAGTCCTTAGCCGGTTGGAAATTATTGGCAGACATGGCATGACAGCGATCGCTCACCGGGAAGTAAGCTTGACGCGCATAATCCTTCACCATACGTGCTGTATTAAAGAACGGGCAGTTCAAGCGAATCGCATCCTTCATCTTGGCCACCCAGCCGCGCGGTAAGCCATTATCGCGATCGTAAAACAGCGGGATCACTTCTTGCTCGAACAGATCGTATAGATCATTCGCTTCGACCTCATCTTGATAGTCGGGATCGTCATACATTTCACCATGACCGATCGCCCAGCCCGTACGGACATAATCCGCCTCATCCCACCAGCCATCGAGGATACTCAAATTCGGCAGGCCGTTCATCGCCGCTTTCATGCCGCTCGTTCCCGACGCCTCACGCGGACGGCGCGGCGTATTCATCCAAACATCACACCCGGCCACCATAACCCGCGACATTTCAATGTCGTAATTCGGCAGAAAGACGAGGGAGTCCTGCATGTTCTCCTCATGGATGAAGTGAACAATCTTACGGATCAGTTCTTTGCCTGGAATATCCTTCGGATGAGCTTTACCCGCAATCACAAACTGCACCGGGCGATTTGTATCATGCATGATGCGCTTGATGCGATCGACATCGCGCAAAAATAGCGTCGCTCGTTTATACGTGGCAAACCGTCGGGCAAAGCCGATCGTCAACGCCGACGGATTGAGCGCTTCTGAAGCAGACTTCAGCTCCATCTGGGATGCACCCCGCTCCTTAGCACACTTCACCAACCACTCACGGGAAAACATCACCAACTCTTGGCGACGCTGCTCATGGTTGCGCCACAGTTCCTCATCGGGGATTAAGTCGATGCGCTTCCACAACTCGGTGTTATTTGTGCCGCTCATCGCCCAGTCTTCGCCCAGATAGCGGCTATACAAATCCTGCGTTTCCTTCGCAACACAGGACTGAGCATGAACGCCATTCGTCACCGCAAAGATCGGCACTTCTTCCGTCGGTACGCCTTCCCAGAGATGCTGAAACATCCCGCGCGAGACCTCGCCGTGGAGCTGTGCCACGCCGTTAATCGAGCTGGACATGCGAATCGCCAGGATCGCCATATTCAACGGCGCACTGAAATCACCGGTATTTTCACGACCGAGGGCGAGAAATTCCTCACGCGGTAAGCCGAAAATATTGGCATACTCCCCGAGGTAGTACATCACCATGTCTGGCGGAAACAGATCGAAGCCCGCAGGAACCGGCGTGTGCGTCGTAAATAAGCTGGACGAGATCACCATCTGGCGTGCCTCTTCAAAGCTCAGACCCGACGTTTGAACCAGCATTCGGATGCGTTCAAGCGCCATAAAGGCGGCATGGCCTTCATTCATGTGGTAGGCCGTAACATTCAAGCCCAGGGCATCGAGGAGACGGACGCCACCGATCCCCAGCATGATCTCCTGGTGCATCCGTAGGTCTTTGTCACCGCCGTAGAGCTGGTCGGTGATGTCTTGGTCGTAGCGGTTGTTTGGCTCGATGTTGGTGTCGAGCAGGTAAAGGGCGACGGTTCCGACGTGAACTTGCCAAGCGCGGGCATAGACGCGGCGACCGGGGTAGTCGATCGAGATGCGCAGCTCGGAGCCGTCGGCATTTTTGATCAGTTCGAGAGGCAGGTTGTAAAAGTCGTTAATCGGGTATTTTTCTTGCTGCCAGCCATCGGCGTTGAGGTACTGGGCGAAGTAGCCTTCTTGGTAGAGCAGACCGATCCCCACCAGTGGCAAACCTAAATCACTGGCGGATTTGAGGTGATCCCCGGCCAGGACGCCGAGGCCACCGGAGTAAATCGGTAGGGATTTAACAAGGCCAAATTCGGCGGAAAAATAGGCATAGCATTCGTCGCTGTCTTCGGCGGATTTGCCCCGCTGGGTTTTATACCAGGTGCGATTTGTGAGGTAGCGATCGAGTTCTTGGGTGGCGCGGTGTATGTGCGCGATGAAGCCTTCATCAGCGGCAGCGGCACGGAGTCGATCTTGGGAAATTGTCCCGAGCATCAGAACGGGATTGTGGTTGCTCGATTCCCAGAGGTCGCGATCGAGGCGTTGAAAAAGCCCTTTGATCTCGTTATTCCAATCCCAGTAGAGGTTGTGCGCGAGTTTGCGAAGTGGCTCAAGACTGGCGGGAATGGACGGCGAGACGTTGAACTGAAATATCGGTTGCATATCGTCTGTAATTCTCTCTATCGCTGAATGCGGCGTTAGTTAACGGAGTCGTCAAGGTGAAGCGTAGCGCGACCGACCAGATCGCTGAGACACAACGCCCCATTACCTAATAAATGATGTCCGTCTTAATTTTGAAGCCCGATCGCGGATCTGGCCCCGGAGCTTAATAGAAGCTTATTCATTGTGATTTCATTACACATACCGAAACGCTATAGACCGAGCCCTGCGATGTAGATGTAGGGTTAAGCCCAAGCAGGAGAAGAACGGAAACTTTTTCGGTCTGTTTGCGATCTCAATAGCGGTTATGGGTGGTCACCGTGCTGCATTTTCCAGGCTGAACTATCCTCGAAGAGGAAGACAACTGTTTTTGTTGCGTCTCCGTTTCATTGCTACTGTATCTGTGCCGTAAGAGTGGTATATCCATATGTCCCCGCGCCAATCCTTTGCCTTGCGCCTTGCCACGACGTTGTTTTGTTTCTCCGGAATACTGATCACGTCTCCGGCTCAGGCCGTCTTCTTTAATCCACCCGGAAATCAGATTCCATCGTCAATCGGCGGAAATTCCCGTCGGGGTGGCTGTGCGGTTGATGAAGTGGAAACAGAAGTGGAAGCACTGGTGGCGCCGGTGGAGGCGGAACAAACGGTTGCGTTTTTGCCGATCGTACCCAATCCGAGTCGTGTGGTCGCGCTCACAACCCAAGCCTCAACCCCTCTTTGGGTTTACGTACCGCCGACCCGCGCCCAGAGCGCTGAATTTTCACTGTTTGATAACGTGACGAATCGCTTTGTGTATTCCGGCAGATTTGCGATCGAGACGACGGGCATTTACCAAATTAATCTTCCCGATCGCCTTGAACTCAACGTCGATCAACCCACAGCCCCCCAAGATTACACCTGGTTTATTGACCTGGTCTGCGAACCCAATAATCCAGCCGCGAATTTATCCCACACGGGAACACTAAAACGAGTAGCGCCGAATTCTTTGAGTCCGGATTTTGAGTCATCGTTAGATCAGGCTGTTGATCCGCTCGATCGTGCCAACGTGTACGGCAATTATGGGCTGTGGCTGGATCTGGTGGCGGCTGTCGTCGAGAAACGTGAGACGATGGCGCTGGCGGATGTGATGCGGTTGATACGGCCTGGTACGGTGTGTTAGAGGTGGCCTTGCCCGTCGCTGAACGCGATGATATCGATCGCGATCAACAGCTCAAATTACTCCTAGATGCGGATCTATTCACGGCTGAGATGACCGAAATTTCCTTAGAGCCAGATACGGACTTCTAAACGGGATCGTCTTGAAGCCTGAACGCCTGACCGTAATCTGGCAAGGTTCTATTCGCTCCAATCTGTATGATCCGTGTGAATTTGATATGACCGTAGCTTCGGAAGGGCTTGCGCTATCTCCCATGACCCCATGGCCCCAGGTATCCGTTATTGTTCCGGCATATAACGGCGAGCATGATATCCATGAAACGATCGACTGTCTGCTGGCGCAGGACTATCCGAGCGATCGCGTCGAGTTTCTCATCGTCGATAATCACAGCCGCGATCGAACCCCTGACGTGATCGAACGGTACGCCCGCGATCACGACAACCTGTTTTTACTCCGTGAAGATCAGATCCAAAGCTCCTACGCCGCTCGCAATACTGGCATTCGTCACGCCAAATACGATCTGCTCGCCTTCACCGATGCCGATTGTCTCCCCGAACCCCACTGGCTACGCGACCTAATGGCTGCATTTCGCGATCCCGAGATTGGCCTCGTCGCCGGTCAGATCTGTGCCCTGACGCCGCAAACACTGCTCGAACGCTTCGCCGAACAGAACGAAGTGCTATCGCAAAAGTACACCCTCGCCCATTCGTTTTGTCCCTACGGTCAAACGGCAAATCTCGCGGTGCGGCGAGCGATTTTCGATCGCGTCGGTCTCTTTCGCCCGTACCTCACCACGGGGGGCGATGCGGATTTTTGCTGGCGGGCTTTGCGGGAAACGGAAACTCGTATTGAGCTAGCACCAACAGCGATCGTGCGTCACCGCCACCGCTCAACTCTAGAAGAACTCCGCAAACAGTGGTATCGCTACGGGGTCTCGAATCGCTATTTGCATCAGTTGCATGGTACTGCGTTGGCGCGATCGCGAGGTGCTAGGGGATATGGTGCGTCCTTTGTTACGTTGGTTGTTGAGAGAAGTGCCACGCGAGATGGTGCGATCGCTGCGCGGGCAGGGTAGTTGGGTAACATTTTGGTCAACGCCAATTTTGTTGTATACCGGCTATTGGCGATCGCGTGGACAGCAGGAGGCACAGTTGCCGGATAAGGCTCACGAAATTGCTATGTAAAATTGTCACATCATTTTGTCGTCACGTAACTATAGCAAAAAACGATTTTCTTAGGACTCATCGAAAAAAGCTGAGAGCACTGAGCGGAGTCGTTGGCGTAGCCTTCGCGCAGCGAATAGTGCGGTTTTCAACTTAGACGAGAGTATCCTAATACAATCGGTTTCTGCTATATCGTCACGTAACTTTAAATGTAATCTTATAGTTGGTTCAATCAAAAACAAAACACATTGACTCTGCTCTGCTTTTTGGCGAACCGCGTTTCGACTTCGCTCAACGCTCTCAAAGTGTTCTGAGAATAATTGAATTGACTCTAACTCTGGTTTGATTTTGGAAATTTGTCGCACTGATTCCCGTATTATTCGCTACGCTCATCATCCATTCTTCGCCACTACTGCATTACCGAAAAATTCATGCCCCGACCGATAGGAATCGATTTATTTGCTGGCGCGGGTGGGATGACCCTCGGATTCGAGCAAGCCGGGTTTGACCTGATCGCAGCGATCGAAGTTGATCCGATCCATTGCGCCGTCCATGAGTACAACTTTCCTGAAACAACGGTGTTTTGTCGCAGCGTGGCGGAGATTAGCGGGCAAGAGATTCGCGATCGTTTGGGGATTGGCGATCGAGACATCGACGTTATTTTCGGTGGCCCGCCCTGCCAAGGATTTTCGCTAATTGGCAAGCGGGCATTAAATGATGAGCGCAATCAATTGGTGTTTCATTTTTTGCGCGTCATTGATGAGCTAAAGCCGAAATACTTTGTCATGGAAAATGTCAAAGGTATGGTCACCGGCAAACACAAGCAAGTGATTGAAGACATTATTCAATCAGTGACCCAAATGGGATATCAGGTCACCCAACCTTATCAAGTTTTAAATGCCTTTCATTACGGTGTCCCCCAGGATCGAGAACGGCTATTTTTACTCGGCTCCCGTCACGATTGCGACCTTGCACACTATCCAACACCGCAAACCAAGCCCGCAAAAACCAAGCGAAAACTCGCAAAAACCTTCAGGACTTGCCCCCAACTCCAACCGTAGCTGAGGCGTTATTTGATCTACCGGATGCTGATCAAATTCAGGTTTTATGGGAACAAGATTGGGTTGACATTCAGCTAGAAGAACCGAGCCGCTATGCGTCAATTTTACGGGGAGAACATACCGATCCCGACGATTATTCCTATCTCCGATCGTGGAATCCCGAACGTATGACATCCAGCACGCGGACGAAACATACACCCACCTCGATCGCACGCTTCGCCCAAACCATCCCCGGCCAAGTCGAACCGATCAGCCGCTTCCTCAAGCTCGATCCCGACGGCATTTGCAACACTCTCCGAGCCGGAACCCCCAGCAGTCGCGGTGCATTCACCTCACCCCGCCCGATCCATCCGATCGTCCCGCGCTGCATCACCGTCCGCGAAGCTGCCCGCCTCCATTCCTATCCCGACTGGTTTCGCTTTCACGTCACCAAATGGCACGGCTGCCGTCAGATTGGCAATTCTGTCCCGCCCTATTTGGCGCGGGCTGTCGCTCGCGAAATCCTCAGCGCCTTACAGCATCAACCTGTTAAACCTCGCACCAAGC
>JAAUPN010000322.1 GCA_012033105.1 Coleofasciculaceae cyanobacterium RL_1_1
TTTTGCTGCCTTGGATGTAGTAGCCCGCGATCGCAAACAACGAGCATACAGGGCGAGCGTGATTCCCAAGAGGTTGGTGGTATAGAGCAGTAGCGCTCCTTTGGCATAGTTTAAATTCCCCTGGGATAGGCTCAACCCCACGACACACAACGGCGGCATCAGAGCGACCGAAATAGCCGTGCCTGCCAAGGCATCACTCACATGGGGGCGCACTTTGGCAAATCCGGCGATCGTCCCTGCTGCTAACGCGATCGCCAAATCCACCAGCGTCGGCTGCGTCCGTGCCAAAATCTCGCTGCCAAACTCCGTAGACGGCACATGCGAGAAATTTCCCAGCAGTCCGGAGATCCCAACAGACAGCAAAAATCCAATCACGATCGAGATCGTGCTAGAGCGAAATAGCACCAGATCCCCTTCGAGAGCCCCAAGCGCCAGCCCTCGCATCGGCGTCATCAGCGGTGCGACGATCATGGCACCAATGATCACCGCCGAGCTATTTACGAGTAGGCCAAAACTTGCGATCGCACAGGCCGCAATGCACAACACAACATAGTCCAGATCAAACTGTGACTCGTCGAATAAATTCTCTCGCAGCTTGGAGAGTTCCTGCTCGGAGACGTGGGGTAAATGCGAAAGATAGCGACGCATCATAGTGTGACTGTACATCGATCGCGCGATCGCGATGGATTGTCCTCAGAACGCTGAACAAACAAAACTGCGTCTACGATAGCGCTTCTTTCCTACCTTCTACACACCGCCCACCCCCCTTCCCTCGCCCATCCAAAATGACGTATTTTAACGGCTTCCCGATTAAAGGTAACAATTCTTAAATTCGTTTAAGTTTGCATCTGTTTATTATTTGTGAGACAGACACGAATGGTATAGATGTCTACAAATATGTGCTTTAGCCATACGTAGTAACCACGCTTAAATTCTGGCGATCTCTCAGAACTGATTGACCGTAAGTCTTTCCAGGCGTGGGTCTTAGCGATCAAACTTATAATTCCCGATCCACCTCCCGTTACGTTCTGTTACAAAAAAACCTTTTTATTAATCTAGGAGAGAGTTTGTATGGCTTTCCAATCCGCCTCTCAGCTCGGTATTGCGCCTTACGAAGATGCGTCACCTTCAGAACTCTGGTCTGTTCGTTCTGAAGCAGAAGTTGACACCATTATTCAAGCTGTATACAAACAGGTGCTAGGTAACAGCTATGTGATGCTCAGTGAGCGTTTAACCGCTGACGAGTCCAAGCTCAAAGATGGACGCTACAACGTACGCGAATTCGTACGTGCCGTCGCCAAATCCGAGCTTTACCGCACGCGCTTCTTCCACAGCGGTTCAAACTTCCGCTACATCGAAGCCACCTGCAAGCACCTCCTTGGACGTGCTCCCGATGGCTATGACGAAGTGAAGCAACACACCGCAATCATTGAAAAAAGCGGGTTTGAAGCCGATATTGATTCGTACATTGACAGCGATGAATACCTGAAAAGCTTCGGTGACGATACCGTTCCGTACATGCGTGGCTACACCACCGAAGCGGGAACTAGCATGGTGAGCTTCACCCACTTCTTCCAGCTCCAACGTGGACCGGCCAGCAGTGACGTGGGCAGCAAATCGGGTAACCGCGCTCGCCTCAACCGTCTGTCAATCCAAAACTTACCGGCATCGGTGGTTGCACCGTCCGGCGGTTCGGATGGCTGGGCGTTCCAAGCCACGGCCAATGATCCTCGCAAGAAGCAAGGTGCCATCATTGGTAACGAAGGCAAGATGTACCGCATTGAAACCACGGGTTACCGCTCCAATGTGGTGAACCGCGTGCCGAAATATCGTTGCAGCAACAAGGTTTACATCGTGCCGCTTGAGAAGCTCATCACCGAGTACAAGCGCATTCGCCGTCAAGGTGGTGTGATTGCAAGTGTGACGCCTGCAAACTAGCACGAGCCTGCGTTGGTATTGATGTTGGTTTGGCGTTGATGTTGGTTTAGCGGTGACACTTTAACAACGTTGGCCTGGACTTCATGGCGATCGCCCGTTTAGATGCGATCGCTATAGAGACAGACGCAGCGCCCAACCAACCCTGCGTACCCCTGCACAACCCAAGCATCTGAATAGATGCAGAGCATCAGCGCCGGACGCTGGAACCATGGGTCTAATACCAACGGAGTTGTACCGATTGGTAATGCTTGATTGCGAGCGGCCTCATTGTTTGCGTTCAGCGTCGCGCTGGATCACTTGATTCCATCCCAAAAGTTAATGTGTAACGAGAGCGTGCAGTGTCACAGCTCTCGTTTTTTTTAGGACACCTGATCCGACTGATACGAGATGGTGTTCTGAACGGTCGGCTGACCGCTACACTATTTGAGTATTTCTTCAGATGTGTTTCCATCGTCGGCTGGGCGTCGATCAACCGTTAACCGTAACAATATCTCCCGTCCGAATTTTTATGTCGTCCTCCCCATCCTCGAACGAGCGTCGATCATTGCTCGATCGTCTGCCCGCGCCATTTTCGATCATGGATCGCTACATCATGTCGGAGACGATCGCTCCCTTTCTCTTCGGGTTAGGAGCCTTTTCGTCCTTGGGTCTGGCGATCGGAGTCCTGTTCGAGCTAATCCGGGAACTCAGCGATAACAGCATTTCCTGGGATATTGCGCTAAAAGTCTTTGGCCTACAACTGCCCTACTACGTCTCTTTGGCGCTACCGATGGCCGTTTTGCTCGGGGTGCTGCTGGGCTATTCCCGCTTGTCGAGCGATAACGAAATTGTGGCGCTACGCAGTTGCGGGGTGAGTCTTCAACGGATTGTCCGCCCAGCGCTTGCCCTTGGTTTGATCATTGCCGGTGTGAATTTTACCTTTGATCAGACGATCGTTCCAGAGGCGCGTTACGAAGCCAAAATGACGCTACTACGGGCGCTAAAAGACGAGGATAAGCTCTTTCGGGATGACAACATTATTTACCCGGAAATTCGGGAGGTTGAGCGTGAAAATGGCGAAAAAGGACGAACCTTAGTCCGGCTATTTTATGCCGATACCTACGACGGTCGGTTAATGAATGAGGTGACAATCCTCGATCGCACCGACCCCAACTATACCCAGCTTGTGCAAGCCGAATCGGCTCGCTGGAACCCAGACACGGAAACCTGGACGTTCAACAATGGTGCAATCTACGTCATTTCTCCAGATGGCGAATACCGTAACGTACTCGCCTTTGAATCCCACAGTCTGCCGTTACCCCGTGCGCCGCTCGACATCACCAGCCGTCGCGACTACGCCGAGATGAACCTCGTTCAATCCTTTCATCAGCTCAAAATCCTCAAACTCAGCGGTCGCGATCGCAAAATCCGCAAACTCGAAATCCGCATCCACCAAAAATTCGCCCTACCGATGGCTTGCCTCGCCTTCGCGCTCTTTGGCGCAACCCTCGGGATTCAATCCCAGCGATCGAGCACCTCACGCGGCTTTGGCGTCTGTGTCCTGGCAATTTTGGCCTACTACACTTTAATGTCGCTGGCGGATGCCTTGGGCTTGAGCGGAGCGCTGCCACCGTGGATGGCGGGCTGGATGCCAACCATTGTGATGCTCGTCGCTGGGTTTATCGTCATGCGGACACGACTAAGTATGAACTAGCGTGGAAATTGGCCGAATTGGCCGAATTGGTCGAACAA
>JAAUPN010000137.1 GCA_012033105.1 Coleofasciculaceae cyanobacterium RL_1_1
GAGGGCGCGATCGGGCGGATCGGCGGGGCAATGAAAAGCCCACCGCGATCATCATGATCGGGCGGGCGCGAGGGGTGTGCGCGAGGGTGGTGAGGGCGGGCTAGGCGTTACATCATCGCGAGGATCGCCTCGATATCACTCACAATCACATCTGAATCGTAGCTCTCTTGAGCTGAATTTTGCGAGGTGGCGCTCATGCTGTGCCCCATGATTTTCGCCCGCAATTGCTGGAACTTGATGTGGCGATTTTCGGGCTTAAGCGCGAGATACGCGGGCGCGAGCTGTGCGTAAATTTGGCGATACATGTGAAAGTTTCGGCGATCCTTGAGGCGATCAGTAGGCTCACCATTTGCATCATGAATCGCATATTGCCATTGATCCTCGTCACCCTCGATCTCAATCTTGAGCGCGGCGGCTTTTGCCACTTCAGAGAGATAGCGCGAGCATCGTGTGTGAGATTTTTTAGCCGCCGCCTGGATTGCCTCACGTGAGCGATCGGCGGGATCGGTGCGCTTTCCATTGAGCGATAGCCACTCGATCGCGCGAGCGACATCATGAGCCGCGCTCATCAGGATCGGGATCTCAATCGAGCCTACCTCGATATCATCATGGCGCTTTAATTGCCCATCGAAGCTGATGAGATCGGGTGTGATCGGGGTAAAGATACCGCTAGACATAATTTCGCTCTGACGACGCCCTGAAAGCACCGCAATCGCTACAGCTACCTCACGCCAGCGGGCGGGTGATTCAGGCAATACCTTGAGGTATTCAGCCGCCCACACAATGAGGTTACGAGCTTGAATATTGATCGCTGAATTTTGGCGGGCGTTTAGCCCCGCGCGAGTGCTATCGCGCTTTGCCTTCTTAATCTCAGAGAGCGAGCCGTTGACTGCGCGGTACAGGCGATCAAAACTCACCTTGAGAAAATCATCCTCACCCGCTACGGATACGGGCGGGGCGGCGGTTACTCGCGACTCAAGGGCTTTCATCACTTGCGAGAAATAAGCGGCGGCGGTGCTGGCTACAATCTCACCCGATCGCGATGCATCATGGGCGAGATTGAGGATTTTCGCGCTCGCGCTCGATACCGCTGCGAAAAAATCATCCATGCCAGCGAACGGATCGGCGGCGGCGGCTGCTGCGAAAACGTAGTCACTGAGTGAGCGATAAATTTTGGCGGCGGTGCTTTCAATTAGTGATTCACTCTCAGTGAGATCGGCGGCGGATTCAATCGAGATCACTTCGATTGCGGCGGTAGGCTCATCAGTAGCGGCGGCGGGCTGAATCATTTTGCCCTGAGCCTCAAGAATGGCGTCGATGAGCGCGGCTTTTTTGAGGCTGCAATAGCCTTTCAATGACATCGATTTAGCGATCGAGCGTAGGCCATTTTCGCCCTTGAGGGTGAGCTGATTAAGTGAGGCGGCGGTGTGGACTTGCATGATTTTGCTTGGAATTTCTTACACCCCAACGATACCACCCCACTTACAAAAGCACAACACTTTTGTACAGCATTATTTTTAGGGCGAACAAAATAAAGCCCGCCGCGATCGGGATGATCGGGCGGGCGGCTAGTCGGCTAGGCAGTTAGGCAGTTAGCGACTGGTAGAGCGATCGAGCGGCCCTGTAACGCTTGCTATTTTTGGTCGCGTTGATTGCTTCGGTGCAAGTTTTGCTCATCGTCAAGCCGTCATCGATCGCGTCCAAAATCGCGCTAACGTCAAGCGACGTTAGCCCGTACTGTTTTGCGAGATCGGCGGGTGTGCTGGGGGTGGCCACCTCATCACAATCGAGGGCGGGCGGGCTTTCTGGCTGATCTAAATTGGTGAGGCTCACCGCCGCCTCACCGTTACCACCCCACGCGCTCACCCCAAACAGTGACGCAATCTCACGCGGAAAATAGGCGGGCGGGGCGGCTAATTCCAAGCCAGTGATTCCAGATCGAGGGCATGTATCGATTAGGGATTGCCCATGGTGTGAGGGGTGTTTGATCGCGATTTTCACCCGCCCGCGTGCTGAGTCTTTCTCGATGCAGGCGATAAACTTTCCTTCATTAATTTCGAGATAAGCGGCTAATGCCGGATCGAGATTGGTATCCTCGATCGTGATCGATGAGGCTAGGGCATCATTCAATCGAATGTGCGTAAAATTGCTCAGTACACCCGTGTTCCAAGTCGATACGCCTCGCGCCTTGAGGTTTTGAATCTGTGCATTTTGCGTGAGCAGGCACGGTAGCACCTTTCTCTTGTGGCCTCGCGATTCAAGCGCTCGCAAGGAAGGCGCTAGGCGGCCTTCTATATCTTCCTTGGTGAGGCTATCAAAAGCACACAGTGCCTCATCGATGATCGGAAAAATCCAGGGCTGGCTATCGTAGGCGGCTCGATTATTGCGGTGAGCGCGAGATTCGAGATTCGTTACCAGTCGCTCGACAAATCTCAGGAATAGCTCTGGATTATCTGTGGCAGGCACGCCCAAGCGACTCCATGAGCTATCGGGATCTCGTGCTTCGCTGATATCGAGTACCACGGGCAAGATAGGCTCACCACCCGCAAAAGCGCTTAGGGCATTAGCGAGGGTGAGCGCTTTGCCTGATCCTTGCGAGCCAATGATTAGCAAGGGCTTAGGTGAGCCTAATGCCTTATCGAGCGCGGGTAGGCTTTCCTCAAACTTTGCAGCGCGGCGGCGGCGATCGAGCAATACGCTCATCTCTGTGAGCTTTGCTTTGAGGGTAGCGATTTCGAGATCCGCTCGCGCGAGGCGATCCTCATCAGCTTTAAGCTGATCCGCCGCACCTACCTTGATGCCTCGCTCATGCTCTGATCTGATTGCCTTTTCAAGATCACTTAGGCGCGAGCGTAGGGCGGCGATCGTGCCTTGATCGCGGCGGGCTTGCTCACCCTGATGCTTGTAGTTGAGCCGCAATTCAGTGAGCTGATTTTTGAATTTTTCGAGTGATTCTTGCTCGCGCTTCAGTTGCCCTCGATCGCGATCAAGCTTTGCTTGCTCTGTGCGGTGATTGGCGATCCGCCCCGATAGCTCATCGCATTGATTTCGGGTAGCCTGTAGCTCTCGTGTGAGGCTCGCGAGCGCTTGCTCGTGATCAGCCTTGAGGGCGCTCACATTGCGAGAATGCTCTAGATTCAGCAAACGGGTAGCCCGCTCGTATCCCCCCGTAGCGGCCTCATTGGCGGCTCGATCTAGCGCCCGCTTATGCTCGCTCATAATCTCATCGAATCGAGCTTGTGAGGCGTTTTCAGCGGTGCTGGAGCCTCGCTTATAGGCGGCGGCGGTAGCATTCTCGATCTCATTGCGGCGGCGGCGATCTACCACCCCACTCGATAGATTCGCGCCTGAGAATGCCGATAAGCTCGCAAGGGCGATACAGCCTAGATCGCCTCGTGCGGCGGCGGCGGCGATCAACATTGCGGCGGCAGCGGTAGTGGCAAGCGTGATCTGGAATCTCATCAGCTCTCACCTAGGCGGGGCAAATCAGAGAAATCAGGCAAAAATTGATAGGTAGCCTCGATTGCCTCGATCCGTTGGCTGATCAGCGTTTCGGCCTCGCTCACGTTCAAGATCAAATCTTGCGCTTTGGCGATTAACTCGCGTTGCGAGATTTGGCGATCAAACTCAGCAAAGGCAAGCTGATCCGTAGCTTTGCCGAGTTCGTGAAGCGCTTTTCCGGCCAGCGCTTCGGAGCGATCGGCGGTGTGCTGTGAGACGACGAGATCCGCTTGCTTACCGCGCGAGCGCTCGATCGCGATGTCAGTGTCGAGCGCGGCTTGCAAGCTTTTTTGCTCCCACGTGAGCGACTTTGATTGCTCGCTCGATAGCTCAAATTCTTTTTGAATTACTCGCTCATCGCTGATCAGATCGTCGATCTCAGTAATTCTCAGAGCATTAATATGCTGCTTTGCGCTTGCCATCATTTCACCTCGCTTGATTGATTGAAGCCAGAAATAAAAGCGGCGGTGTGAGGGCGGGGTGAGAGATCAAAGAAGAAATACAGGGCGGCGGCGGTAGCGAGGGCTACTTGCCACGCTTGCCAGTGATTGCGGCGGTACATAGGCGATAATGCTTTTAGGTATCGCCCCGCTATTGCTTGGAATCTACAGCGGGGCGGTGATTGTGAGCGCTCGATCTTCTGATAGATCGAGCGCTTGATCTTTAAGGCGGCTAGGATCGCGAGGGCGCGGGGGCGGCGGCGGGCTTCCCCATCATCATTTGCAGCGCTTGGGCTTGCACGATGGGCATTCCGGCGGCTAGCTGCTGGCTTAGTTCGGCGCTCATGCCCATCAGCATTTGGGCGGCTAGATTGCGGGCTGTAGCTTGCGTAGCGGCCTGGATTTGCTCATTATTCGCCTGCATTTGAGCCGCGCGAGCATTCATCTCATTCTGTAGCGATTGCCACTGAGAGAGGGCGCTATCGGCCTGCTTCTCATAGGCGGCGGCGGAAAATGTCGCCACGGGTGCGATCGAATATTGGCTCGATTGAATAGGCGCGAGTGCGTAGCCAGTGGGTGAGGGTTCGATATCGATATCGCATACATCGCTTTGCAGCGGATCGAGCGCGAGGCGATCGGCCTCAAGCTCATCATCAAGCATCGAAAAATCCTTAGCGCGGTAGAGATCGATTAGGTAGATCGCCCGTTCCGTGAGGCGATTCTCATCGGTAGTGAGGGCTGCGAATCCCATCTCAGAGAGTGCTTTGAGGTTGCGCGAGATTATCGTGTTGGACACGCCGAATTGCTGTGCGGCTTCCAGGCGGGTGTAGGTCGTCATGGGTTCAGCTTGGGTTTAGACCGGGTTGAATTGAACGCCGCCTAAACGTTTCGCCCAAAGCTCGATATCGGCTGAAAATCAAGAGCCGTATAGGTTTGGGGAGTCAGACACGGGGTTTAGCGGCGTGTTCAATGCGTTTAATATACATTCACCATTGATCCCATGTCAACACAGTTAACAAAATCAACAGGTGATACAATTGAACAGATGCATTAAAAGCAAGGTGAGACAATGGATGCAATCCCACAATCCACTGAAGAAATGGCAAGCCGAGGCACATCGATCCGATTCGAGATCGACGCGGATCTGAAACAGCAATTCCAGACACTCTGCAACCTGAAGCAAACGAACATGACCGACGTGCTGACGCGGCTTATCGAGAAAGAGGTGAGCGACGGGCAAGACTTGCTCAAGCTCTTTGCGGAGGTCAATAAAGAGCGATGACTAAAGCCAAACGCCAGACGATCGCGCTTGGGGATGTCCCCTTAGATGTGTTCCAGTTGCCAGACGGCGCGTATGTGATGAGTCAAACGCAAGTCGCCGAATCCGTTGATCTCGATGAAATTTATATCCGACGATTTTTATCGTCAAAGTGGCTCAAAGCCTTACCAGGAAAGGATCATTCTTCCGACGATTTTGAGCAAGTCGAGTATGAGGGGCGAGGTAAACCCATCCGTGCAATTCCACTGGAAACCGCCGCGCTGTTCTGGGTCTATCAGGTTTGGCAGAAAAACCGTCAGGCGATCGCCCTCGTGGTGGCAACTGTCCGAGAAACGCTCGATCGCCGCGCTGATACTGCGTTCGGTATTACGCGATCTGAAGCTGAGTACGAGGCGGCAACCGCCGAAATGATGAAGCTTCTAGGCCGCGTAGCTCGCGAGCGCAATCTGTTGCTCGAAAGCTACGCGATCGACGATGACGCCCGCGCGATCGTTAGCGATATGCAGGCGATGCTTGATGAGCGCGATCGTGAAAATGAACGACTCAGAGAAAAAATTCGTGAACTTGGAGGCGATCGCCATGACCATTAACGCCAATGGCTACAGCTACCCGGATGACACCGATCCGGCAACGATCGAGCTTGATGCGATCGAGATTGAGCGCGAGGAGAATCTTTTGAGCGAGCTAGAGCCGATCGCGATCGCGCTATCGGAACGCTTTACGGCTCGCGAGATCATGATCTGCATGAGCCGCGCTTTGCATAATGCGGATCAATTTGATGGGGCGATCACGATCAAGATCGAGGCGGCGATCGATGCATTGCTCGCATGATTGCAGCGAATCCCAAACTCCCAGTCGAGTAGTTGCAACGTCACGTTGCAACTACTCGATCCCCTAATACCTAAATCTGCAAAAAAAGGCATTATTTGTTCTGGGAATATTATACCAAATCGCTCTCTAGGAGGGCACGACAGGAATCGAGATTTCATTTTGTATAGCGAAATCTCGATCAACAAATCGATTTTCCACCCTGTGATCTTGTAAGATCGGCTTATCCCTCATTCCAGGATCGAGCTGTGAGCGCTCGAAGATTTCCCCCGGCAAAAACGACAGAAGCCACTTAGGGATTCCCTAAATGGCTTCAATCGCGGCTTACGCCTTTTGTTTTTGTTCTACTCTGACTCGAAAAAAATAGTAAAAGTCGACAAACTAAGAACCTATTTTTTCGAGCGGGTGAAACTCCGAAGAGCCTCGCAAACTCGATAGAATTTGCTTGCATCATCATTATTGCATCAATCAAGCTACAGATCGCGCCGATCACGATCAAGCCAACTCTCACAATTTTATCATTTCTCAGCTCGATCTAGGGCTAGATCGAGAGGCGGGCGAATCGCCCCAAATCTTTGATGGGTGGGCGATAGAGCCAAGTAGTAAAGGCAGTGATCGCTACCCCTATCGCATCCATAATCTTGAGCATGGATATCGATTAGCGCCTCCATTTTCCGAGAATGAGGCGATACGGGCGATCGAGATTTTGGGTCACGCCGCCGATCGCCCGGACGGCATAGCAGCGAATATCGCGATCGAATCGACATGGTCGGTGATCGTGGGGGTGGCGAAATGAAGCGCAATCTAATTCCCACTGCTAAATCTATTCAATGCCCCATCTGTGGCGATCATTCCGGGAAATGCCGGATCTCGCAAGATGAGAATCTAATCCTATGCCAAGCCAGCGCGGGCGATGATTGGCAAGTGAGCGGCTTCAAATCTTTGCTCGCGAGCAAGTGCGGTACATGGCAAAAATATCGGCGCTGTGATTCCACCTTTGATCCTCAGATCGCCCGCTCACGCCGCGATGAGTGGCAAGCACGCGAGCGCGAGCGGATCGCCTCATTGCCGCCGCTTGCCTCTCGCGCGAGCAAGATTGATCACAATCTATCGCGCGGGCTGAATCAGGCTCACCTCGCGAAATTAATAGATCGCGGCCTTACGCGCGAGCAAATAACCCACCATGGCTTTTATTCATTCCAGGGCGGTATCGCGGGCGCTGTGCGAGGCGTCAATCGCGAGCCGATCGCGATCGCCTACCGCCTCGATCATCCTGATGGCGGCGGGCGCTACCGGTGGGGCAAGGATAGCCAGCTACCCGGATCGGGTGATTTGCCGATCGGCGTAAATTATCCCCACAGCGGCTCATGCTCGCGCGAGATCCTGTATCTGTGCGAGGGATCGATCATCAAGCCAGCGATAGCCAGCGAGCGCTTACAGGGCATCGTGATCGGCTTTGGCGGCGGTAGTGGCAACCTTGATCGCATTAAGCCGCAATTGCGCGAGATTTGCGCTCACCTCGCACCGCGCGAGATCCGAATCTTGCCTGATGCTGGCTATCGCAAAAATAGCCAGGTGAGCCGCGCGATCGATTCATTGATCGCGATTTGTGAGCCGCTGGCATCAGTGGCGATCGGGGATTGGAATCAAGCCAGCGAGAAAGCGGCGGGCGATATCGATGAGATCTCGCGCGAGCAAATAGCCTCGATTCAGTGGCGATCGGTGAGCGAGGATAAGCCAGCGAGCGAGCCTCAAAGCATCGAGATCCCGCAATCTGAAGCGTGGCAAGCATGGATCGCGGGGCGCTCATTCACGCCCGATGAGATTGTGAATCAGCAATATTTGGAGATCGAGATACCGCGCGAGGGTGAAATTTTGGCGGTGAAATCCGGAACGGGAACGGGAAAAACCCACTGGATTGCGAATCGCGTGATTCCGGCATACCCCGATCGTGGATTTGAATTTATCGGGTATCGTAATGGGCTTTTGCTGCAAACCGCCGCGAAAATCGAGGCGGCTAATCCCGATCGCACTGCGTATCATTTGCAGCGCGATTTGAAAGGGGAGGATCGCGGGGCGCTCGGGATGGTGCGAGATCCGCAATCGATCCTTTTGCTGTGTGCCGATTCGATGGTCTATCACCAGCCCTCTGATTTTGATGGGAAAATCATCGTGATCGATGAGCCGATCGCGGTGATCAAGCACTTGCTGCAAGCGTCCTCGATGCGTCACCGAGACAAGATTAAAGCGCTTTGGCGTGAGGCATTGCAGCGCTGCTATGCCGCCGTTCTGACCGATGGGCACAACAACGATGCGCTGTGCGATTATCTGGCAGATCTATCGGGTAAGCCAGTTCGCAAGATAGAGAATATTTATCGGGGGAACAAAGGCAAGATTCGCCTACTCAAAGGCACGTACGCGAGCGACAACGCCCTCAAATTTGCTCGCGCCAATGGATTGGAACCCGAGTTAAACCCGTGCGATTACAGCCCCATCCAGGCCGCGATTCTAAATAATCCAGGGCGCATCGCGGTAGGCAGTGACTCACAGGAGCTGCTTGAATTGCTCGATCGCCTGCTACAGGAGCGAGGCAAAAAGGGGATTCGCTTTGATAGCACTACCTCAAGTTCCGAATGGGCGGCGGAAATGATGGCAGATGTAGCGGGCTATATCCAGCGCGAGCAACCCGATTATTTTTTGTATTCCCCATCAGGTGAGGCGGGGCTAGATGTTTCGGTCCGTGGCTATTTCGATGATCTATATTTCATATTTTTCGGTGTCGTGGGAACCGATGAGCAGCTACAGTTCTTAGCGCGAGTGCGAGATCCCGCCGCTCGCAAAAGTGTATGGATATCGCCTAGCGGCATGGGGAAAAAATCGGTACTGAGCGAATCGCTCGCAAAGGATATCCAGCCCGCCTTGATCGCCTATGCCCTGGATTGCTCGCGCGAGAGCTTTGCCAGCGATGAGGATCGAGCTATGGCGATCGCTCGCCATATCATCGAGCAAGCCAGCGATCGGCACTTCGATCACGAATGCCACTTGCTCGCAAATAGCGCACATGAAAATGCCCATCTACGAGAATGTTTCACCGCCGCCGCACTCGCGAGTGGCTACGAGATCGAAGATGTGATCGCCGCCGCGATCGATGATGAGGCGATCAACAAGGCTAAAGGCGATATGCGCTCTGAGATCGCCGCCGCGATGCATGAGCGTGAGAATCTATCGGATAGCGAGGCATCGCGCTTAGAGGGCGATTTTGCCGCCACTGAAGGAGAAAAGCTCGCGCTCAGAAAATACAAGTTGCTCGCGCCTTTTCCCGGCATTGCCGATCGCGAGATCGAGCATGAGGTGAAAGATCCTGAATCAGGAGAAATCAAGATCGAGAGCCGCCCGCTCGCGAGCGCTGAATTGATCGAGCGCTTGCTCTATAAGGATCGAGATCTCGCGCGGAAATTTGAGCGGCGGTATTGGCTCGAAAATATCGAGCTTGCTCGCAAGCATCAGCGGCAAACATGGATCAAAGCATCAGAGCGGGCGCTCGATCCCGATAAGCCGCGCTCGCTGAATTTATCGAAATGGCGATCGGATCTACTCGCGGCGATCGCGCTGCGCGATCTAGGCTTGCATCATTTCCTCGCGCCTGGATTCGAGTGGGACGCAAAATCAAGCGAGGTGGTATCGCTTTATTCATTGATCCGAAAATCGAAGCGCATCCAGCGGGATCTAAATTTTCAGCCAGGATCTCAGAAGCCACTCGAAATCGTGGGGCGGCTATTGCAGCGGATCGGGGTGAGTGCGAAATCGAGAAAGATTCGAGATGGAAAATTGCGGCGGCGGATCTACTCGCTCGCACCCACCTCGCTCATCGATGAGCAATTGCAAGCCGCTGTGAGCGCCCGCCTACAAGCAAAAAATGCTGATGCTCACACGACGAAAAAGATGATCGAATTAAGCCAATGTGGAGTGGGACACCTTACCCCAGATTTATTAATAAAAGAGGTCGAAGGTGTCCCGCCTGAAACCCATACACAGCAAGGGTTAGAGGGTGATTTGGGGCGCGTTACGTTTTCAATCGATTTCTCGCCAAAATTCAGCCAAAATGAGCCGCCGATCGCGCCTGAAAATCAGCCCCCAAATGAGCCAATAAATCAGCCCGCCGCTCGAATTTACGAGCAAAAACCCGTATGCGGGCAGGCGCTCATTGATTGGTATGCGGCAATCCCGATCTGCTGAAATCATGAGCAATACCGAAAAATTCCACCAAATTGCCGCGCTGATGATTGAGGGGTTCTCGATCGAGGCGATCGCAAAGAAGCTTTCGATCGGATCGGCGTCGATCTACCGATGGAAAAAATCAGAGGATTTCAAAAAGATCTATCAATCCCTCTCGAATCCCATCATTTCGGATATTAGAGAGGATATTCACGAGCATTTCAGCCGCGCGGATCACTTGCACCGCCTCTCCTTGGAGCTATGCGAGGCGATCATCACGGATGAGAATGAAAGCTCACGCAATCGTCTAGCCGCCGCCGCACTCGCCACGAAACTAGCCCCCAAGCCGATCGCTATCCCACCTCGACCAACTTTTATTGATCGAAGCGAGAGGATCGATCACCTGCGTGAAATCAGCGCCGCCTCGATCGATCACGCCGCCGCACAAGGCGATTCGGTGGCACTGAGAGCCGCGATCGATCTCGATGCGAAATTATCCGGGGCTTATTTCGATCTCGTAGATCATCTCAAAGCCGTGCTGGATGCGGGCTATGAGATTCATAAGCCAGATTGATCCGCCCTCACCACCCTCGCGCACACCCCTCGCGCCCGCCCGATCATGATGATCGCGGTGGGCTTTTCATTGCCCCGCCGATCCGCCCGATCGCGCCCTCACCACCGCCACCCCACAACACCACCCCACTGCTAACACCACCAGTGTGACACCACCACCCCATTATTGCCACCCCATTACTGTCAGTGCCATCGCAATAGCGAGGTTTTAGTGAGAGCGCCTGGAAACCTTGTGAGGCAAGGGCTATAGCCATCATCCAACACGCCACCACCACTACCCCATTATCGTCGTCACCCCACAACACCACCCCACTACTAACACCACCAGTGCTGACACCACCCAACGTGTGA
>JAAUPN010000323.1 GCA_012033105.1 Coleofasciculaceae cyanobacterium RL_1_1
AGTCAGTTCAATTAAAAAACAAGAGACAGATTGATCTCTGTTTCTGTTTGCTCAAACGCTCTCAGTATGTTCTGAAAATGATTGAACTGACTATAGATTCAGACCTCTGAGGTTGCTCAAACCTCAGAGGTCTCGTGCCTTGTGATCGATCCGTGCGATCGATCCATTGCTTGATTTGGGTTACGTGGGAGTCGTCGCCCTAGCTGTCGAGGGTTTCATCCGCATCGAGGCCGCCCGGTGTGCCGGAAAAGACCAATCCGCGTGTCACATCGACGGTGATGATCGCACCATCGGCAATCAAACGGGTCGCATTTTTCAGACCCACGATCGCCGGTTTGCCCAACTGAGCGCAGATCGTCGCCGTGTGACCATTGAGGTTTTCATCCTCGACAATGACAACCGCTGCTTTTTTGATGGTTTCGATGTATTCCGCATTCGTGGTTGCGGTCACGAGGATATCGCCATCGTTAAAGTGAGCTAAGGCGCGGATATTTTCAACAATTCGTGCCGAAGCGCCGATCGTGCCGCGAATCTCGCCCAAGCCAGTTCCTTGACCTAGGAGCGCCGTCACAACCTCCACTTTGACCAGGTCGGTCGATCCCGAGACACCGCGCAACGTTCCCGCCGTCATTACGACCAGATCGCCCTCGGAAACGAGGTCACCTTCGAGTGCGACGTTAATCGCAGCTTGGAAAGTTTGCGATGTGGACGGTAAATCCAGCACGAGCAAAGTCCGAACACCCCAAACGAGCTGGAGCTGTCGCGCCACGTTGATGTGGGGCGTGATGGCGAGAATGGGGGTCTGGGGGCGAAATTTGGAGACGTTCCGAGCGGTAGCACCGCTTTTGGTGAGGGTCATGATCGCCGAGGCGTTGAGCAGGTGCGAAATCTGACCGACGGATTGGCTGATCGCGTTGGGAATCGATCGACCGGACTCTTCCGCTGAGACCACGTTACGGGTGATCGTGTCGCTTTCGATGCGACAGGCGATCGTTGCCATTGTCTCGACGGCTTTGACCGGAAATTGACCCACAGCCGTCTCGTTGGATAACATGACGGCGTCGGTTCCGTCGAGAATTGCATTCGCTACGTCAGAAATCTCGGCACGGGTCGCACGTGGATTGGACACCATGCTATCGAGCATCTGAGTCGCCGTAATCACCGGAATCCCAAAGCGGTTCGCCGTCCGAATGAGCTGTTTTTGCAACAACGGGACATCCTCGGCGGGGAGTTCCACCCCCAGATCGCCCCGTGCCACCATGACGCCATCACTGAGCGAGAGAATTTCTTCCATCTGCTCGATCGCTTCGTGCTTCTCGATCTTGACAATCACCGGTACATTTTTGCCTGCGCTGGCAATCAGCTCTTTAATTTCCAGCACATCCTGGGGATTACGCACAAAGCTTAAGGCCACCCAGTCAACCCCTTGGTCAAGACCAAACATCAGGTCTTCGCGATCTTTGTCGGTCATGGCTTTGACCGACAGATAGACCCCTGGAAAATTCACGCCCTTGTTATTGGAAAGTGTGCCGCCAACGGTGGTGCGACAAAATAGCTCACCCGATTCGGGATCGGTTTTTTCCACGCGCATCTCAACTCGCCCATCGTCGAGCAGGATGGTCGATCCTGCCGGAACTTCCCGCGCGAGTGGCTCGTAGGTAATCGATGAGATCTCTTGAGTCCCCAACACTTGGTTGCTCGTGAGGATGAACGGATCACCATCGCGGAGGACGATCGAACCATGCTCAAACTTGCCAAGGCGAATTTTGGGGCCTTGGAGATCTTGCAAAATACCAACGGGCTGATTTAGCTCAAAGGAGAGCTGACGAATCGTCCGAATATTGCGCTGATGATCGTCGTGGGTTCCGTGGGAAAAGTTGAGCCGAAGGGTGGTAGCCCCTGCCAAGATCAACTCGCGAAGGACATCGGGGTCGCTAGTGGCGGGTCCGATCGTCGCCACGATTTTCGCCCGGCGCAGGGGGGATTTCAATACCATTGAACTCTAGTGACTCTAAAAAAATCTAAAGAAGACGGGGTCTGCTTGCTGCTAGTGTCTCACGAAGGATTACGTTTTCTGAGACAAGCTTGAGACGAGTATCTCTTTGACAGAACAGATCACACGCCTCCACAACGGACTAATCGGACGGAGTTAGCGATGATCAGAGGTCAACATTTTGACCCGTTCGATCGCCCCTACAATCTCAAGCTGGGGACTATAGAGCCGCAATGCAATCGATTTCGACGAGTACATCCTTTGGTAGGCGTGACACTTCGACGCAAGCCGCGCGGGAGCGGTCGCGTCATCAAAGTAGCGAGCATAGACTTCGTTGACCGCTGCAAAGTCGTTCATATCGGCTAAAAAGACGGTGGTTTTGACCACGTCCTCAAAGCTGGCTCCAGCAGCTTTGAGGACAGCGGCCAGATTCGCCATGACCTGTTCGGTTTGGCCTGCGACGTTGTCGGTGTGGATGATTTGGGAGGTGGCGGGATCGATCGCGATTTGACCGGCGGCAAAGACAAAGCGTCCGCTAGCGGCGATCGCCTGGTTGTAGGGACCGACGGGCGAGGGGGCATCGTCGGTACGAATGACGTCTCGGATACTCATACAAATAGCGGCGAAGGGTCAGTAGACCGTTATCTTACCGGATGCGGTAGCCAATGTCGCGACGATAGTAGCAGCCCTCGAATTGAACGGATTCGACGGCGGCGTAGGTTTTGGTGATCGCGGCTTCAAAGTTGTCCGCGACGGACGTAACACCTAGGACGCGTCCGCCAGAGGTTCGCAGTTCGCCCCGTTTCATTTCCGTTCCGGCATGAAAGACGATCGCATCCTGAGCTTCCGCCATGTCGATCCCAGAGATCGCCTTGCCCTTCTCGTACTCATCGGGGTAGCCACCGGAGGCCAAGACGACGCAGACTGAGACTCCCTCACGCCAGACGAGTGGATCGAGCTGGGCGAGGCGTTTTTGGATACAGGCAACCAGGACGCGATCGAGCGGTGTTTCGAGTAAGGGCAAGACGGCCTGGGTTTCGGGATCACCAAAGCGGCAGTTAAATTCCAGCACCTTGGCGCTACCGTCTTCGGCCACCATCAACCCGGCATAGAGGACGCCGCAAAAGTCGATCCCCCGCGCTTTAAAGGCATTGACGGTCGGTTGCAAAATCTCACGCTGGACGCGATCGAGCTGCTCACTCGATAACAACGGCGTCGGGGCATAGACGCCCATTCCGCCCGTATTGGCTCCCGTATCACCCTCGCCGATTTGCTTATGATCCTGAGCGGGAAGTAGCGGGATCACCGTTTCCCCATCGGTGAGCGCCAAAACCGAGACCTCTTGACCGGTCAAAAACTCTTCGATGACGATCGTCTCGCCCGCTGCGCCGAATTTGCCACTGAGGATCGTCTCGATCGCCGTGATCGCTTCCGCTTCACTGGCTGCAACCACAACCCCTTTGCCCGCCGCTAGACCGTCCGCTTTAACGACGATCGGCGCTCCCATCTGGCGAACATAGGCGATCGCCTCGTCTTTACGATCCGTCGTAAAGCTCTGCGATGCCGCCGTCGGGACACCCGCTTCGGCCATCAGAGCCTTTGCCCAAGCTTTGCTCGACTCGATTTGCGCCCCCTCCTGGGTTGGGCCAA
>JAAUPN010000138.1 GCA_012033105.1 Coleofasciculaceae cyanobacterium RL_1_1
CCTGGCAATGGACTTACAACTTTACAGCAGGTGGCGTTTCACACGCTGCCAAACTACAGGGCACGCTGGTAAGTGATGGCGTCACCTGGAAAATGCTGTTGAGTAAGGCAGGCGAGTTTACTGATTATGTTTGGTACACTGGTGAATCCAATTCGCTGAGAACCCAGGGAAGTTGGACACTCAACTTTGGGCCTGTTGAAAATAAACCTTTCCTAAGTATTGAGTGGAATAGGAATGTGAATAACACCGTAGCTGATATCAAGTACACCAGCATCGATCCTGACGCAGCCGGCAAGGGTGGTTACATCCACTTTGGAATTAATGAAGAACCGACTTTTGATGCCTTCTATGACATCTTCGACAACATGGATTTGGCAGAGGAAATGCTCAAATACCTAGTAAAATATGCCTTAGACAATTGCCGAGAAGACCTTGATTTCCTAGCCAAACGCGCAGAAGAGGAGGATGCAACAAAGCCTCAGCAAGAGCGAGCAGAGATGAAGCTCATCGAAAGAATGGAGTTTATCCTCAATAATGATTTTGAGCGACTTACCTACACAGAGGCAATAGAGATACTAAGAAACTCAACTCCCAACAAGAAGAAGAAATTCAATTATATCATCGAAGGTTGGGGCTCAGACCTACAATCGGAGCATGAGCGGTACTTGGTAGAAAAGCATTTCAAGAAGCCAGTGATTCTCTTCAACTACCCGAAAGACATCAAGTCATTTTACATGCGACTCAACGAAGATGGCAAGACGGTAGCAGCCATGGACATCCTATTCCCGGGCATTGGTGAGATAGTAGGCGGATCGCAGCGAGAAGAGCGCTATGACAATCTGCTTGCTAGGATGACGGAAATGCACATTCCCTCAGAATCAATGTGGTGGTACCTGGATACCCGCCGCTTCGGCACGGTTCCCCACGCGGGCTTTGGTCTCGGGTTTGAGCGGCTGGTGCAGTTTCTGACCGGGATGGGTAATATCCGTGATGTGATCCCGTTCCCCCGTGCGCCGCTCAGTATTGACTTTTAAGCCAAACTCAAATCGAGCTAAATCTTTTCATCAAGCCAGAAGCGCACTCGGAACGTGCGGGCTTCTGGCTTAAAACTGGCGATCGCACTTCGATCATCGATCAACATTCCGAAATCTATCTCCATCCGCCTCTGGCTCATCGAGACTTCGATCCTCCCACTAGATGCAAAAAAGTTGCAATTGTAGAGCTGTAATGCTTCAATAATTTACTCAGCTATTGAAATCAATCGTCAATAGCTAAGTCAACTTCAGATCCGACCGTCGCGGGGATCTCACACACGCTGTTTCGCCCCACAGGTTGCGGATTTTCTCCTTCACTGAACGATTATTGAACGACGATCACGATGAATACCAAACTGACCCGACGAACTTTTTTGGCCGGTGGAACCGCCCTCACCGCTATCATGCTGGGCAATCTACCCCGTCCAGCGATCGCCCAAGCCAAGCCACCCGTTAACCTATATTCCGCACGGCACTACGATACAGACAACGACCTGTACGACTCCTTTCGGGATGGTCAAGTCAACCTGATTGAAGCCTCTGCTGAAGAACTGGTGGCGCGAATTCAGAGTGAGGGGCGCAACAGTCCAGCGGATATTTTGATCACGGTGGATGCCGGAAATCTCTGGCGAGCTGATGATTTGGGCTTGTTTGAGCCGGTGAATTCTGCAAGTCTCAACGAAAAAATTCCAGCTAACTTGCGTCACCCGCAGGGTCATTGGTTCGGGTTTTCAACGCGAGCTCGTGTCATTTTCTACAACAAGGAACGGGTTGATCGATCGCAGCTTTCAACCTATGAAGACCTCGCAGACCGTCGATGGCGTGGAAAAATCCTCGTCCGTTCATCGAGCAACATTTACAACCAGTCTTTAGTCGCCGCTCTATTGGCAGCTCATGGGGAAGCTGACACGAAAACTTGGCTAGAAGGCTTTAAGGCCAACTTTGCCCGTGAGCCAGAAAGCAATGATACGGCTCAAATCAAAGCCTGCGCCGATGGGGTCGGTGATCTGGCGATCGCCAACAGCTACTACTACGCCCGTCTCGCCAAATCGGAAGACCCAGCGGATCGGGCGATCGTCGATAAAGTCGGGATTTTCTTCCCCAATCAAGGCCGTGGACAACGGGGAACTCATGTCAATATCAGCGGTGCAGGAGTTTTGAAATATTCTCCGAATAAAGCTGCCGCTATTGCCTTTCTTGAACACTTAGCGAGTCCCCAGTCCCAGCGCTATTTTGCGGAAGGCAATAACGAATATCCGGCTGTCCCCGGAGTTGCGCTCGACCCAGTTTTAGATGGCTTTGGTTCCTTCACTCGCGATCCAATTAACGTGGCGGAATTGGGGACAAACCAACGTCGAGCCGTCATGCTCATGGATGAGGTGGGCTGGATTTAGGCTGGATTTGGAGTTGACCTGGGATTGACCTGGAGTTGAACAGGGGTTGATCCGGCGTGCCATTGGCCGTCCGGATCGATCGCGTCGATCCACCCCCGATTTGATTGAGCATATTGCGGTTAATTTCTATTAGTTGAGGTCAATGAGACAACAGCCCCGCCAATCTCTAAAGTTTAGTGTTTGTCTATTGGCAGCGATCGGCGCTCATGCTGTGCTGTTGTGGATGCCGAGTGGGGCTGATTCGGAAACGAACCAAGACTTAATCGCCACTGAAGACGTGATCGCTCTGACTTCCCTCACTCAACTGAGTCCAGAGGAATCATCACCGGAGCCGATCGTTACAGCCCCACCGGATGCTCGCCAGCCAAAGGCTCAACCTCCATCCTCCGCCTCAACGTCACCAAACAACTTGCCCGCCACTCCGAAAGATTCTAATTTGGCTCCTGAAGCCCAGCCCAGTCCACCGCCGAAGGTTAATCCATCAACCCCACCCTCGCGTTCTCCAGATTTGGACTCCGATCAGGAAAAATCTCCCGCTTCACCATCGCCAACGAACTTACCGACCCCCACACCAACGAACTTACCGACCCCCACGCCAACACCAAGCCCTGAGATCGATTCAACTCTCCCAGAAGAATCAGAATTTCCTCATTTTACGGGTGCTGAAACGGGTTGCTATGGCTCAGAACAATGTCATCGGGTTGCAGGAGAAAGTTTGCGATCGGTCGCAAGTCAGCTCAAAACCAACCTAGAAGCACAGGGCTATCAATTTAAGCAACGGGATGATTTGGGCGATGATGCGGGCTTTCGCGTCTATGAAATTTCCAAAGATCAGGATGTGCAATTCTTACATATTTTTTCGGAGTGGTCGTTAGATCAAGGAGATACGACATTGTACGAGCTGAGTGCTCAACCTAAAAGCTTAAGGGAGTTACGCGCTGGTTCCTAAATTACCCACTTTTTTGTACTAAAAAAAGTGAATGGAAATGAACCACCCATTTTTTTTAGGTTATGAAAAAGTATGACAAAATTTAGTTAAGGGTTAATCTACCGCTACCTCGTTCATCCGAGAAAAAAGCAAGCTGGGAAAAGTTCAACATAGTCTCCACCATAGGAAATGAGCGTTGATGCTTGTGTGTTAGGAAACCTCCAAGGTTGTGATCAACCCCAGGAGTTCAATGTCAGGGTGCATCTACCACTACCCCTATCCTTCAAATAGCGAGGAGTTCCGGATGGTTTGTGGAAGAATATTCCCACGCTTGAATATCGGTATTGCTAGAGCCAGTCACGCCAAAATAAAAACCCCGAGATCACACAGGAACTCGGGGTTTAAATGTCAGGGTGCATCTACCACTACTCTTCTCTCAGCAGACGCGATCAATTCCGGACGATTCGATATTTTTTTGCGTTGAACCTAGAAAAATAAAAACCCCGAGGTCACACAGGAACTCGGGGTTTAAATATCAGGGTGCATCTACCACTACCTTTATCCTTGGTATTACAATGCGCTCCGGAAGATTTGCAGCGGATAATTAATGGGCGAATTAATAGACCTCTTGCATGAAAATCCCGAACTCCTCTCAAGCAGCGATGTAGAAGGCTGAGCGTAGTCGAAGCCTGGGTGTTCTCGCGAAAAGTGGCCGCACTTCGACTCCGCTCAGTGCTCGAATCTCGACTTTTTCGATTCATGCAAGAGGTCTAATCCATGGATTCTGGAAATGCCGGTTTCCGTGCCACCCAGTATTTACTCGCAAAATAATCGTAGGTTTCGATCGCCTCAAAGCCCGCTAACTCTAGACGACCCTCGATATCATCCCGCGCATAATCACTGTGATACGGCTCATGGAAAACGATCGGGAAATTTTCCAGCATCACATCCATGATCGGCACGTCGCCTTGCTGGATCGAATCGCAAATCACGAACGTGCCACCCGGTTTGAGCACACGGTAGGCGCTGGCGATCGCGTTTTGCCGCGCCGCTCCCGGTAGCTCATGCAGCGAAAACACGCAGGATACCGCCTGAAAATAAGCATCGCGATAGGGTAGCTCTTCAATATTAGCCTGACACAGTTGGGGTAACTCACCCGGCAGCTCCGAGAGCAGCGCATTTGCCTTGCGCAGATAGGCGGGCGATAGATCGACCCCGAAGAGCTGCGCCTTGGGCAACATGCCGCGCAAAAAACGTAGCGTGCGACCCGTGCCGGTGGCGAGATCGAGGATACGAACCTGTTGTGGGATTGGGGGTTGGGTTTCGGTGGTGGCGAGGCGATCGAGTCCGGCCTTTAGCGGTGCGAGAATACGACGGCGCATGGCATCGGCGCTACCGCTAAACAAAATTTCTACCTGAAGATCGTAGAGATCTGCCGAGGCATCGCTGAGATAACCATCGGTTTGGTAGTGAAAATTTTGTAGGTAGTATTTGGGATAACCGTCGGTGTCGATGTCGCTGGCGAATTCGTGGTACGCCTGACGATCGCGTCGTTCCCATGTCCCCGGCAGATCGAGCCAAAGGCGAGGATAGGTCGCGATCGCCTCTAGCCACGGGCGATCAAATAATAACGACGCGGGATAGATCCCCCGATCGGCATCTTGCAGATCGATCGCGTACAGCTTCTCGCGGCGAGCATTCACCTGCATCAGCGCCCCGTCGGGTAGCGGCTTAGGGGTCGATCGTGTGGCATTGGTTGCGGTCTCGCGAGTTGGTGCAACGAGTTGCGCGACTTGATTCGCGAGCTGTTTGTGGGCGAGCGAGAGCGCAGCAGTGCCTTGTTGTAGGGCTTGATAGGTCAGTTGGGTAACGGTATCCATCGGGGTCAAGGCAAGTCAGGTACAGGAAAGCGTCGGCATCGTGCGATCGCGGCTGACCTTACGGCAGTATCGTTAAGCGACGATCCGCACAGGCTGGATGTTACGTAATGTAACGCAGACTTGAGCTGAACGTTGTAACCCTGCACGGACTTTCACCGTCCCACCCCGATCGCCCACAGCCAACAGGGTAAGGTCACAAACGATATCAGCGTCGAAACTGCCACCACCTGCCCCGTCCGTGCGCCGTCTCCTCCTAACTCATTCGCCATCACAAACGACGTAACCGCCGCAGGCATCGCACACTGCAAAATCAAAACCTGTTGCTCAATCCCATCAATCCCCAAGCCCAACGACACCACCACCGCGACGAGACCACCGCCAATCGATCGCATCAAACTCGCTCCGATCGTGTAGGGCGATAACCGAATCGGATTGCGTGACATCTGCATCCCCAACATCAGCAACGCCAGCGGAATCGTTGCCTGAGCCAGTAGACCAAGCCCGCGATCGAGATCAAACGGCAGTGATGCCCCAACACCACCCAAAAACTGACTGGAGATCGTCCTCAAACCCAAGCCCAAGACCACCGCCCAGATCAACGGCAAACGCAATGTCACCCCGATCGCCGATCGCCAGCCGCCGCCCCGTAATAACGCAGGCCCCGTACTAAACACCAGTACGCTCGACACCAGTAACACCACCGTCGCCCGATCGAGTCCCGCCTCCCCCAGCGCGAACAGGCTAATCGATAGCCCCATGTTGCCGGTGTTGGGAAAGGCGGTGGTGGCGATCAGGCTGGTGCGTGTGGGTGTGGCGAGTTTCAATAGTGAGCCGACGAGCCAGCCGATCGCGCCGAGGATAAAATAGGCCACCGTGAACCCCCAGATCAGATCGGAGGCGCTGCGGCTCGACATTGCCGTACGGTAGAGGACATCGACAATCAGCGCGGGGGAGAGGATGTAGAGGATGAGGCGCGATAGGGTGCGGATATCGGGTTTGAGGGTGCGATCGGCGATCGCGCCAACGGCAACGATGCAGATCACGGGCAAGACGGACGACAGTAGAGCGACCATAGACGAATGACGGACGGGATGGGCTTTACTGTAGCTTGACATCTGGGCAACATCAGACCTTTGAGGTTTCCAAAGCCTCAAAGGTCTGATGTTGCGGGGTCGTGCGGGTTAATTTGCGCCAGACTAACTCCGCAGATCCACCTTAAACCGCTTCACCAACTGATCGCGAACCTTTTGATGTACCGGATCGACATCCTTATCTTGCAATGTTCGATCGCCTGCCCGGTACACCAGTCGGAAGGCCAAACTGCGCTGACCTTGGGGGACGCTATCGCCGCGATACTCATCAAACAGTTCCACCGCTTCGAGCAGCTTGCCACCGGCTTTGAACATGGCTTTTTCCAGTTCCGAGACCGACGCCTCGATCGGGACGAAGAAGGCTAGATCGCGATCAGAGGCGGGGAAGGTTGAGAACGGCTTGAAGTGAGGCACTTGCACACTATCTTGACCGAGAGCCGCGAACAACAGATTGAGATCGAACTCGAAGCTGTAGACCTCGCGCGGTAGCTCGCGGGCTTGGCAGAGCTGCGGGTGAAGCTGGCCGAATTTACCCAGTTCGCGACCGCGCAACCAGAGCGAGGCGGTGCGTCCGGGGTGGAGCCGATCGCTTCCCGCGTCGGTGCGATACTGCACCTCGATCCCCAGGCGATCGAACACACTGTCCAGTAAACCTTTGGCCTCAAACCAGCTCATTGGCGTTTCTTTGCCAGTGGTCGTCCAGCGGTTCACCCGTGGATCACCGCCGAGAATCCCGGCGATCGCGTCTTTTTCCTGGTATTCCTCACCCTCCAACCAAAACACACGGCCCAGCTCAAAGCCATTCAGCGCCCCATTGCCATTTTGCAGATTGCTTTGGAACGCCTCAATCAAGGCGGGCATCAGCTCCGTACGCATCGCTGCGTATTCGGCAAACAGGGGATTGGCGAGCGTGACTTGGTTTTCCAATCCGGGCTTGACGAGGGAGTAGTGCATCAGCTCGGTTAACCCCGCTGCGCGGAAGGCTTCGCGGATCTGGCGTTGTAGGGCGTATTCCGTCGACAGGTAGCCGCGTGCGCTTTGGATGGGCAGGGTGGCGGCGAAATTGTCGTAGCCGTAGACGCGGGCGATTTCTTCGATTAGGTCGATTTCGCGTTCGATGTCGCGGGCGCGATAGTCCGGGACGGTGACCGTCCAGCCGTCGTCACCAGTGGCGGTGAGTGTAAAGCTAAGGGATTGGAGTATCCGTTCCATTTCGGCGGCGGGTAATTCGCCCGTGCCGTCTGCGGTTTTGATCTGTCCCAAGATTTCACGCACACGAGAGACGCGCAGCTCGATCGCGTTCGTCAGACTCGGGCGCGTATCCACCACGGCGCGACCGGTCACCGTGCCACCGGTTAGCTCGACGATTAGCGACACCGCCCGATCGCAGGCCACGTCCAACTCGGCGAAATTCACCCCGCGCTCGTAGCGTCCCGAGGCATCCGTCCGCATCCCAACGCCCCGCGCCGATCGCCGGATCGCGGACGCTCGAATAGCGCCGCTTCGAGCATCAAACTGGTGGTTCCGTCGTGGACTTCCGTTGCTGCGCCACCCATGACGCCCGCGAGGGCAACGGGGCGATCGTTGGCGGTAATCACCAGACTGGTATCGCTGAGGCTGCGTTCTTTGTCGTCCAGCGTGACGATCGTTTCGCCCCCTGTCGCCAAACGCACACCAAGATTGAGCTGATCGGTTCCGGCCACCGCTGCGAGCCGATCGCGGTCAAAGGCATGGAGCGGCTGCCCCCATTCCAGCATCACCAGATTGGTGATATCGACCACATTATTAATTGAGCGAATGCCCATCGCATCAAGACGGCGTTGCAGCCAGTCGGGGGACGGGGCAATCGTCACGCCGGAGATGGTGGTGGCGATGTAGGCAGGGCAGGCGGTCGCATCGATCGCAGCGAGGGCGATCGGGTCGCGACCGTCGGGGGTCATGGGGTCACCAGTGGGGAGGCGTAGATCCTGACCCGTAAGGGCGGCGACTTCGCGAGCCACGCCGACCATATTTTGCGCGTCGGCGCGGTTGGCGGTGGCGGTGAGGTCAATCACCACATCGGTTAAAGCCAACAGTGGCCGCACATCCGCACCGATCTTGCCCGTCCATTCCGTCGTCTCGGTGGCGCTGGCACTGGCGCTCTGTTCGTCGTAAAACTCGTGGATACCGTCGGACTCTTTGGCTAAACCGACTTCAGACAATGAGCAGATCATGCCATTGGACGGCACACCGCGTAATTTCGTCGGCTTGAGCGTCAGATCCACACAGGGGAGGTAGCTGCCGATCGTGGCAACCGCGACGTACAGCCCCGCGCGAGCATTGGCCGCGCCGCAGACGATCTGTTGCAGTTCGCCGCTCCCGATATCGACCTGGCACACACCGAGCTTATCCGCGTCGGGATGCTTGGCGTATTCGACAATTTTGCCGACCACTACACCGTCCGCCCAGGCGCTACGGTCTTCGATATCTTCCACCTCGAAGCCCGCCATCGTCAGCATATGGGCGAGGTCTGCGGGGGTCTGGTCGAGGTTGACAAGTTGTTGTAGCCAGTCGAGGGATATACGCACGGTGTTTATCGGGTCGGGTCTTTAAATGGGGGTTGGGGCTGGGCGATCGGCGCAGCCCGGTTATTTTATCGCCTATCGCGTGTGGATCGGATGTTGATCGAGCGGACTTAGGCCAAGGCGGATGATCCCAAATCCGGCGGCACATCCGTAATCCGACCGTCACCCACAGCGCGGATCGCTTCGGCCAAATCAATATCGCCGGTATAAATCGCACGACCGACGATCGCCCCGGTCACGCCGTACTGTTCCAGCGCAATTAAGCCCAACAAATCCGCGATCGAGCTAACACCACCGGAGGCGATCACCGGCACATCGATCGCCTGAGCCAACTCCCGCAACGCCTCGCGATTCGGGCCGGACATCGTGCCATCGCGATGGATATCGGTATAGATAATTTCCGCTGCACCGTACGCGGCCATGCGTTGCGCCAACTCCGTCGCCATCACGTCCGAGGTTTCCAACCAGCCCCGCGTTGCGACTTTGCCGTTACGGGCGTCGATGCCGACGATGATCCGTCCAGGAAATTCCGCGCAAAGTTGCTCGACCAGTTCCGGCTGTTCCACGGCGACGGTTCCGAGGATGGCGTATTGCACCCCCAGCTCGAACAGGGCGACGACATCTTCGCGCGATCGCAGTCCGCCGCCCAGTTCCACCGGGATCGACAGTGCCGAAGCGATCGCGGCGATCGCCTCCCGATTGGTGGGTTTGCCTTCTTTCGCGCCGTCAAGATCGACCAAGTGCAGCCGTTTCGCGCCCGCTGCGGCCCAGCGTTGCGCCACGGCAACGGGGTCATCGCTAAAGGTTTCGGACTGGTTATAGTCGCCTTGGTAGAGTCGGACGCAGCGGCCACCGAGCAAATCGATCGCGGGGATGACGTTCATAGGGAGTTGAAAGGGTGAGAATTTGGGGGATAGGCGATCGAGTATATCGGTTGATGCTGAACCTGCATGAAGTTGGGAGCGATCGCAGTTTTGAGTGGTTGTATCTCGGTTTCGATGATGTTCCAGATAATATCGATATCAATTAAATAGTAGGTATGAGAAATAATGTTTCTCAGCCCGATAATGTCTCGCCACGGAATATCGGGATATTTTTCCCGGATTGATGGGGGGATTTCCTTGATGGATTCGCCGATAATCTGCAAATTTAGAATAATTCCATCAAGTAGTATTTCATGTTCGATCAAGTAATCTCTATTCGTATTTTTTGTTGTTTTTTGGATTTTTTCAATGCTTTTTCAAATATCATTGAGATATAGTTTCAGGCTTCTGCACATCGATCAACTCGTTTAGGATATGTTCACGGATGATGGGTTTGATTGATTTCTTGGTGACGAGATCGACGGGTCTCTTAAATAGATCTTCTAGATAAAATTTCAGTCCCATATAGCCTCTAAATGTTGGTGTATGGTCGAATTCGACAACAAGTCTAGATCGCTTGTTTCGGTGGCTTGGTTGCGGGCGGTGGAGCCAAACAGAGCGAGAGTTTTAATGTCGTATTCGGTGAAGAGTTCGGGGTGTTGACGCAGGGTGTGGAGGACGGTTTCGGCGGTGAGAATGGTTGTTTGGGGGGTGTTCATGGGTGAGGGCTGATCGATTATCGATGATGTTTGAGTGGTGTTGTTGGCTGTTGTGGTCTACGGTTCAATGCGGTGGGTTTTGATGGTGTGATAGTTGGCATCGAGGTCGGGTTCGAGGAGGAGGATGGCGGCGAGGCGGCGGGCGGTTTCGATGACGTGAATTAATTCGTCTTGTTTGAGGGGACGATCGATAATTTTTTCGGCGCGATAACTAAGCCATTTTTTGATGACTTGGTAGCCGCCAAGGGTGTAGTGCCAGACGCGATCGGGGATATTACACCAGTAGGCGCGATCGTTTAGATAAATGTCGTAGGTGTGTTCGCCGAGGCGGGCGATGCGATCGTTGCCAAGGATTTCGCGTTCGGTGGGGGTGTAGGGGCGTTGGATGGCTTTGCCTTTGCCGGGCATGGTGGGTTTGCCGTTGCCGCCGTAGCCCCAATTTGCAGTAAGGGCGAGGTCTTCGGGTTTGAGTTTGCTGTTATGGGTGGTGGTGGGGACGGCGATGATTTTGAGGTGTTCGCTGGGTTGGTTGGATCAACAACCATTACGGAAGCATTTCCACCAAAGTCTGTCATGGTGTAATCCACTGTTGGATCTTCAAATGTTACG
>JAAUPN010000324.1 GCA_012033105.1 Coleofasciculaceae cyanobacterium RL_1_1
TGAAACCGTCGTCATCATCAGTGATTCTATGCAAAATCAAGTCTCAACCAACTCCAAACCCTCTCAGGGATTGAAACGATGTCTGTCGATCGTCTATCGTGTGCTGCCTTCGTCTCAACCAACTCCAAACCCTCTCAGGGATTGAAACAAGTTGCCTGCTACCAGTTTCTCGCGATCAAAGTAGTCTCAACCCTCAGTACCGGGACAAAAGACGAAAGTGAGAGCCTGTAAGTGAGGGAGGGGGATTGACAGTAGTGCAAAAGAGGGGGATGAGTGGAATAACCACAAACAACCCAACCCCCTCATGAAAGAGATTAGCAAGCTACAAGCAGCCCTGTCACATCACCTGCGGTAGCATGGAGCACGAATCGCATTTTTAGCGCTGTTCCTCGTAGCACTGTTTCGAGTCCGCACAGTATTCAGATCATTCAACATTTCTGGTTGCCGATCGTACCGCGAAATTCTCATTGGACAGCCTCGATGTGATGGATTTTATATTAAGCAATGTTACTGATAGTGTCGGAGCTGTTCTTTGAGCCGTTCGTTCTCGATTTCGAGACGTGTGACTTCCGCCCAAGCAGCGTCGGCGAGTTGGCGAGCGTCGTCGTCGATGTCATAGTTTTCGAGCAAAATGTCACGCTCGCGTGCCACACGGCCTAGCGCTTGCATTAACTCGGTTGTTGCAGCTTCGTATTCCGCTTCAGAGCGATTCAGGCCAAACGCGCGATCGGCACGTCGTTCCAGGATCTCGTGTAGACACCCGATGACCAAAGGCAGTGCGGCACGATTGCGCTGCCAAATTTGGTAAACCCAGAAGAGCGAAGCAGCGTCGAGGCTTAGAGGAACGAAGCGACTTCGACCGCGCGTATCTTTTGAGTTTTCAATCTCGATTTGTGAGAAATCGCCGTGCGTATAATCCTGATTGGGTAAAGATTTGAGCCACTTTGATGTGAGAAATCGCCGTGCGTAACTTTCATCAAGTCCGACAATTTCTGTAACTTGTGCTCGACTCATTCGGTAGGAGCCGTCGGGGAGGCGAAACACATCGACTTCAACGGTTCCGATCACGATCGTCGCCCGTTCAGCTTTCATGATCCGAAGCGCTCTTTCACAAGAGTCAAAACATCTCGATTTGCTTCAATGGCTTCTCTCACCAAATTCTGTAACGCATCGGTCACAGTTTTTCCTTGTAGCTGCGATAGCCGTTCACAGTCCTCTTTTAGTTCAGGCTCCATCTCAAAACGTGTAGAAGCTTTTCCATTGCGTGCCATTTTGTTTTGTCCATTTGTCATTGATCAATTCCATTATCTCAGGATTGTGATTGGGCTTCTATGGCTATCATGTCATCAAGGTGAACTGTGTAAACTGTATACACAGAATATATTTGTGCATACACTAATTAACCGATCAAATACTCAACTGATTAACCGGCCAACCGATCGACTCATCGTCAATTTCAACATTGTCCGGGTCGGCATTTCGATCATTTTCTTCCTTCCTTCGACTGATCGGCGTATTCTAAAAGTCTAGACTTTTAGCGAGCTACGATCGTGGGACAAATTACAGTGGCGATCATGTCTAATGCAGGTGGGACAGGGAAAAGTACCACCACCGTTAACGTTGGCTACCAGTTAGCGAAGCTGGGAAAACAGTGTGCCTCTTAGGGTGCGACCCCAATGGCTCACTCACGCTCTTTACCGGTTTGCCCGATCCGGAGGATGCGGCGGCTACGCTTGATCGAGTGCTATCGCCAGACTTCAATGGACAGTGGCCGCTGTTTCCGGTGTGGCGCGATCGAGTGAGTGGCCTTGATGCCTGTCTCGGCGGGTTGTTTTTGGTCGAGGCGGCGAAGCGGATCGATAAGGAGTCACGCGGAAGCTATCTGCTTGCCGATGCGATGGAGGATGCACCACTGCCCCATGACATTGTGTTGATCGATTGCCCCGGTACGATCGAGCGCTATCACGAGGTGGCACTGGCCGCAGCTTCAGCGGTGTTGGTGGTGATTCGCCCCGTTGATAAAGATATCGATGCAGGCTTTAAGCTGCTGGACTGGATCTATCGCGCTCGCAAGCAACTGCGACTCAAACCGGCTCCAGAGGTGTTGGGCATTTGTATCAATGGCTATCGTAAAAGCTTGGCGATGCACCGCGATAATATGGGCGCTGACCCGGAGCGATCGCTACCGTTAGCTTTGGAGACGATGGGGATTGAGCTATTTCCCACGATTCGCGAGACGGCTCACCTAGCGAATGCTAGCGCGAATGGTCTGCCGTTGGGGGCTTGGCGATCCGGTGAAGATGCCAACCGTAGTTTTGTGGCGATCGCGCGAGCCATTATGGCGCTGGAGGCAGTGTAATGGCTCAGGGAAATCGTCGATCAATCGGGATGATGGCTCAGGGAGCGATCGTCCAACAAAAAGACGCGGAGATCGAGGCGCTACGCCAACAGCTCGATCAGTTGCGGACGGAGCTAGAGGACAGCGGTGAACGCCAACGGGCGATCGAAATCCCACTCGATCAAGTTATCCCGTTCCAGATCGAATCGCGGGATGGGCAATTGGAACTGATCCAGCAGCCCCGTACGTATTTCGATATGCAAGGAATCGAGGATTTAGCCCACTCGATTCGGGCGAACGGACTGCGAGATCCGATCGTTGTACGCGAACTGGCGACGGGTGCTTACGGTTTGCTTGATGGTGAACGGCGCTGGCGGGCTCACCAGCTTCTCAATGCAGACTCGATTTGGGCGTTCGTTGTTCAGGATATTGGTGACTCGGATGCGCTGGAGTGGGCGATCACAACGGACTCTCTGAAGGAGAAAGTTAGCCCGCTTGAGCAAACCTTAGCCGTTGTCAATCTATTGCGGCTGCGGCTTGATCTAGACGAGGCAGGGGTACGAGCCACGCTTCATGCCCTGAATAATTACAGTGTTGGCAATTCCAGCAACCTGAGTCTGGATGACGCAACTATGATGACGATTCAAGGTGTGTTGAACTCGCTGGGGCTAAAGCTGGGAAGTCTGGTGGCACGACTACCGCTGTTGGATTTGCCGGACGACTTGCGTTCTGGTGTGGCGAATGGCACGCTCAGTCCGACGAATGCTTTGCTGATCGGGCGGACGCCAACGGAGCTACACCCACGCTTGCTTGCGGAGGGGGAAACGCTGAGTAAGGCCAAGCTGACGAGTCTGATCCGTTCGCTCAAGCTTGAAGCAGCACGGGAAGCCAGCCAGGGTGACCGTCCATTGCTGTCGGAATCGGTGGACGATCGCTGGAAGAAAATCAAACGCTCCAAACTTTTGAAGGCCGGGAATGATACGCAACTAAATCGTAAGCTTCAAAAGTTAGATGCACTTCTCGAGGAGATTGGAGATTATATTGATCGCACCTCCGATCACTGATCAGATCGAACATCAATCACTCGAATACTGGGTTTGAGAGACAGGGCGATCGCATACTCATGTTTCATAGCAAATCAAGTTGGGATTCGAGCACTGAGCTTGTCATAGTGCGGCCACTTCCTACGACAAGCTCAGGCTTCATTTTGCTAAAGTCCTGGAGTCTGCGTTTGCCCTGGTTTGAGAGACTAAAGTTTTCGGTTACTCAATCTAAAAGTCTAGACTTTTAGA
>JAAUPN010000325.1 GCA_012033105.1 Coleofasciculaceae cyanobacterium RL_1_1
GCTGAGGGGAGCTAACGTGTACGTGCGGTCTAATACATAAGTTAGGTAATTTTCAGATTCCCAAACTAGCAAACTGTAAAGGATAAACGTAGGGAAGTTGCAGAGTACCTTCTCAAAAAAGATTCAGATCGTTATGATTGGGCAAATTCATGCCTTAAGTAGGAGAAAACATGGAAACATTAATTGCAGAAATCGTGCGAAAGCTCCACTCTCTATCTGAGATCAAAATCCTGAAAGTCCTAGATTTTGTTGACTTTGTGGCTTGGGACAAAGAGTACCTGACTTCGCGACCATTAAGCAATGATCTCTTTCAAGAAGATGAAGAGTTTGAGGTGATCGCCGATCGCCTAGCGGATGAATTTCAAATGTATGTTGGAGCCACTATACCTTACCTCTCAGATTACTCTGTTAGTCGAGCAGGAATTTATGAGGAGCATCCCTGATTGTGCTTTACTTGGTAGATACAAATATTCTATTGCGATTCACGGATCGCTCTCACCCTCTCCATCCTTTGATTAGAACTGCTGTCCGAGAGCTACGTCAAGATGGGCACAAGCTACAAGTCTCCTCTCAAAATTGCATTGAGTTTTGGAATGTTGCAACTCGACTTATTGAGAGAAATGGATTTGGATTAATTCCTCCTGAAGCTGAACAACTTTTGCAGTTAATTGAACGACTTTTTTCCAGTGTTGCCTGACAGTTCTGAGATTTACAGAGAATGGCGCAGACTGGTTGTTGTGTTCGGTGTTTCAGGGGTTCAGGTTCACGATGCTCGATTGGTTGCAGCAATGAAAGTTAATGCCATATCACACATACTTACGTTGAACGTAGAGGATTTTAAACGATACATCACTGAAGGAATTACGGCTGTCACGCCGGGAACTGTCGGTGGGGCAACCACCTAACAATGTGTTGGTGCGGACGGTATAAGGGTTATCGGTCGGAGTTCGAGTTTGCCTACCGCCGCTGAACTCCATCGTTAGACCGCAATCCTAGCAAGAACGATACCTGAAGCTTGCCTTAGCGATCGCCCCCCTTTTTTACGTTAATTTCACACAACCCGCCGCCCGTGTCGCCTTCTCCCGCGCCACGTCCGCACTATCCCCGATCGCCAACGCCACCCCCATCCGCCGATAGGGACGCGATGTCTCTTTACCAAACAAACGCACATCTACCCCCGGTTCACTGAGGGCTTGATCCACGCCGGTATATGCAATCTGATCAGCCTGACAATCGGCCAAAATCACCGCGCTAGCACTCGGGGTTTTAAGTTCGATCGCTGGAATCGGCAACCCTAAAATCGCCCGTAGGTGTAGCTCAAACTCATTCAAATTTTGTGACACCAGTGTCACCATCCCCGTGTCATGGGGACGTGGCGACAACTCTGAAAAAATTACCTCATCCCGCGTCACAAAAAACTCCACCCCAAAAATCCCCGCACCACCAAGCGCATCCGTCACCGTTCGGGCGATCGCCTCCGCCTCCGCAATGTGCGCCGCCGTTAACCCCGTCGGCTGCCAGGATTCCTGATAGTCGCCACGCTCCTGACGGTGGCCGATCGGTGGACAAAACAGCGTTGGTTTGTCCCACTGACGCACGGTCAGTAACGTGATTTCCAGCTCAAAATCGATAAATTCTTCGATGATCACCTTGCTGCTCGCACCGCGCGAACCCTTGATCGCATAACTCCACGCCTGCTCGACCTCATCCGCCGTCTGTACCGTCGATTGACCCTTACCCGAGGACGACATCACCGGCTTCACCACATTCGGAAATCCAATTTGAGCACTCGTCGCGATCGCCTCCTCTAGCGAACTCGCATAGGCATACTTCGCCGTGCGTAGCCCCAACTCGCGCGACGCCAGATCACGGATGCGATCGCGGTTCATGGTGTAGTTCGTCGCCGCTGCCGTGGGGATCACGGTGTAGCCCGCTGCTTCGAGTTCAAGCAGCTTTTCGGTGCGAATCGCTTCGATTTCCGGCACGATGAAATCCGGCTGGTGTTTCGCCACCACCGCCGCGAGTGCGTCACCATCCAGCATCGAAATCGTTTCCGCTACATCCGCCACCTGCATCGCGGGCGCATTGGCGTAGCGATCAACCGCCACCACCGTATTACCCAACCGCTGGGCGGCGATCACGAACTCTTTTCCGAGTTCACCCGATCCGAGCAACATAAAGGTTTTTGGCAGGGTGCAATCTATAGGCATGGGATTTTGCAGGCGTGAGGACAATCGAGCATCAATTCAAATCATCGTGAGGATAGCAACTTATCGTGACGATCGCGCCGGTCTTGGCTGGATTGGGGTCGGCCTGCATCGCGATCACGGTGGTACAAACGATGATTACACCGTACGATCGAGCCAGCTACACCTGACCTGGTGTTGTCCCCAGACCGCGTATCTACTGACCCGAAACCACCATGCTAGATCTCAGTCCTGCACGCTGGATTGCCCGACTCCGCGCGATCCCGTCCCCGATTTTGCCGATCGCGATCGCCGTCGGCTTCTATGGTGCGATTAATGTATCTTGCTGGATACTGGTCAAGGGCTTGCTGCGTCCTCTCAAGGCAGATACTCATCAAATCACCTTGAAAGTCATCGATCCAGACTCTGGTGAAACCGAATTTGATCGCTACTTATCACAATTTCAGACCGAAATTTATCCCACACTCCAAGCGATTCAGGCCGAGCGAATTAAACGGCAATACATCGATATTCTCCAGCGACAATCGTTCCACGTCGGCTTAACGGAAATGCTGTACGTCAACTATTTAACGGCGTTAGTGTTTGCGCCCTTTGCCTCGGCGTTGGCGGCATTTTGCATTTTTTCGATCGGGCGTAACGGTTGGGCGCAAACGAATGATCTGACGATCGACACCTTTAAAGTTGCCTTTGGTGCGACGGTGTTAACCTCCGCATTTATGCTGATCTTTGATTACAACAACAATATCGCTCGCCAAGTCGAACTGTTTACCCAATACGAAAAACTACAGGGATCGGTTCAAAGCTACCTTGCCACCGGGCGACTTTACGTTAAACCCACCGGCCTTTCGCTTGTACCACGACTCTCCTCAAACCTTACGCCGCCGACGGTTGAGCAAACCCCAACCCCGGAAGATGAACCGTTAACCCCAGGTGGCATGATGGCAGAACCGGAGATGTCTCCGGCCAGCCAGGTTAAGACGATCGCCTGGATTTATGAGCCAAAGACCTTTATTGAATACGTTGATAATGAGCTAGCTCGCCTGCGATCGGAAACCATTTTCACCCTCGATCCAAGCAGCATCCCCAGCACCAAAGACCTCCTCAATCAACTCGAATCCTTCGATAGTCCCCCCGTCGTCGAACCGGCCAATCCCAACCCTTCGCCCGCTCCTGAACCGTAGATCTCAATCTTAACGAGGCGATCATCCCGTACGCTAAATCGTTGCAATAGTAAAAGCCATCGATTTTCACCTTCCAACCCCAACACCATGCCGCGCCCCAACCCTCTACCTTGCGATTACCAATCACGGCTTCGGTCATGCCGTGCGTGCCGCCTCGATCGCCGCGCAAATCCAGCAGCTCGACCCGGATATTTTGCTGATCCTGGCGACGACCGCACCG
>JAAUPN010000013.1 GCA_012033105.1 Coleofasciculaceae cyanobacterium RL_1_1
GTCGCCCGCAACTTTGCCCTGAATCTGTATCGTTCGGATGGCTTTCAAAACATGGCGCAGGCGGAGCGATACTGCAAGTATGGCCTGGAGACATTACAGCGCCTCTTTAGAATGAAATAGCCCTGGATGCAGGGCTTCGGTTCAAGAATGATCGATCGGGCGGAAGAGTACGGCGATTAAGCGCCATACCTTCTGATCGCTGTGAATGCCTCGACTCACGTTGATTCAGGACATCAGCCCAACTGGGTCAATGGTTTACTGGGTGTATTCGCTACTGTACGGCGATCTGGTTCTGGCCGTACGATCGTTATATACCGTTTGGGGAAACTCTAACCCACTGGAGAACGTCACGACAATCCGTTAGGATGAATTGCTAAGTTTAACGATCGCCCTTATTTCTGCCGTTCGCTTCGATTCTTCTCGCTTAACTTTTTTTCAGCTTCACACCATGTCTCTCAGCCACTCAGCCAAAGACAATACGTCCGCCGATCGCCGATCGTATCGCCCCAAGCTCGATCTACGTTATGTCACGTCCCTGGGCTGCATTGGCTTGCTAGGAGGGGGTGCTGTCTTTGCGCAAGTCGGTATCGACCCGCTGGAAAAATCACGTCCGAGCAGTGAGCCGACGGTGAGTGCTCCGGCGTTGGATCGATCGAGTCCTGATCTCAATGGCGTTCCGGCAGAGGTAATTTTTGATGCACCGGAGCCGATCGCCGATCCGGTTTATCTTGAGCCTGCAACGCCGCTACCATCCGTACTCGACGACCTACCGGCTCCAAGCGAACCCGCCTACACTCACAGCTACATCGACGACACCGACTACAGCCTCGGCGCAACCGAGATCGCACCCGATCGCAACGCCACGATCGTTCTCGAAGAGCGTAATACGGGCTGCTCTTCGTCCCTTGCTCCAGGTCAAACCTTATCGAATGGAGTATGCGCCAACGCGGTTTTTGGGAGTAACCCGAGCGGTTCGAGTGATTCGTCAACGCCCTATGCTGCAAACTCTACCAACAGCGCCCCCCGATCCTCCGGTGCGACCGGGGCGACCGGGGCAACCTACGCAACCGGCGCGACGATCTATCCGATGAATCTGAGCGATCGCAGTAGCAGTTTTGATCCCTATGCGGCGGCGGGTCTGAGCTACGCCCAACTTGAAGCGCAGGTGACGCGCAATATTGCAACGATGCCCTTTGGGCGGATTGGCAACGGCGATCGCGGCCTGATCTTCCCGGTCTCAGTTCCAGCGCCGATCTCGTCATTCTTCGGCTTCCGGATGCACCCGATCGCCCAAACCCAACGCCTCCACACGGGAACTGACATCGCCGCACCCTACGGCACACCCGTACTCGCGGCCTTCTCCGGCAAAGTTACCGAGTCCTCGGATCTGGGCGGCTACGGTTTAACCGTCGTGTTGTCGCACAATGAAGGCACGTCGGAAACGCTCTACGCTCACCTGTCGGAGTTGTTGGTGAGTGTCGGTGATGAAGTGAAGCAGGGCAATCCGATCGGGCGTGTGGGTAGCACGGGTTTTTCGACCGGGCCGCACTTGCACTTTGAGGTGAAGCAAATGACGGATATGGGTTGGGTGTATCTCGATGCGAACCGTCAGCTTGAGGTGGCGCTGGAGCGGTTGATCGATTCGTCGCAGTTGGCGCAGTTGCCGCGTCGCGATCGTGGTTCGCTGTAGAGTTCAAGTAGTTCAAGTAACTTAGACCCATTCGACGCCCTGGAGTTATTGAAGTGTCTTGTTCTGGTCGTTCTCATTCGCTATGGGAGCGATCAGAACTGTTAGATCCGGTTTCGAGTTGGGCTATGGTGAGTTGAATCAAAAACGAAACACCTGACTCTGTTCTGATTTCCCAAAAACCGCGTTTCGACTCTGCTCAACGCTTTCAAGATGTTCTAGATATGATTGTATTGACGATAGTTTGCGGCCTGGGAGCAGAGGGGCAGGGGAGATTTTTGGAGATTAAGCGGATTCGCTTTCTGGGGTGAGGGTTAAACGGCGGTAGATTTGTTCGATCGCAAAGCTCAAGTTAATGCTTTGAAGTTCAATGGTGTCGCCTGCTTGATAGTTGAGGATCACCCAGTCGCCTGCTTCGGTTTTGTGATACAAGTCTATTTCGATGCTGGTAGAACTGACTAATAAATAGTCGATCAGTTTTGGGTTACGGCGATACATGCGAAATTTGCCGCCTCGATCGTAGGCTTCTGTACTTTTGGATAGAACCTCAAGGATCAGGCAAGGATAAGTAATATATCGGGTGGTGAGTTTGTCGCGATCGTCATAGGTGACGCTCGCATCGGGGTAGGTGTAGTTATCTGTATTAACAATTTTAATTCGCAGGTCTGAGGTTGCAGTTTCGCAGCTACTTTCTTCGAGATGATTACTGAATAATGTGATCAATTTTGCAGCGATTAAGCTATGGTTTTTACTGCCGCTGCTCATGGCTTCGATGCCGATCGGATAAACACGACCGTTGATCAGTTCGTATTTTTCGAGTTGTTGTTCTTCCCAAGCAAAGTATTCTTCAGGGGTAAGATGTGGGGTGTTGTCTTGTGCCACAGTCATTGTCTGTCACCTCTGTTTTTCGTTGTTTGGGACGAGTGTAAATTGATTTTTTTGGTAGTAGGCTCTTTTAACTTCTCTGCTTGCTCTAGGCACAGTGAGATATGGTATACGTACGTTTTTGAATTAATGTCAAATCTATTACTAATGCCTCCCTCGTTGCCATGCTCTGCGTAGGAACGATAGAAAACCAAGAATCCCCTCTCATTCCTTACGGCAATAAAAATTGAAGAGTTAAAAACTCTTCTGGAACTTCCTGATCTGCTGGCAAATAAATAGGAGTCAGAATCTTCATTTGTGATAAATAATGACACATCAGAGGGCCAACTTGCTCCCAACTCAATCCACCTAAGCCACAACCAAGAGCTGGCATTGCTAGAGATTTAATATCCAAACGTTGATAGTTTTGGAGTAGCCATTGTAAACCTTTCTCAATATCCTCTAGACTAGACTTATTTCTCCAATGATTTTTGGTCGGAAATAACAAAAACCAAGTCTGGGACAACTCTTGGTCTGATGGTAACTCCTCATCACATAAATCGTAAAATGTTGAAGACTCACGAGTGTATAAGTAAGGTTTTCCTGGTCTTATTTGGCCTGTTCGACACAAATCCTGATACGCTACATAAACATCTGGGAATCTATATTTTGCTGTTGAAGCTAACCCTTTACCCATCACTCCGACACAGTTAACACTAATGGTTAAAGTCTGGACGCGGGCAAAAAACATATCACCCTTGGCAACCCAAAGGTTGTCTGGAATAATTTTTTTTGCCCAATCTGGTTGAAAAAATCTTTTAGGTTCAATGGCAATAGGTAGCTTTTCACTAAGTAACTGAGGATATTTCTCGCCAAATCGTGACTGTATTTCACGTCGCACCGCTGGCTTAGACACGTATATTCCCTGAATAAAAGTGGGGAGAATTTTTTGAGGGACGAGACATTCTGCCATTAATTTTCGCTTACTTCCATCATCTTTCTTCCACCAATCGATGTCTGTGTTTTCTCTGATAGCTTTCAAAAGCTTATTTTGTTCTGTTCGTTGCATTAAACTGAATGGATAAATTTTGCTTTCTAAGCTTGCAGCATTACCCATTGAAATATAGATTCCTTTTTTATCTAAAATATTTCGCTTCAATGACAATATGACAATTTCTGACTCACGTCCTTTTGCTGTTAGGGAATACAGCATGGCATTACGTGGCTGAAAGTAGAGATTTGCAAACTCCCAGAGAGATTTCTTGTCAATTCTTCTATCTTTTCGCCGATCAATAATCTGAGAGTTATAAATGATTGCAGGTTCTAGTCCTTCAGCTTCAATTTGAGAATGAGACAAGATACCTTGATTTAAAATAGAACCAAGATTTTCAATGTGGGTAATATAGTAAAGCCCTTCAATACCTCTAGCCATTATGTCTCCATCATCATTCGTAGCTAGAGTAGCAGCATTTGGCAATAGAGTTGGACGATCAGACTCAATTCCTTTATCAATTAAATAATTTATGAATAAATCCAAAGACTCTTGCTGATCTAGCAATAAAGCAAGATCTCGTATTACGTCCGCAAATACTTCAGGAACTCGTACCGTCACAGTTGGCCGATGAATCCATTTTGATTTAGCGCCACTATTGGGGCGCTTACCACCTCGAGACACAGAAATACCTAGTTTTCTTAAATTTGAAACATACAAGTTTGAAAATGTTTCAAGTTCATACTAGCATGATTGCCAAATCGGTAGAGCATGTTTGAGTTAACTTGAGTTCGGTGTAAGAAAGTTCGCTCAAGCAACGGTAAGCTACAGGCTCTGGCGAATACAAAGAGCAATGACTTTCGGCAAACTGCTTGTATTCTCAGTAAATCGAGCCAACTTCTAGAACGACCACATACCCTTGCTTCAAGCAGCTAGCCAAGAATGATAATTTGGTAAGGGTCTGTTGCAGGATTGGCGTATGAGCTAGACAATGATCGCCTTTCACAACCGCAACGCACCGCCGACCAGCGGCTGTGGTACGTTACGGTTTGACCTTAAGCAGTTAGCACCTAAGCTTTCGGCCCCATGCCGATCGTCCCAGCGTAAACCGCATTTTTGCCCAGTTCCGCTTCGATCCGGAGCAAACGGTTGTACTTCGCGACGCGCTCGCTACGACACAGCGAACCGGTTTTGATTTGACCGGCACGGGTCGCCACCGCGAGATCGGCGATCGTCGTGTCCTCAGTTTCGCCCGATCGATGGCTGATCACCGAGCGGTAACCGTAACGCACACCGAGATCGATCGTTTCCAAGGTTTCCGTCAGCGAACCGATTTGGTTAACCTTGATCAGAATCGAATTCGCCGCACTTTTATCGATACCCGTTTGTAAACGCTTCGCATTGGTCACAAACAGATCATCGCCGACGAGCTGACAGCTACTGCCTATTTTCGTCGTCAAAGCTTGCCAGTTAGACCAGTCTTCTTCGTGTAGACCATCTTCGATCGACACGATCGGATACTTGCTCGCCAGATTTGCGAGATAGTCGATCGTCTCCGCCGGAGTGTTGGTCTTGCCATCAAAGATGTAGTTACCATCCTTGTAGAACTCGCTCGCCGCCACATCGAGTGCCAATGCTACCTCCTCGCCCGGTTTGTAACCCGCCGACTCGATCGCTGCGATTAGCAACTCCGCCGCCGCCGTGTTCGACTCCAGGTTCGGCGCAAAGCCACCCTCATCGCCCACGCCCGTCAGCAAGCCTTTTTCAGCCAGCACCTTGCTCAACGACGCGAACACCTCCGCACCCCAGCGCAGCGCTTCCCGGAACGAGGTCGCACCCACCGGCACGATCATATATTCCTGAAAATCGATATTGTTCGCCGCGTGCTCACCGCCGTTGATCACGTTCATCATCGGCACGGGCAGCAAATTCGCCAGCGGGCCACCGAGATAGCGATAGAGCGGCACTTGCAGCGCATCCGCCCCAGCGTGCGCCGTTGCCAGCGACACCGCGAGGATGGCATTCGCGCCCAGGTTGGCCTTATTCGTCGATCCGTCACGCTTGTTCATGACCGCATCAACCGTCATTTGATCGAGCGCATCGACCTTGCCGATCAGTTCCGGCGCAATCTTGTCGTTGATGTTTTCGACCGCACGCAGGACGCCTTTACCGTCGTAGCGCTTTTTGTCGCCATCGCGCAACTCGTGCGCCTCAAAGGTTCCCGTCGATGCACCGCTCGGCACTTTCGCAACCCCGATCGCGCCGTTCGCGAGGCGAACCTCGGCTTCTACCGTCGGGCGACCGCGCGAGTCAAGAATTTCCCAAGCGCCTATCGATTCGATGATGGTATCGGACACGAATTCCTCCTTTAGTAGAGTCTTGCGACCCTGCTTCCTACTTCAGTTCTGAATACACGACAGCCAGACCGAATCGCCAATAGCGGCTCAGAGATCTGCAAATGTCCAACACATCATAAATCGGAAGTTGCGCGAAAACGGTATCACAGGCTTGGGTTTCTAAAGAAAATATAAAGGCGAATTCATTACGGCTTCAAACGCGGCCAGTTCTCCTCTATTCTCTTGCTGCTATCGAGAGGCTGTCAGGCTTCGGTGAACAATCAATCTCCGATCTAGGCGGGAGATCTGGCTGGCGGCAAGCCGTACACCAAAGGCGTAATTTCTTGTCCTGGCTGCGTGGTGTCTATCGCTATGCTGGAATGGCCGAAAGGCAAGCGGCGATTACATTCCGGGGGATGTGGGTCTCAAGTCCCGGACTTTTAGTCCGCACCTTGCCTCTACTTTGTTAGGATATACTAAGTCGCCGGGGGATACTCGGAGACTCAAAACGAACGTGGTGGGCGCATCAGACTAGCTTGCTAGCCATGCCCGTTGAAGCGTTAAGCCACAAAGTAGAGCAGCAGTCTAGCCTGTTCGCCTAGCTTTAGAATCCTCGGACTTAAAGTCTGGGGAGCATGTCAACGTCCTAATGTTCGCGGAAATGCGAGATCGTGACAGAAATAACCAAGACTTTACTTTTAGTGGATGATGAGCCGAGTTTGCGTGCGGCGGTCGAGGCGTATCTGAGCGATTCGGGTTTTAAGGTTGAGACGGCGGCCAATGGTCAGGAGGGGTTAGAGAAGTTACAGACGATGATTCCCGACCTGGTGATCACGGATGTGATGATGCCGGAGGTGGATGGTTATCAGTTGTTGGCGCAGATGCGCGAAGATCCGCGTCTAAAAAGTATTCCGGTGGTTTTTCTGACGGCGCGGGGCATGAAGTCCGATCGCATCCAAGGCTACCAGGCGCGATGCGATGCCTACCTCTCGAAACCGTTTGATCCCGAGGAGCTGGTGGCGATCGTCGAAAATCTGCTCGATCGGCGCAGTGCTGCGACATCATTTGATGTGAGTGATCCGCCGGATATCGCCACCCTCGCCCGCCAGATCCAAGAAATCAAAGACATCTTGACCCATCAGGGAACGACAACGCCGAAAATTACGCCGGTCGATATCGACTTTACGCCGCGTGAGCAAAGCGTGCTGGTGTTAGTGGCTCAGGGCTTGATGAACAAAGAAATCGCCAGTCAGCTCGATACGAGTGTGCGTAACGTGGAGAAATACGTCAGCCGCTTGTTTAACAAAACCGGAACCAATAGCCGAACGGAACTGGTGCGCTATGCCCTTGAACATGGCCTTGCGACGTAAGGGATCATGCGGGAATCTGTCGCGGATCATCCACAGATCATGCCTCGATCGATCGGGTCTCCCTCGTTGACCTCTTGCCCAGAGCGCAAACTCTGAGCGACACTAACGGGACGGCAGAGCGAATCGAGGCGGTCTAGACGATGGCAGAAGAGCTGAATTTTGAAGGCTTAGAAGGACGTTTGCCGCCCCAAAATATTGAGGCGGAGGAGTCGATCCTGGGCGGGATTTTGCTTGATCCCGAGGCGATCGGGCGAATCGCCGAGTTGCTCCTACCCGATGCGTTTTACATCAGCAGTCACACGACGATCTATCACACCATGCTGTTTTTGCATGGTCAGGGGTTGCCGACGGATTTGATTAGTGTGGCGTCGCGGCTGAGTGATTTGGGTCAGCTTCAGGTGATCGGCGGTCAGGCGAAGCTGGTGCAGTTGGTCGATCGCACGGTGTCGGCGGTGAATATCGATCGTTACGCGGCGCTGGTGATGGATAAGTATCTGCGGCGGCAGCTCATCCAGGCGGGACGCGAGATCGACGCGATGGGTTACGACACGGCGACGGATTTGGAGGTGGTGCTCGATCGGGCGGAGCAAAAGGTCTTTAACGTGACGCAAAAGCGGCCACAACAGGATCTCGTGCCGATTTATGAGACGTTGGTGGGGACGTTTGAGGATATCGAGGCGAAGCACGAGTCCCAGGCACAGCCGGGGATTTTGACGGACTTTTATGATTTTGATGCGATGACGGGCGGGTTACAGCCGTCGGATTTGATCATCGTGGCGGGCAGGCCGTCGATGGGAAAAACAGCCGTCGCGTTAAACATCGCGCAAAATATCGCCAAAACCTACCGACTCCCGATCGCGATTTTCAGCCTAGAAATGTCCAAAGAGCAGCTCGTACAACGCTTGCTCTCCAGCGAAGCCGGAATCGAAGCCAATCGCCTCCGCGCCGGACGGGTCAGCCAAAACGAATGGGAACCGTTTAATAATGCGCTAACTTCGTTGTCGGAAATGCCGATTTTTATCGACGATACACCGAATATTGTGGTGAGTGAAATTCGGTCTAAATGTCGTCGTCTCCAAGCCGAACAGGGACAGAGTTTAGGCTTGGTCTTGCTCGATTATTTGCAATTAATGGAAGGCGGCGGTGATAATCGAGTACAAGAATTATCACGAATTACGCGATCGCTCAAAGGCTTGGCGCGGGAATTAAACGTACCGGTCATTGCCCTTTCACAGCTCAGTCGTGGCGTCGAAGCGCGAACCAATAAACGCCCGATGATGTCCGATTTACGCGAGTCGGGCTGTTTAGCAGGCGATACGTTAGTGACCCTGACGAGTGGCGAGCGTGTACCCATTCGTGATTTAGTTGATCGTGAAAATATTCAAGTTTGGGCGCTAGATGAGCAAGATTTAAAACTCAAACCGGCCTCCATTAGTCATGCATTCTCAACGGGAATCAAGCTGATTTACCGATTAACGACTCGTTTAGGACGAACGATCGACGCAACCGCAAATCACAAATTTCGAGTATTAGATGGCTGGGTTCGCTTAGACGGATTGAAGGTTACTCAGAGTCTCGCAATTCCGAATGAGCATGATGTTGTTTGGGATGAGATTGCATCGATCGAACCCATCGGTGAAACGGATGTTTACGATCTCACCGTTCCCGGTTTCCATAACTTTGTGGCAAACGACATTGTTGTCCACAACTCGATCGAACAGGATGCGGATTTAATTGTCATGCTCTACCGCGACGAATACTACAACCCCGACACCCCCGATCGTGGCATCACCGAAATGATCATCGCCAAACACCGCAACGGCCCCACCGGTATCGTCAAACTTCTATTCGAGTCGCAATACACCCGTTTTCGCAACATGGCAGGCGGCTTCCAAGCCGGATCGCTCAACCCCAACCAACCAGGCCAACTCCCACCCATGTAGTTCAGACCAGTATCGAAAATGATCAGGTGAATCCAGAAATTCACCCGCGATCGCTCATCCCCATAGAGCCGCACTCCAAGTCGCACAGACAGACCCGTATTTTGCTAGAATCTAGTGCCTGCAAACCCGTGTGACGGCCAGAAACGACTCGGCCTCGCACAAGCACACAATTCTTGTTGGATCGAAGGAGATACCCCAATAATGGCCCGCATGTACTACGACGAGGACGCCAATCTCGACCTGCTCGCCGGAAAAACCGTCGCGATCATCGGCTACGGCTCGCAAGGACACGCCCACGCTCTCAACCTAAAAGATAGTGGCGTTAACGTCATCGTCGGTCTGTATGCGGGCAGTAAATCCGCAGCCAAAGCCGAGGAAGCTGGTTTAACGGTGCATACGGTTGCGGAAGCATCCAAACAAGCCGACCTAATCATGATTCTGCTGCCGGACGAAGTGCAACGCACCATCTACACCGAAGAAATCGCCCCCAACCTATCCGCTGGTAACGTCCTCGCGTTTGCCCACGGCTTCAACATCCACTTCGGCCAAATCGTCCCGCCTGCGGATGTAGACGTGATCATGGCCGCACCGAAAGGCCCCGGCCACCTGGTGCGCCGTACCTACGAACAGGGCGAAGGCGTTCCGGCACTGTTCGCCGTCTTCCAAGATGCCACCGGCCAAGCCCGTGACATCGCAATGGCCTACGCCAAAGGCATCGGCGGCACGCGCGGCGGTATCCTCGAAACCACCTTCCGCGAAGAAACCGAAACCGACCTGTTCGGCGAACAAGCTGTCTTGTGCGGTGGTCTCAGCGAGCTGATCAAAGCGGGTTTTGAAACCTTGGTGGATGCCGGTTATCAGCCGGAATTGGCTTATTTTGAGTGCTTGCATGAAGTTAAGCTGATCGTTGACCTCGTGGTTGAGGGCGGTTTGGCGAAAATGCGTGACAGCATCTCGAATACGGCGGAATATGGCGATTATGTGAGCGGCCCGCGTGTGATCTCCGAGCCTAGCCGTCAAGCGATGAAGGAAATCCTGTCGGAAATTCAGTCGGGTACGTTTGCGCGTAACTTCGTGCTGGAAAATCAGTCGGGTAAAGCGGGCTTTACGGCGATGCGTCGTCGTGAGGCGGAACACCCGATCGAGGTGGTCGGTAAGGATCTGCGGGCGATGTTTAGCTGGCTGAAAAAAAGCTAAGTAGATCAAGCTAATTAACGGATGCTATACGTAACCCAAGCTTCTAGCTTGTCTGCAACCCGGATGGTTGAGTTACGTGGTTTAAGTCGCTTTAATTTTCTTGGGCTACTTAGGTCATTGGATCTATGACGGTGGCTGGCTACAAGCCTTGAGGCTGAAAACCAGTCAAGCGAATTCACTGAAAGTGAAATTGCAAGCGAGAGCGGGAGTGGTATTGATCATGAATTGATCAACACCGCTCCCGCCTCGTTTTTTGATTGATTTGAGCAATTTCGTTAGGTGATTTTGGTCAATTACTTGTCAATTACTCGCCGATCGATTGGGTCGCATCTAACCTTTGCCGGGCCGCATTGGCTGTAATCCGCACCCGATCGCGCGGGTCAGAGGCCAGATGATCGAGCCAGAAACGGCCAACCGGCTGACCTAAATTGCCCAAACTGTAAGCGATCGCCTGGAGGATGTCCGGATCTTGATCCGCGAGAGGTCGATCGGAAAGCCCCCCAAGGTAGCGTTCGCACCACCGCACCAGTAACGTTGCGACATCCAATACCACGGCGCTTTCATGCAATCGACCGAAACCGCGAATAATCTCGAGGGTGATGGATTTAGCTTGGGTGGGGGACAGGCACGCATCGAGGAGTGCGGTCAGGGTGCGCGGGTTGGCCTGTTGTAGGAGGGCGCGAACGGTGCGATCGCTTGGGGAGTGGGGGTTAAAGGTGAATTGAGGAGGGCAATGAGAACATCGATCGCGGCTTCGGAGTGCAGGCGACCGATCGCGATCACGGCCTGAGTTGCGACCTCTAGATTGAGATCGAGGATGAGCGGCTGGAAATAGGTTAGCCAGTCAATTTTAGGGTTAGACGCACGAGGCGGTGATGACTGGAATCGCTGCTGATACTGCGCTTTGGCGCCAAGGCTGGTCAGTGCGGCTTTGCGAACGGGGGCGCTGGTGTCGCGTAGGGCGTCGAGTAACGTGGGCAAAATACGATCGTCATCGAAGGCGCTGAGGGCTGCGATCGCCAGCAGACGGATCGCCGGATCGGTGTCTCGTACCACCGATAGAAGCGGCGCAATCACCAAGGGATCACTAATTTGTGCCAAGGCTCGCACAATGCAACGTCGTCGTACGTCCGGGTTTTGGGTTTGGGTGTCGGATCGTGGCGATCGCGCTAGCTCGTCCGCGAGCAGGTCGATCTCTGCCCTGCCAAAATGACTGAGGGTGTCGATCGCGATCGAAGCCGTCATTTCATCCGGGGATTCGAGCGTCGCCACCAACACAGCCATCGCGTCAAACTGGTTGAGCTTGGCGAGGATTTGGCCTGCAAACCAGCGTGATTCAAAGCCGATTGTCGGATCAATCAACATGGCGTGCAGTTGAGCGATCGCCTCGGGACACGCGGGGCGAAACACCGGCGCCAGACCGCGACAATCTGCCACATCACCACTCTTGAGTAACGCGAGTCCGAACTCAGCCAAGCGTTGCCGATCGATCAACTCGTTGAGCGTACCGCGAAACTCTGACGACCATCCTTTTAAGCGATCGCTAACAGCTCCCCAGTTTCCTTGCGAAATTTCCGCCTCAATGTCCGTACACAGCGCGTCAAAGTTTAATGGATCGGCAGTTGGCGATGGCATAAACAAATCACAGAGAACGTACAGGATGAATCGAGATGAGCGTTCAAGTTTTGGACAGTGGGTAGATTCCAGAGCCTAGAAAGCTAGGGAAAATTGACGGATGTTCCGTGAACGTGCAGCCGGTGCAAATTCACCACCGTGCCAATCGTAGCGATCGCCGGAGCTGAAAACCCGGTTTCCTGGACGCGATTGACCACCGTTGCTAACGTCGCGATCAGCGTTTCACTATTGGGACGGGTTCCCCAGCGAATCAGGGCGATCGGAGTGTCCGGATCTTTGCCCGCCGAAAGCAGTTGCGGCACAATCTGGGGCAAGGTGTGGACACCCATGTAGATGACGATGGTTTCAGCCGCCTTGGCGATCGCCTGCCAATCAATCCCCGGACGATACTTGTCGCTTTCCTCATGCCCCGTCACAAAAATCACCGACGAGCTATGGGCGCGATGGGTGAGTGGAATGCCGCTATAGGCTGGAGCTGCAATCCCCGACGTAACACCGGGGACGACCTCCACACGCACCCCCGCCGCGACTAGATCTTCCATCTCTTCACCACCACGACCAAAGACAAACGGATCGCCCCCCTTCAAACGCACGATCACGGCAGTATCCCGCGCAAGGTCGATCAGGAGGCGCGTCGTTTCAGATTGGGGCAAGGTATGCCGACCGCTACGTTTGCCAACATCGATTAATTTAGCGCCAGGGTTAACCATTGCCAAGATCGGCTCACTGACAAGGGCATCGTAAACCACAACATCAGCAGCCTGAAGTAAATCGCGTCCTTTGAGCGTGAGCAATCCCGGATCGCCAGGACCTGCGCCCACGAGATAGACCGTACCAAGAACAACGGAAGACGGATCGACGATGGCAGAGTGGGTCACGGGCAAACGGCAAAAAAATCTTAAACAGATCGTAACCTAAGGTGAGTTCGAGATCAGAAACTCACCGTCGGAGGGGTCACGGTCTCGATCGCGATCAGTACACATTTTCTAGAGGAATGAATCGTGCGAACTCAGACAGGCCGTCTATCCTAGGACTTTTCCGATTCAAAGCATGATTTGGCCTCGCCTCAACTGTCATCACAAACGATCCACAAACTTAGAGAAAATCAATCCAAGGAATCGGTGCGATCGGGGTGATATTTCGTGCCGTGATTCCAAAGCAGAGGTTATAGTCTCCAAGAAGATGCACGATTTCGCACCGATCATTATGTACCCACGGAGAATATTTCTCGCACATAAGCATTTACATTCAATTAACCAGTAACCCACGAAAAAGATACGCTGATTTATCCCTCTAAAAAACTCGAAATTACCTTATGAATTTCAATCAAATTCCACGCTGGTTAATGTGGAGCTTATTTCTACCGATGATTGCGCTCAATATCTGGATTGTTCTTAAAGCCTGGGAATACTTTCATTCATTTTTTTCGATTATTATCATCGCGACCCTGCTGGCTTTTATCCTGAGCTATCCTGTCAGGAAATTACAACATCTTAAACTATCCAAGCAAATTTCAATTGGCTTAGTGTTGCTGTTAGTTGCTATCAGTATTGGACTCATTGGTGTAACTTTATTGCCGCTGATTTTTGATCAGGTTCTTCAATTATCAGAACGATTGCCAGATTGGTGGGTGTCAAGTCGTAGCGAGATTGAAGGACTGCAAATTTGGGTTGAGCAGCACCAATTTCCCATCAATTTGGCAGACGTTATTACAGAACTAGAAGGCCGACTTTCGGGTCAAATTCAAGCGTTAAGTGGGCTGGCCTTAAGTACGGTTCCGATCGCCATCTCCAATATTGTCGATATCTTTTTATCTTTTTAACCCTAATCTTAACCATTTATCTGTTGCTGCATGGAGAACAGGTTTGGCATAGCCTATTTCGTTGGCTGCCGGCACCGATGAGTCAGCACATCAAACCCGCAATCTCCAGAAGTTTTGGCAGTTACTTCGCGAGTCAAGCGACATTAGCCTCGATGATGGGAACAGCGATGACGATCGCCTTTTTATTAATTCAAGTGCCGTTTGGATTTTTGTTTGGATTGGCTGTGGGACTGTTGGCGCTGGTTCCCTTTGGAGCAGCGGCTGGAATTATCATTGTCAGCAGTCTGACTGCAATTAAGAGTATTTGGTTAGGGGTTCGAGTTTTGATCTTGGCGACCATTATTGATCAAATTATCGAAAATGCGATCGCACCTCAATTAATTGGTAGTTTTATCGGCTTAAATCCAGTCTGGATTTTAATATCTTTACTTTTAGGGGCAAAAGTTGGGGGTATTTTAGGTTTAGTGATGGCTGTACCGATCGCCGGTTCGATTAAAACTATTTTTCTCGAACTGCCGTCAACCACGTCCACATCACCTTCGGCTTAATGTTGGCCGAACTAAGCTTCGTCGTACTTGCCATATTTCCAGATTTTTAATCTATAGTCAGTCCAATCACTTTTAGAATATGTCGAGATCGTTAAGCGGAGTTGTGGGCGTAGCCTTCACGCGGCGAATAACACGGTTTTTGAGCCAACAGAACAGAGTCAATTTGTCTCATTTTTATTGAACTGGCTATACTTTCTATAGTAGGTAGAAATTAGATTATAGCGGTTTTACTGTCGATGCGATACAGCCAAACCCCTGATTCTCTGGTCGTCTCAGGTTCTATAGCTGTTCCTCACAATTCCTGAAATTGCTATAGGACACTCTTATCTAAGCTTAAAACCGCACTTCGACTCCGCTCAGTGCTCTCAGTTTTTTTATATATCCTAACCAAATCATTTTTTGCTATATTAAGTAGCCTAAAAAATTTAACGTGACTTAAGCCACGTAACTTAACCATTCTAGTTACAAATAAGCTAGAAGCCTGTATTACGAGTCTCCATTTACAGGTTTTGATCGTGGCGATCGGTTGAAGCGTTGAGGTTTAGATTGGTATTCTGATTGAAATCTTGGCTGAAATCTTGATGAGAATGATGAACCGGTTGACAGGCTGAGATCGAAACCAAGCTTGATCACGATCAAGCATTGACTAGCGCCACCGAGCCATTCTCACTCAGTTCCCAACCCTGACTTTCGATAATCGAGAATTGATCCGCAATCTCACCCGAACTACCCAAATTTCCCAAATTTCTCAAGTTGCCCGAATCATTCAACTGACCGACCGGAGCGCTAGGGAAGGTGGGCGAAATATAGGAGGTACGTCTACCGATCGATGGTGAGATGGCCGTTGGGATCGTCTGGCTGTAGACATTGATTGGGTTGAGGGGCTGCCCCGATCGTCCGGTAATCGTAAATTGGCCGCGCGGTTGCTGGCGGCAGTTTGACTGGACGAGGATTTCGGGGTTGAGAGGTTGGCTGGAGAGGACGACCGCGCTTTGTTTGTTCGAGAGGTTGGGAGTTTCGAGGATAATGCTGCCTGCCAAGCCAAAGTTCGAGCTGGCGGTGATGTCGCTGGCGGGGTGAGTGACGATCCGCAGGGTGGCGCCGAATAAGCCTTGGGTTCGTGAAGTCTCGAGCATTTGCCGCCGCGTCCGGTGATGGCGTTGGCGGTGATGTCGCTGTTTTCCAGGGCGATGATCGTCGCAGCCGAAAGGTTCAGGTTGCCGCCGTTGCCCGTGCCGCCTGCGGTTGCTGAGATCGTCCCAGCTCGGCGAAGTTGTAGTGAGTCGCGCACGCTGACGACGATATTGCCACCTTCACCAGAGGTCGTCGCAGCGGACAAACTACCGCGATCGCTGAGGTTGAGGCGATCGGCCACAATCTGCAAGCGTCCTGCATTGCCCGTTCCATCGTTGCGTACGGTCACCGTTGCGCCATCGCGCACATCGAGGCGATTGACGAAGAGCTGCACGTCTCCCGAATCTCCCGTTGGTACATCCGGCACGTTCAACAGCGCCCGCAATTCGGGATCGAGTACATTGGCGCTCGACACGATCAGACTGGGATTGATCGAGCCGGGAACTGTGCCTTCCACAGTCAGGCGATCGGCGGTGACCGTGACGCTTCCGGCAGTTCCTGAATTGAAACTGGAGGCATCGATGCGACCACCTGCGCTGAGGGTGATTTCCGGGGCGTTAATGTCGAGATTGCCCGCGTTGCCTTGGCCGAAGCTGGAGGCAATGATCACGCTGGGGCTAAACTGACGCCGATCGACCCCTGTGAGATCAATGCGATCGCGGGCGGTGATCGAAACGTTGCCGCCGTTGCCCAAGCCAAAGGTAGACGAGGCGATCGTGCCGCCATTGCGGGCAAAAATGCGATCGGTCGTGACGCTGAGATCGCCGGTCTGACCCGCAATCAAACTGGTGGCCGTGAGATGGGAAAAGAAGTCCGCCACGATCGGATTCACGTCTAGAAGCTGCACAGAGTTCGCCGTTTCAACAATCAAATCGCCCCCGCGTCCTGGGCTGAAACTGCGGGTGACGATCGCCGCACCGTCCGACACGATTAAATCGTCCGTGCGAATCACCACATCGCTACCACGCCGCGAGCCTTGAAGCGTGGCGCTATTGATCCGTGTTTGTAGGCGTCCGTCCGCTGTCATGCCCGAGGCGAAAATCTCGCGATCGCCGTAGACGAATAACCCAGCACCCGGAAAATCCGGCACGCTGTCATCAAATTGCTGCGCCAGCACGATCGATCCGCCGGTCAGATGGATACGATCGCCGATCAAATCAATGCGCCCGGAAACGGGGCCGGTCGCATCGAGCAGCGCGGCATTGCTAAGGGAAATATCGCCCCATTCAAACCCTGGATTAAGCTGTTCGATCGCACTGACTTGATTGATCGTCAATCCCAGCGGCACAAACCCATTGCGTCCCGCCACGATCGACAGTTGACCGCTCGTCGCCGTCACCGTGCCGCCATTGATCGAGACCGTATCCCCCGCCAACATCAACAAATTCGCCGGGGTTCCCCGCAGGCCGTCGGTAGCACCATTGCGCTCGATCGGCGCGAGGATGGGATGGGCGACGCTGAGATCGTGACCGTTGCCGGTAATTTCGATATTGCCGCTGCGATCGGGTGATCCGGCTCCGAGTTGCAAGCCAATCGGTACGGCGATCGATAGCAGCGTTGCCGATGGCGGTGTCGCAACGCTGGGAAAAATAGAACCATCGGCAAAGACGACAGCGTCGGCGCTGGAGAAGGCGATCGCCCCGCCAACATCGAGCTGTGCGCCTGAGCCAAAGATCCAGCCTTGGGGATTGACGAAGACGAGATTGGTCGGTGTGGCGGAGACGATCGCACCGTCGATTTGGGAGGATTGACCGCCGGTGACGCGGATGATGGCATTGTCGATCCTGCGATCAAACGTGCTGAAGTCAAACTGGGCGATGTTGCCTGCCTCGAGGTCAAATTGCGTGAAGCTATGGAAAAGATTGGTGTCGGCTTGAGTGCCACCGGTGATGTGGTAGATCTGCGGTGCGATCGGGTCAACCTGTGATGGCGTTGGCAGTGTGGCATCGGGGATCAGTTGCGATCGAGCCGGGGCGATCGCGCCGATCGCGGTCAAACTGGCGACGAATATCGCCAAAACGAACGATGAAGAGCGAAACATAGCAAGGAATCTGGAGAAGAATGGCGAAGTAACAAGCATTGCGATGTACATCACTCTGCTTGTCCAGATCTCAGGTCGTTATCAAACCCGAACCGAGGATCACTTATTAAACTACGCCACACTCATCCGATTACCGGTTTTTTAAGCGCTTCTTTACCGGCAAGATTGACGTGAGCGGGGCTAGAAGTCGGACTTTTAAGATGGGCGATGATTTCGGGGTCATCCTCTAAGCGATCGAATTTGCCCAGGTTCGCGCCCATTCCAGCGTTGCCATGACGCGATCGAGATTCATCGCCTCACAGTACAGCCGTAACACCGGCTCCGTGCCGCTAAAACGAATCAGCAGCCAACTGTCATCCGCCATCCGAAATTTATAGCCGTCCGGGCTGGTCATCTCCGTTACGGTCTGACCGGCGATTTCCGTCGGTGGATCGGTCGCGAGCCGATCGAGCAGTTTCGCCCGCACGTCCATGCTCGCGAGCGGTAGGTCAATGCGATCGTAGCTGGAATGAAAATCGGCGCGATCTTGGAGCGATCGATACAGGTCGCCCAAGTCCTGCCCCGATTCAACCACCGCTTCCAGGACATACAACGCCGACAGCAGCGCATCACGCTCGGGAATGTGGGTGTTATAGCCGATACCGCCGGACTCTTCGCCACCGAGCAAAACATCCCCCTCTAACATGCGATCGGCGATGTATTTATACCCCACCGGCGTTTCAAACACCGGCAAATCGTAAAGCTGGGCAATGCGGGGCATCAGATCCGAGCCGCTCACGGTTTTCACCAGTTCCCCACGCAGGCCGCGACGTTCGGCCAGATGCTGCAACAGAATCGGGATCAGGATTTGTGAGCTGAGGAAATTGCCCTGACCATCCACCGCTGCGATCCGATCGCCATCGCCATCAAACACCAGTCCCACCGTCAAGCCGTCGCTTTGCTGGCCGTGGGCTTTTACCTGGGCGATCAAATCCGGCAAATACTTCGGCAGTGGCTCCGGTGCGCCACCAGCAAACAGCGGATCACGATCGCTGTTGAGTTCATGCACCGGCGCATCGAGAATTTTCCCGACGCCGCCCGCTGCCGAACCGTGCATCACATCCACAAACACCGTCAGCTTACCCGAAGCGATCGCCGCGCGAATCTCGTCAATGTTGGCCTTCGTGCGCAGATCTGCGCAAAATTCAGGCCAGGGATCGAAGGTGGCGATCGTGCCGGGTGTCGATGCCATCTCGGGAACCGTATCAAGTCGCGCTTCGATTTGCTGGGTGATTTCCGGGGGAGCCGATCCGCCGAATGCGCCTTTTACTTTCAAACCCAGGTATTTCGCCGGATTGTGGCTGGCCGTCATGACGATCGCGCCCAACGCGTTGCGGTATTTTGCCGCCCAGCTAAAGGCCGGAGTTGAGGCGAACGACTCCGACAGCAGCACATCGAACCCAGCGGCGGCCACAGCATCCGCCGTGACGCGGGCAAAATCTTCCGCCATAAAGCGCCGATCATAGCCAACAATCACGGTATTACTGCCGGTTGATTCACCATAGGTTTCCTTAAGAATTTGTGCGGCGATCGGAGCCACACGGGCAACGCGCTCAAAGGTGAATTCAGCGGCAATCACGCCGCGCCAACCATCAGTACCAAAAACGATCGGCTTGGGGTGAAACGGGACGGGAGATCCTGTCATGGCAAGGGAAAACTGGTGGCGTTACAAGGATTGTGAACGGACGCGGGCGGGACGCGATGGTGAGATTTCGTGAGATCGGCAGACCGGATAGGCGGCGATCGCGGCGATCGCGGACGAACGTCATGATCTCATGTCCTCTGGCGATCGCCAGCAACAAACCCAGTCTAGAGGATTCGCCCAAGATCACCGCCACCCGGACGATCCACAAACCCAACGTGCGTGCTAACGTGTGCGTGCTAACGTGAATATTGCCAAAATCACAGCTAAATACCACAAGTCGCTGTAAGCCATCACCCAAGGTCGCATCGCAGGTCAAGAGCAAGGGTCTAGGGGCTGTCATTAATTAAAGTTCTAGCGCTTACCCAGTAAGGGTTTCAGCCCCTAGCTTTTTTTATTGGGTCGGGCGTTCAACAGCTTGCCCGATAAGGGTTCTACGATTAATTGATGACACGCCCTAGCCGGATCGCCCTCGCCATCCCTGAAACATCTTGATCAATCTCAGCGTCGGCACGGTTAAACCCCTTAAATTCATTCAACTGATCGAGGTGAACAGCACAGCACGATCGCGCGATCGATCAAACCTCCGAGCCTGCTTATCTCTCTCGCTTCCATCCTTCGGACCCTAGCCAAGTTTTCCCATGAGTACGACCCCCATTAATGTCACCCTCGGCGATAGCAGCGATCTTCTCTCTGGATCTGATGTCAACGACGTGATCGCCGGATCAGGCGGAAGCGATACGCTCTTCGGCCTTCTCGGTGATGATCTGCTGGTTGGTGGCAGCGATATCGACTTTCTCTTTGGCGATGCTGGCAACGATACCCTAAACGGCGGTTCCGGTAACGACCTGGTGAACGGCGGCACGGGCAATGACTTCCTCCAGGGCGGCGCGGACGATGACCTACTGGCTGGAAACAGCGGTAATGATAGCCTTGTGGGTGATCTCGGCAATGATTCGCTGTACGGCGGACGCGATGATGATTTTCTCTTTGGCGGCGGTGGTGATGATCTGCTTTCGGGCGATGTCGGCGCGGATGAAATGTTGGGCAATGCGGGCAGTGACACCCTGCTCGGTAATGCCGGTGAAGATACCCTATACGGCGGTCAGGGAAACGATTTTATTCGTGGTGGTCAGAACAGCGATGTCATTAATGGCGATATCGGCGACGATATTCTGCTGGGTGATGTGGGCAATGACACCATCTCTGGGGGCAGTTCGGACGGCGATACTGGCTCCGATAGCATCGTCGGCGGTGCGGGGAATGATTGGCTGTTTGGCAACGATGGTAACGATACGATTTTTGGGGGCGAAGATTCGGACTACATTTCGGGGGGGAAAGGTAACGATCGCCTGATCGGTGGAGGAGGCGCTGATACGCTCGTGGGTGGATTGGGATCGGATATCTTTGTGTTGCTCGATGAAGTCGGCAGTGCGGACACCATTCTGGACTACAACGCGATCGAAGATTTCATGCAGCTCGGCGGTACGCTGACGTTTGACGACCTAACGGTACAGCAAGGAACCGGCCTCAACCTCAATGACACCGTGATTACGCTCACCTCCACCGGCAAGCTGCTGATGGTGTTAAAGAACGTTGCGGCGGTCAATATTGATGAAGCGGATTTTAACGTACCGGTGTCGGGAGCGGGTGGGTCTACCGGTGGCACGGATACCGGTGGCACGGATTCGGGGACGGACAGCAACAGCAATATCAGTGATAGCCCACAGTTGCGGGGGGCGGAGGTGTTGGTGGCCGATCGGGCTGGAGTGATCGGAACGCTGGCCTCGAACAGCAGCAGCTATAGCATTTCCAGCATTGTGGACGATTCCGGCAGCAGCGTCGGTGGCGCGGTCACCGTCGATTCATCGGGCAATTTAACGCTCACATCAAGCGGCGAAATTGCGTTGAATGGCAATGCTTCGTTACTCGAAGTTACAGTTGTCGCGGGTGGTAATTCGACCAAAATTCGGATTTATGACACCATTGCTGACGCCCTGACTGATACAGCGATCGGCGACAATACGGACACGAGCGTCGGCGGTGGAGCTGACACGATCGCCGTCGCAGCGGGAACCTATGACGAATCGGTGACGATCGGCACATCGGTAAAACTCAAGGGAGCTAATGCTGATTTAGCCAGCACGAATTCAACGCGATCGAGCGACAATGAGGCGCAAATTACCGGCAATGTGACCATTTCCACCTCGGATGTCACCTTCTCCGGGTTTCAGCTCACCACCGGTTCGATTAACGCCTCGAACGCCGGGGCAAACCTGGTCATTTCTAACAACATTCTCAGCAGCGGTAACATCGACGCTCGCCTTAGCGACGATGCCGCCAGCGTGAATATTTCCAATAACTCCCTTTCGGTCAACGGCTTCGGGGTGGCGGTGCGGAATGCCACCAGTGGTGCGATCAGTGGTAACAACATCATCATCAGTGGTGGCGCGACGACGAATGATGCGATCGCGGTGGATTCGATTACGGGCATGACGATCGCCGATAACGTGATCATCATGCCCAATCAAGGCGGCTCGGGGATTGAACTCGGCGGCTCCGATGAAACCGGCGGCGCTTCCACCAACGTCACGATCCGTAACAACCGCGTGACCGGTGTTTCCGGCGCAGGGACGGCCAATCAAGACGGCGGCATCACCCTGCGTGACGGCAACTTTACAGGGCTGACGATTTCGGGAAATCAGGTTTCGGGCTACAGCGCAGCGACAACCACGGGGTCGTTGCTGATCGTGAACGGGACGCAAATCACAGCGGAAAATGTCAGCATTACGGACAACAGTTTCGCCGATGATGGTACGGGTCGCTCGATTTATAGTGCGACGGCTAGTGGTGAAACGCCGACGCTCAACGTAGCCGGTAACTTTATCGATACCTCAAAGACAACAGCATTAACAGCTAGTAATGTGGCCTCGGCAGGGAACACCAATTTCTTGTTTAGTTAGGTTTACGGCGTTTTTGATCGGTTTGGCTCGCTCCCGTAAAACCCTTGAGTTAAAAACCGATCACGATCGCCCCACGTAATAGTCACACTGCGCCCATGGGGACTCCCGATCGTGAGTATCGTTTCGCTGTCCGCGATGACTGACAACGACTTATATGCCCGCCTATGTGATGGTGATGCATCTGCCCTTGGCGAAATTTACGATCGCTATGGCAGTTTCGTCTATTGCATTGCGCTTAAAGTGTTGCGTCGTCCGGCGGAAGCTGAGGATCTCGCCCAAGAGATTTTCCTGGCACTCTGGAATAAGCAAAACTTCAACCCCAATCGGGGTAAGTTGAGCAGCTTTCTATCCATGCTGACCCGATCGCGAGCCATTGATCGGCTCCGGTCTCGTCAACGCGCCCAAAACTTTGTTAATCGCTGGGGATCTGTCATGACTGATCACACCTTCGATACGCCGTTTGACTCCGCCTCGATCGAAGAGAGGCGAGAAACGGTCTCTGACGCACTCTCACAGCTACCCGAAAAATACCGGCAAATCCTGGAACTGGCCTACTACGGCGGTATGAGCCAATCGGAAATTGCCGCCCAGCTTGATATTCCCCTGGGGACAGTCAAAACCTGGTCTCGCCAGGGATTGCTCAGTCTACGGCAGCAACTTCAAGCCTGGATGGGTTAATGCCAAGCAGTGAACGGGGATTGAGGGAGGTTCGTCGCGTCAGACCCAACCTCTACGCGCTAAAGTTTGCGCCGATGACGAAACACTAAATGGTTATCGAGATTTGAATCGGGAGGATCACGCTCGTGTCACGGGAAGACTTGCAAGAACGCATGAACGAACTAGCAGCAGGCTATGTACTCGGCAACCTCTCCCCAGAGGAGGCGGAAATACTGCAACAGTATGTGACTCAGAACCCAGAGTTCACCACCGAAATCGATCAGTTGTACAATATTCTGGGCGTCATGCCCTACGCTTTACCCGAGGTTGATTTACCGATCGATTTACGCCATCAGATCTTAACAATCATTGCCGATACGACGCCACCGGCCACATCCCAGTCCCCAGCCGAGTCACAATCAACGGCTCAATCATCACCCTCCTCCTCCCTAACGGCCTCCCCAACCCCATCGACCACCCATGAGCGATCGCCTCAACCCGCTCAACTGCCTCAACCGGCTCAACTGGCTCAAGCACCTCGATCGCTGCAACCGACCAAATCTCCTAGACCCGCCGAGTCAAAGGCAAAACGGCTGGCGCGATATCGTCTCTGGCTAGGGCGGGGAGCAACCGCCGCCGCGATCGTCTTCGGGTTGATGAACTGGCATTTGCGGCGCGATCTTGCGGTCACACGTACAGCACTGATCGAAGCTCGCGATCAGATCAGCCTCCTCAAAGCTACAACCGACGCCCAGATTGCGGACAACATGCCCATTCTCCAACCCGATGCCACACTCGCAAAGCTTTGGCAGTTTGAACGCTTGATCGAAGACCATCGCCGTGCAACCCAAGAAGCGGGTCACAGCCAAACTTCCCAAACCTCCAAAATCCTCGAAATTGTGCAGAAATTTCAGGGCGATTTTGAGTTTGCACCGACCGTACCGGTTCTCAATAATCCTGGTGTACGGCTGATCAGTGGGTCGTTTTGCGAACTCGGCAAAATTCCTGGCTTCCGCTTCGTCTACCAGACCGAGGACGGTCGCAAGCTCTCGCTCTATCAGGTGGGAACTCCCAACGATCCGCTGCTCTTGCCAGACGCCATCCAAGGACGGTTACACATTCGCCAAGTGGGACAGCCGGAAATTATCCTATGGTCACACGAGGGCTTTGATTATGCGTTGGTGGCTGAGATGCCACGGGAACAGTTAGAGATGATCGGCTCGATCCGGTATCAGGTGGTGTCTCGCTAGGTCGGTATTCTCCGTGGTTAGCGGTTCTGGCGAAGGATGGAGGATCTGCCTGTGCGGTGCTGGTAGGGGTATATGGCTAGCTTTTAACCTGTGATCCTTGGCTTGTGACTTATGACGATAGAACGCAAAAAAGCGAAGCTGATATCGGCTTCGCTGTGGGTTGAATCGGATGATCTAAGGCGATCGCCAATCACTGAACTAACGATACTTAAAGGCCACCACGCGCCCAAACGACGAGCGAAATCGAGAATGAAAACATAGCCAGCATTCCAGCCCAGCCCAAGCTTAAAATATCCATGAATTTAAAACACCAGATCGACGTAAATTTCACTGACAATCATAGGCTATGAGTTCACGTCAGAGCTAGGGGCTGTCATCAATTAAAGTTCTAGCGCTTACCCGGCAAGGGTTTCAGCCCCTAGCTTTTTTATTGGGTCGGGCGTTCAACAGCTTGCCCGATAAGGGTTCTACGATTAATTGATGACACGCCCTAGGGGCTTTCGGAAATCTCTAGCGCGTCGGCATTGACCATCGTTAGTGCGGCTCGTTCCGTCGCGCCGCCGATATACACCGCGTAGGTTCCGGCTCGCCAGTAACCGCTTTGGCCAACCTCGCCCCGCGAACAAAAGCGTTCGCCGTCATTATCCATGCTGACAACGAGCAGAGTTGTTTCGGGGGTGGCGTTGATCGGACTGAAGTTGAGGTAGAAGAAGTCTTCTTCGAGGGTAACGGTGGCGGTGGGTTCAGCGGGGATGTAGCCGCAGTCGGTGGTGTGCTGGAGTGCCATCCGTTCGGGTAACGCGACGCGGCGAGCTTCAAAGCCTGCGGTGAGGCTGAAGGCAGAGGTATTGCTCTGGGCAGAGGTGGGAACGGTGGCGAAGAGCCCGATCGCGATCGGTAACGTCCAGCCCAGCCAGTGGAGCCACAATCGCCAGTTCCGCTGCCAGTTCAGATTTGAGGTGAGGAAAGATTTGGGAGCGTTCCAGTGTGGATAATTTGAATCGTACGTGTGTCGTTGCATGGTGGCCTCCTGGATCGAGGACGATCGCCATGTCCTTTTAATGAATCGGTCAAAAAGCTTGCACGATCGCCAATGTCTCTACGTATATTTTACGAGAAAATTGGCTGATCATGCCCCTTTCTTAAATCCGGAGGCATCAAACTTAACGGAATCATCTTTGTCCGGCAGGGTGAAGATCTTTAATAGCGGATCTCGCTAAGATAATGTAACAAAACGTTACACTCAAGGCCAATCGCATGTCTCCCCAGAATCACAATCGTCCCCATATCCTTGTCATCGGAGCTGGAATCGGTGGCCTCACGGCTGCGGCTCTGTTGGCGAAGCGAGGGTATCGCGTTCGTGTCTATGACCTGGCGATCGTACCGGGGGGCTGTGCGTCTACGTTTCAGCGTCGGGGTTTTACGTTTGATGTGGGCGCGACCCAGGTGGCCGGGTTGGAACTGGGGGGCATTCATCACCGCATTTTTAGCGAATTGGGGATTGAGTTGCCCGAGGCGACCCCCTGCGATCCGTCCTGTGCGGTCATGTTGCCGGGGGAAACGGAGCCGATTAATATTTGGCGCGATCGGGACAAATGGCGAGCCGAACGTCAGCGCCAGTTTCCGGGTAGCGAACCGTTTTGGCAGTTGATGGAAACGATGTTTGCGGCGAGCTGGGCGTTTCAGTCGCGCGATCCGGTGTTGCCGCCGCGTGACCCTTGGGATGTGTGGCAATTAACCCAAGCGTTGCGTCTCGATACCCTGGTGACCGTGCCGTTTACCTTTGCCACCGTGGGGGATGTGTTGCGTTTGTTTGGCTTAGATCAACAGCCGCGTCTCCGTACTTTTCTCGATTTACAGCTTAAGCTCTATTCCCAAGTGGACGCCGAAAACACCGCCTTTCTCTACGCGGCAACGGCGCTCGGTGTCTCGCAAACACCGCAGGGGTTGTACCATCTCCACGGCAGTATGCAGGTGTTGAGCGATCGCCTGGTGTCAGCCTTGGAACACCACGGCGGAACCCTGACCATGCGTCATGCGGTAACGCAACTTGTCACGGATTCCCAGCGTGGCGATCGCGTGGTGGCGGCGACCATCCGTAATCTGAAAACCGGCACAACCTTGACGGAGAAATTTGATGCGGTGGTGGCAAATGTAACGGTACAAAATCTGGTGTCGTTGCTTGAAGACTCCACGGCGATCGATCCCACCACCCAGAAACCGACTTTGCCGCGATCGATGCGGGGCTACCGTCAGCGCGTCGCAACCCTGCCCCCGGCCTCCGGTGCGTTCGTGATTTATCTTGGCGTTGATGCCGCCGCTATTCCTGCTGGCTGTCCGCCGCATCTGCAATTTCTCTACGATCCCGCTGGCCCGATCGCCGAAAATAATTCGCTGTTCGTCTCCGTCAGTCGCCCTGGCGACGGTCGCGCCCCCGACGGTCGCGCCACGATCATCGCCTCGTCGTTTACCGATACGGATCTCTGGTGGAATGACGACACCTACGCAGCGTTAAAACAGAACTATACCGACGCGGCGATCGCCCGTCTATCGAGCTATTTCAACCTGACGCCCGAGATGATCATCTACACCGAAGCTGCGACCCCGAAAACGTTTCAGACCTTTACGGGACGCGATCGGGGCGTCGTCGGGGGCATCGGCCAGCGCGTCCCGACCTTTGGCCCTTTTGGGTTCGCCAACCGTACCCCGTTACCAAACCTCTGGCTCGTCGGTGACTGTACCCACCCTGGTGAAGGCACGGCGGGTGTGAGCTATTCGGCGCTAACGGCGGTACGACAGCTTGAACGTAGTGTTTAACATCAACAGGACTTACGCACTGACCGGCTAGAACCACGCAATGCCGTGGGCGCATTGCCATGACGCCTCTACGAATTGTGATGTTTTGCGTAAATCCTAGTCATCTCAGGTCAGCCTAAACCCACGTTTTTCGTTCAGTCCTTCCTAAATAGAGGAAAACTTTGGCTTCAAACTGCAATAGACTCTTTGCCTGAACCCCCAAATCTCACCCTTCAGTCCCTGTTTTCAATACGCGAACAGGAGCCGTGGGGTGAGATTGTCGATATTATGAAACAAATTTAGTGAGGGTCGGTCAAGACCATCTATGGATTGCTTGATCGTAGGAGAGGTCAATCATGGTAACGATGGCGAGGTTGGTTCAGAGTGGATGGAAAACCAAATGGAGTATCGGCTTAAGCCTGTTACTCAGTAGCGTGGTGCAGTTTCCGGCGGTGGCGGAGATTGTGCTGTCCGGACGTTGCCATATGGGTCAATGCACACAGATGCGCTTTGACCGCAAGGTTTTACTTGAGGATGAGGCCGGAGAGCAACTGTATGCGATCGAAACGGCCTATCGTCTGACTCCGATGGGCGAGGAAGCGAGCGGCGAATTTAGTGAAACTCGTCGTAGCTACGTGCGATGCTCCCGGACGCGCCCCGCCTATATCTTTCAGGTGGAAGGGTCAGAACAGTACTACAGTAGCCATCTCAATCCTGGTGCTGATCCGGCGGGCTTTGCCTATGAAGCTCAGGTTTTGTACTGGACGACGTGTCACAACATAATCGGACCCGATTTCTTTAGTGATGCCATGCGCGATCGCGCGATCAATTTGGGGTATCCTCTCAACCTCAGCGAAGACCAGGTGTCCGGGGATAGCCTCAATGAGGTTCTACAGTAAGCCGCGATGCCTATAAGGGCGGCACATTCACCCACGATCCGTGCGAGTGTGACTCGTGGGTCAGATCCATCAACAACTGTGAATCAATCCCCTCCTGAATCGACGGCGCGATCGCACGTCCCGCATCAATTCCCTGGACAAACACATCCACCACGCGCAAAAACGCCGACAGCCGACCATCGGGATACAGCGTTGGAAACTCCAACCGATCGGGAACCGGTAACTCTGATCGCTCCTCGCCAACCTTCGATCCCCACACTTTAAACCCGTAAATATAATCCGTTTGGCTTGGGCTGCCGATCGTCAGCGTGCCGCGATCGCCGTAGACTTCGATCCAGTGACCACGCCCCCCATGCGCCGTCGAACTGATGCTCACATGGCAGGGCGCACCGTTCGCCAACTCCAGCGTAATTGCGCACACATCATCCGAGTCCACCGGTTTCATGGCGTTATCGTCATTCGGATCGGGACGTTGCGCGATCGACGTACTCAGCGACGCCGACAGCTTCACGACTGAGCCAAACAGCCAGGAAATATAGTCAAAGGTGTGCGACCCAAGCGCTCCAAGCGCTCCACCACCGAGATCTTTCTGAGCGTACCAATTCCAGGCTCGATCGGGATTCGCACGGCTCGACATGAGCCAGTCAATCCGAATCAAACGCGGCTGACCGACGTAACCCGCATGGATCAGCTCGGCGAAATATTGCCACGCCGGAACAAAGCGATATTCAAAATCCATCGTCGTGATGCAGTCGTTCGCCTGGGCGATCGCGGCGAGTTCTCGCGCTTCGGCCACAGTTAACGCGGTCGGCTTTTCCAGCAGCAAATGTTTACCCGCAGCGAGGATCGCTTTGCCCATGTCGTAGTGGAGGAATGGCGGCGTAGCAAGGCTGACGGCGTGGATGTCGTCCCGATCGAGGATGGCATCGAGGCGATCGGTAGCCATCGAGATCTCGTGAGCCGTCGCGATGCTTTGGGCGGTGGCAAGATCTCGATGATAGACCGCTGCAACCTGGGTACGATGATGCGCCTGAAACCCTGGAATATGAACTTTCTGGCCAAAGCCGGTTCCGACGATCGCAACATTAATCAGGCTCATACGGTCTAGCACCTCGAAATCATAACGCCAGACCCATTATGAGTCTCGCCCGCTCAGTTCGTATAGTTTTCCTAGCGATCGTCTCCCTCACTAATTCTAGATCGTCAGGCTATCACTCCGGTGATCGTCTTAATCGCCGTAACACGGCCACGCTTGCCCTTACGAATTTTAATCCAGCCACCACAGCCAAAGAAAAAATGTAAAAATAAAACTATATAGTTAAGCAAAAGAGTTAAGCTCTAACCCCGATTCTGAGTTCAGAAATGTCCTACACCGATCGCGTCGCACAACGTCGAGCCGGGATTGGTAAATTTGCCAAACAACAACCCGATGTGATGAAAGCCTTTCGCGAACTCAATCGAGTGGGTGGCGAAGCGCGAGCCCTAGATGCCAAAACCAAGGAGCTGATTTCCCTGTCGATCGCCGTGGCAGTTCATTGCGATGACTGCATTGGTTTTCATGCCCAAGCCTGTCTCAAGGCCGGGGCAACCCCGGGGGAAATCGCAAACGCTCTCGGGGTAGCGATCGTCATGGGCGGTGGCCCGTCGTTGATGTACGCCAGTCATGCGATGGAAGCCGTAGAGGAATTTTGTCAGACGATGAACACCTAACACAGAACATCATTCCGCCGCAGTCAGCCAGAAATACAAGTCGCATCGCACAACACCGAGCCGGGATTGGTAAATTTACCAAACTGCAACCCGCAGTCACCGGATGGAGAGTCAGGCAATCAATCCAAGCTCCCCATCGGTTTGAACACGCGATTGCCGTGCCATCAAAATCGATCAACCCCCTTAAACTCCTGAGATTTCTGCGCCATCGCGGCCTCACCACAGGTGCGCGGCGTCGGGAAAATCTTGCCGGGATTGGCGAGCCCGTGGGGATTGAGCGCCCGATTGACCCAAAACATCGTTTCTAGGTCGATCGCATTAAACATCTGTGGCATATAGCAGCGCTTATCCGCCCCGATGCCGTGTTCACCGGAAATCGAACCACCGACTCGAACGCACAGCTTGAGGATTTCGCCGCCCACCGCTTCCACCGCTTCGAGTTCGCCGGGGATTTTATTGTCATATAACACCAGCGGATGGAGGTTGCCATCGCCCGCATGAAACACATTGGCAATCTTATAACCGCTGCGTTCCGACAATGCGGTCATCTCCTTCAGCACCTCCGCCAGCCGCGTCCGGGGAATCACCCCATCCTGAACGTAATAATCTGGACTCATGTGACCCGCCGCCGCAAATGCCGCCTTACGGCCTTTCCAGAGTTTGGCGCGAGTCTCGGAATCCGTGGCGGCGGTGAGGCTGCGTGCGCCGTGTTGGCGACAGAGGGCTTCAACCCGATCGCGATCGACCTGCACTTCTACGGGCGAGCCGTCGAGTTCCACCAACAAAATCGCCTCCGCATCGCGCGGGTAGCAGTTCAGTTTAACCACATCCTCGACGGCGTTAATGCTGAGATTGTCCATAATCTCCATGCCGCCGGGAATAATGCCCGCACGGGTGATCGCGCCCACAGCCTCACCGGCAGCTTCGATCGAGGTAAAGTCCGCCAACAGCACACAGATCGTTTCCGGCGCTTTGAGAATGCGTAACGTCACCTCGGTGGCGATGCCGAGCGTCCCTTCAGAACCGACGAAAATCCCTGTCAGGTCGTATCCCGGCATTTCGCTAATCTCACCACCGAGATCGACGATCTCACCATTGGGCGTGACAATTTTGACACCCAGCACGTGATTCGTCGTCGCGCCGTACTTCAAGCAGTGGACACCACCGGAGTTTTCCGCCACGTTGCCACCGATCGAACAAACAATCTGACTCGACGGATCGGGCGCGTAGTAAAAGCCCGCGCCGCTCACCGCCTGAGTCACCCAGTTATTAATCACGCCCGGTTGAACAATCACGCGCTGATTGTCGAGATCGACCTTGATAATCTCGCGCATTCTGGCCGTGACGATCGCCACACATTGCTCCACCGGTAGCGCCCCACCCGATAGCCCGGTCCCCGCACCCCGCGCCACCCAGGGCAACCCGAGCCGATCGCAAAGTTTCACTGCGATCGCCACCTCTTCGGTACTACGCGGCAACACCACCAGTGCCGGTTTTTCGCGATAGCTCGCCAAGCCGTCACATTCGTAGGTGATCAGCTCTTCTTTACGACGGACGACACGATCGTCGCCGAGTTCGGCTTGAAATTGGCGGGTGATGGCACGCCAGTCGCGATCGGTGGTGAGGGTGGGTGTTTCGGCGAGCATGGTGGTGAGAGGAGGGCGATGAAAGGATGAATCGGTCTAACTGTTCTAGTGTAAAGCGTTTCAATCCTCCAAGCTCGCGGCATGGGCTGTGATCGATCGCCACGCGGCCAAAATTTGCCCGATCGCCAACCCACCATCATTCGGTGGGATACGTTGATGGATACGCACCTGAATCGGTTGATCAGCGGCATTGCGAAACGTCTCGCCCGTGAGCCGCTGTATCGTCCCTTCGGTTAAAACACGATTTTGAAAACAGCCACCGGTTAACACCACCTGCGACAGGTCGAGGCGTTGCGTCACCTGGGCGATCGCCTGGATCAGGGTTTGCTGAAACCGTGCCGCGATCATCGCTCGATCGACACCGCCGAGATAATCCCGCACCATCCCGCGCAACAGTTCCGATGAATCCACGATTCGCGATCGATTTCGATCCGTTTGACCCTCATCCAAAATTGTCACCGCGTACGGTTCCACGACACCGATTGATCGCGCCAATGCCTCCACCGCGATCGCGCCCTGTCCTTCAAAACTACAGCACTGATGCAGTCCCAACAGCGACGCCACCGCATCAAACATCCGCCCCACACTGGAGGTTTGTGGTGTATTTAAGCTGCGAGTGATGGCAACTTTAAGTAATGATTTTTCGGGTTGCGTGAATGCGGTGATCGTCGGTAAATCAGCAAAGTCCGCCAAAGTCCAAACCTCCTCGCCAAACACCGACCAAAGCCAACCCAACGCCGATCGCCGGGGTTCCCGCGCCGCGCGATCGCCACCGGGCAACGGAAACGCTCGCCAATGTGCTGCCCGCTGCCAGTCCTGCTGATCAATCCGCAACCATTCACCGCCCCAAATCGTACCGTCGAGACCGTAGCCCGTGCCATCCCAGCGATCGCCAGTGTCGGCACCGTGATGCCGTGTTCCGCCATACAAGCGAGGGCGTGGGCGTAGTGGTGTTGGACGGGGATCAGGGTTATGGGTGAGGTCTCGGCAGATTGCTTGATGAGCGAGTGAGTAAGCTGGTGGGCGATTGGGTGAACGTAGTCGGGATGAGCATCACAGGCGATCAGCCTGGGATAACACGGTACAAATGCAGTAGATCGTTGATCGTTGTTTGCAGGCGGTCAACCGTTGCAGGCGTATCGAGATCGCCAATGTATTGACTCAGGATTAGGCGCTGACCGTCGCTGAGGGCGATCGCGTTTTTCAAGTGAGCACCGACGGCTAAGATCGGCGGTTTCGCGGTTGACCTGATTGACCTTGACGATTGCGATACCCCTGGAATCATTATGGTTGATGGAGCATAGCCGCGCCCGTGTCGTAGGACTTGCACCCGATCGCCGTGCGGAGTCTGAAGAATCCGGGTAATGCTGTCATCCAGCGAACGGGCGATCGGGCGATCGTGATCCAACACCGCATCGACCACCGAACCCAACCGCTCCAAGACTTGACTCCCCGTAATACACAGTGGCTCACCCGATTGATTCGCACTAGTCGCCACCACCGGAAACCCAAACCCCTGCATCAGCAGATGATGGAGCGGCGAATGGGGTAGCATCACGCCGAGGTCGGGAACTCCGTGGAGCGACATTCGGCGCGATCGACAGCGATCGCCCCCCTAGATCCCGGCGTTTTTCCAGGAGGACGATCGGTGCGATCGCGGAGGTTAAGAGGTTAATTTCGGGGTCAGTTAACTGACAATCTTGAGCGATCATCGCCACGCTAGGGTACATCAGCGCCAACGGTTTATCGGGTCGATCTTTGCGCTGACGCAAGGTCAAAACCGCCGACGAATTCCGCGCATCGGCGAATAAATGAAACCCGCCAAGACCTTTTACCGCCAGGATTTCACCACGCTCTAACCGCTCGATCGCCCCATTGATCGCCGCCTCACCCTGGGCGACCACCAACCCCGATCGATCCAGCAGACTCACCTGTGGGCCACACACCGGACAGGCCACCGGCTGCGCGTGAAACCGTCGATCGAGCGGGTTATCATACTCGGCCTGACAGTCAGCGCACAGCGGAAAATCGCGCATCGTCGTGTTTGGGCGATCGTAGGGCAGATCACGCAGGATGCTAAACCGGGGACCACAGTTGGTGCAGTTGAGGAACGGGTAGCGATAACGGCGATCGTGCGGATCGTTCAGCTCGCGCAAGCAATCGCCGCAGGTAGCCAGGTCGGGTAGGAGGGTGATTTGCAGTGATGCATCGGGCGCAGCGGGCGAAGTGTGGATCGTAAATTCGCTGTCGTACTGTAGCGGCTGGGTTTGACGCGCGATCGCCTCGATTCGAGCCTGGGGCGGTGGTTCCTGTTCAAGACGCGCTTGAAATTGCACCAGACGATCGCGATCGCCTTCAATTTCAATCACCACACCCTGCACCGTGTTATTCACCCAGCCCGTTAACCCCAGCTTGATCGCCAAGCGATAGACAAACGGACGAAACCCCACCCCCTGGACGAGGCCACGCACCACCATACGCCAGCGCTCCGGTTTAATACTCGTCACAATTTGGCTATCTTTTCCTACACCAAGCTACGGGGAGGATTCCAGTCAGGATAGTTCTTGCAGTTGTGGAACCGGCACGAGACGAGTTTGTAGATAGAAATACCAATCCGTCATCCCCGCCCCCGATCGGCCGATAGCTCAAACAATTCGGCTTGAGGTGCGACCGCGTGGATATTTTGCCGCGCCAGTGCCAGATCGCAGCCCACCGCCTCGGCAATATCGGTTTTTGTCAGCAACACCACATCCGCATTTTTAAACGTCGTGGGGTATTTCAACGGCTTATCTTCGCCTTCCGTCACCGAAAATAAAACAACTTTCATCGCCTCACCCAGGTCGTAGGCCGCCGGACAAACCAAATTACCCACATTTTCGATAAACAGCAAATCGATCGTGTTCAGATCCAGCCGATCGAGCGCTGCCGCCACCATCGATGCTTCCAGATGGCAAACGTTACCCGTCGCGATCGGAATCGCCTGCGCCCCGACCCGCTTCAGCCGCGCCGCATCATTATCTGTCGCCAAATCACCCACAATCACCGCCGCCGGAATCGACAGATCTACTAACGTCCGCTCTAGCAAGGCCGTCTTGCCCGCACCGGGAGACGACAGCAGATTCAGCGCTAAAACGCCCGCATGGGAAAAGCGATTGCGGTTGTGCGCTGCGAGGCGATCGTTTTTCGCCAGGATCGCCGCAGTCTGGTTCGAGAACGACGCGCGGGCCAGATGTCGCTTGAGGTGTGGATTCGGCCGAATCACACGGCACAGGCAACAGCGCTTCCACACTTAACTGATCGGTTGGATAATCGATTACATCGGGAATGGCAAACGAACGCACCAGCGCCATGCCATCCGGCGCGCCTCTGGCCAACTCCGTCATATCGATTTCGGCAATATTCCACGACCAGGCAAACGCCACGACAAACGCCACGATAACGCCACCACGCACGACCACTTTGCGCAGCGTACTCTGTTCCTTGCGTTGCGGCACACCTTCAAGGATGCGTTTGCGCAGCCAACTCGACACATAATCGAGCGTCATAATCACGACGATAATTGCCAGAATCGCCGTCGCCATCGCCCGAAATTCGTTTAGGCGAATCCACTGAATGACCAGAAAACCCAGACCGGCGTC
>JAAUPN010000014.1 GCA_012033105.1 Coleofasciculaceae cyanobacterium RL_1_1
GCAACAACATCATCTCCGGTGCAGTTGTTCCCTCGTCGAACGCGATCGGTCTCCACTTCTACCCAATCTGGGAAGCAGCCTCACTCGACGAGTGGCTGTACAACGGTGGCCCCTACCAGCTCATCGCTTTCCACTTCCTCATCGGCATCTTCTGCTACATGGGACGTGAATGGGAACTGAGCTACCGCCTCGGAATGCGCCCTTGGATCTGTGTTGCTTACTCAGCACCTGTTGCAGCAGCAACCGCAGTCTTCCTGATCTACCCGATCGGTCAAGGTTCGTTCTCTGACGGAATGCCGTTCGGTATTTCTGGAACCTTCAACTTCATGTTGGTGTTCCAAGCAGAGCACAACATCCTGATGCACCCATTCCACATGCTCGGTGTGGCTGGTGTCTTCGGTGGTTCGCTGTTCTCGGCAATGCACGGTTCGCTCGTAACTTCGAGCCTCGTCCGTGAAACGACCGAATCTGAGTCGCAAAACTACGGCTACAAATTCGGCCAAGAAGAAGAGACCTACAACATCGTGGCAGCTCACGGCTACTTCGGTCGTCTGATCTTCCAATACGCTTCGTTCAACAACAGCCGCTCGCTGCACTTCTTCCTAGGTGCATGGCCGGTGGTTGGCATCTGGTTCACCGCTCTCGGCGTAAGCACGATGGCGTTCAACCTGAACGGTTTCAACTTCAACCAGTCTGTCCTTGACAGTCAAGGCCGTGTGATCAACACCTGGGCGGACGTGCTGAACCGCGCGAACCTGGGTATGGAAGTGATGCACGAGCGCAACGCTCACAACTTCCCGCTTGACCTGGCTGCTGGTGAATCTGCACCGGTTGCTGTCCAAGCTCCTGCTATCAACGGTTAATTCTAAGTCGTATCTTGAGACAAGTCTCTAGACAAGTTTAGTTTTTAACTAGCAAGAAGCGCCCCTCAAAATCTGAGGGGCGTTTTTTGTTGGATAATTACTCAGAACTGTCAGAATCGATCATGAAACACGATCGCCTTGCTGTTCCGGCTCGATCGCCCCTCAACGTCGCTCATTGATTCCACTATGCTGCTGTTTTTTTATTCATGGCGTCGCGACCCGCCACACCGAATACGCGAAAGCTTTGGAGACGGCGATTAGAGATGAGATGCTCGATCGCGACTTATCAGCACCGATCTGTTATCCGGGATTTTGGGGAGATTTACTGGGCAATACGCGCCGTTTGTGGTCGATTCTTCAAAGTGATTTACAGCAAGCAAAGCGCGAAAATTCAGACCTCATATCCGCTCAAGGGTCGTGTGGCTGATATCTGCCAAGACCGTTTGGACTGGCAGCACCGTCTGGATCTTCGCGATCGCTACATTGCTCAAAACAACGACCTGTTGGGAAAAGCCACAAAAGTCATCGGTCAGCCGAATCTGGCAATGCCGTGGAAAACGGGCGACGCGCATACCAGCTATTTCAAAGGACGGGAGCACAATGCCGGAACGCTTCAAGCTGTGATGCAAGCCCTACTGGGCGAGTCAATGCGAGAACAGGCGATCGAGCTCTTTCAGCAATGTTCTGGAATCACGGAAGATAGTAATCCCGAAAACATTAAAGCGTCAGAAACATGCGTTGTCTTTCCCGATGGCAGCGGCTCCGTCGGAGTTTTTGTGAATACGTTACGGGTCTACCATGTCTATGTGTTTGATTCCCGTAAAACGGTCGTGTTTGGTGCGTATGTTGGTTGGATGGATAGCGGTGGCCTCAAAGCGGCACTGGCGGAGGTGAAAAAATTTGCAGATTGGGATACTACAGGCGGCGCATTACGTCCGCAATGATCGGCGCAGGCATGGATGAAAACACATGATTTTGGGCGTTGAGCCCTTCGCGATCATGCAGAGAACGTAGGGTTGTTGTCAATTCGTTGAGGATGCTGTCATAGCGTGGATCATCGGAGCCGTAACCCTCGATCGCCCGTACGTAGCAGGCCACGGCTTGCTCATAACAACACAGGCGTTCAGGTGCGTCATCTGTACGTGATAGGCAAGTTCCGAGGTAGGCGTAGGCCATCCCGAGGTTGTCATAGGTCGCGTGGAGGTCAAAACTCAGCGTTAGATCCGTGCGATCGTGAACCTGAGAAGCGACCATAATGGCCTGCTCATACGCACTGATCGAGTCTCGTAAACTTGTGATGAGGGCTTCACGTTCCTGGCGAATATCAAAGGTCTCTGCTAGATTCCAGTAGGCTGTCCCAAGATTATTTTGAGTTGCGGCATAGCCCGTCGGATGATTTTCTGCGGTGCGGTATACGAGAGCCGAACGATAACAACGAATGGCAAATTGTAGGCGATCGCGCTGGCGATCGTACCGGGAAAGATTCCAGGCCGCTGTACCGAGATTCGTTTGCAGCATCGCATAGCTCCAAGGATCACGCTCTGCGGTGAAAAACTCGAGCGCTGTACGATAAGCCTGAATCGCTTGCTCAAGATAGATCACCGGCTCAGTGATTTGTGCGAGGTTCCAGCAGGCTGTACCTAAATTGCTATGAATCGTTGCGAACTGTTGTGGATCAAGTTCCGGCAATTGATAGCGTAGTGCTGCACGATCAGACGCGATCGCGTCTTTCCAGGTCTTGATTTGCAGTGCTGTCGCCGTGGCCATCCGTGCCAAATCACTGCACAGCGAACCTAGATTGTCTTGGATGCTTGCCCAGGCATAGGGTTGTTCGATTTCACTGAGTCGCTCCAGAGTATAACGATAGGCCGCCTCACCCCGCTGTAGGCTCAGAATGCGATCGTCCGTCGTCTCCACACAGTCCGCCATCATCCAATACAGCGTGCCAATATCATTCGCCAATACAGGCAACTGACGATCGCGCGTATCCTCAACGTGTTCGCTCTGATGCCAACAGGCCAACGCGCATTCATAGGCTTGAATGGCGATCATGACACACCGGAGATCTGGGCGCTCAGAATCGAGACGATCGCGGTAAATGCTTCCCAGACACTGATAGGTTGTTGCCAGTGTGGCCGAATCAGCATGGGTTCGCTTCAGCTCAAACAGATGCACCAGCACTTGTTGCGGATCAACTTCAGTCGAGACGACTAAATGGCGTGTTTCCTGGACATTGGCAACCAGAATCGGCTCGATGGCCTGAGATAGCTCGCTGAAGCTAAGGTCGAAGCGCTCGGCGGCGGGGTGGTCTGTCTCTGGGACTGTGGTGTCAGGCGGTTCTGTCCACGGGGTAACGTGCAGCGGGTCGGGCGCGAGGGGTGGTTTAATCGCTGGATCGGAGGTTTTGGGCGACGCTGAAGCCTCATGCATCTCAGGTGCATAGACGCGATCGCGCACCATCGGCACAGCACTAATACGCCGGGGGATCGGCTCGCCGGTAAATTCAAAAATTCCCGAACAACAGCGCCAAAATTCCGGCGTAGACCGGGCGATCGTATAGCGCCACGGGCGTGACATCCAAAACAAAATGCTCGAATCTAGCTCAGACAAATGTTCCGGTAGCCGCCGCAAATGCCCCAAAAATGACCACTGCACAGCCGCCGACTGACGAATTAAAGTTTCAACGCCCAGAATTTGGAAGCCCGGTGTTGTCAGTGCCGAACGATCGTAGTTCGAGGCGTGGTGATGTTCTGGATCGTGTGCCACCGAGGTCAGCAGGGGATGCACTCGCGAAGCTGAAGTTGACAATGGTGGCGATCGGCGCTGGAGCCAACGGCGAATTTGTGCGATCGGATCAGGATGATTTAACTGAAGATTGAGACTAACCAGACCCGGACCGCGACTGAGATGAGGGCCAATTTCAGATTGGAGTCGAGCGGCTAGCGCGTCGGTTTGCGTCCAGTCATCACAGACCGCGACAAAAATTTGATGCTTCAAACCCAACTCAAACGCGAGCTTGAGTCGTTGGTAAACCTGTTGATTCCAGGCAGACGGATGAGACGGAAGAATGTGGGCCATCGACCAGGCGTCACGATAGGACGCGGCAAACTGCACGGGGGCGATCGTCTCTAGGGATAGGCGATGCGTCCGGCGGTGAATTAAAGCGGTCAGAGATGCAAAACTCCTCCCTGGCTAACTTAGGGGTCAGATCTACGACCTATATCATGCAGGGAGTTTGAAGACCTCAAACCAAACGAGTTCTGGCGTCTTAAATTGAGGCATACGATCAACGGATGTACTCTCTTCTTCGAGAACTTGCACAAATGATCAGGACGGCGAGTCGGGTGATGCTGACCCGTGAAGGGTGAATTCGTGACAGAAGAACGCGACCGTACAACGCGATCGCACAACAAATTTTGACATTGTTAACTTCATCGATCAAAACCCTTGACCCAGTGACCGCACCCCAAGGTGAATCCGCTGCGAGAGATTAACGCCCGGTTTCCCCGATTTATTCCGACGAGCGTGTCAAGCTTCGTACGGTTCGCTTTACAGTTCAAAACAGCATTAACACCGAAATAATACGCAAGGATTATACGTTGATTCACTTACGTGATAATACCACGCTAAAGTAATTGTATTGAACAGCATCTGGATTGTGTGTGCTTACTCGCCCCTCATTCCTTCAGTTTTATTACGGAAAATTGAAGCTCTTACTACAGGTATATTTCAATATCTGAATAGAATGAGTTGTTTTATCTCTGCAAGAGATATAGCAAATATTGGTGTTCTTTTAGATAGAACAAATCACCGATATAAATATTTTGGTTCATATTTTTAATTACAACTAGATAGATTTCAATCGTTTTGACTTGATATGAATTGGCCTTATTTGATTAAAAGATAATTTCATTGCGTAAGTTGCGATCGTCTCTATAAGTCTTACAGTCAAGTTATTTGGAAATTAAACTCTGTTTATTGTTAAGTTTAAGTTTAGGATTTTAGAAAGGCCTTAATACCTCTTGAGTCGATGAATAATTTACAGAGCTAGTCCACTTATATTCTAGAAAAGATCAAGCTATTCAAGCTGTCATTCGAGAAAAAATACCAAAATAATTGAATTTTTATCTATCATATCCGAGTGATTTCAGAAGTTAACGCTTACCGAAAATAGTATTCACCATGGTGACCTCGATAGAACTAGAATTAAGTTTGATTGATATCGCTTATGCACTCAAATAAACTCATCAAACTTGTTATAGTTGGGTTAAGTTAGCCGGTGCATACTATGATTTCCATCCGTTTCTTGAACAGCCTATTAATCGTCGGGTTGTCGTTGAATGCTTTTGCTACGTTTGGCGGTACGAACGTCGATCCTTCGATCGAAGCCTCTCGCATTTCGTCAGATCAAAGTGTCTTGGCGGAAGGCTTTGACCCACCGAATGATGAAGAGCGACCAGGTAGCACGGTCGGTTAAGTTGCATTGATCGTGCTGATGTCGTGCTTATGCTGATCGTGGCGGTTTTCAGGGGCTAGGGGCTGTCATCAATTAAATTTCTGGCGCTTACTCAGTAAGGGTTTCAGCCCCTAGCTTTTCTTGTTGGGACGGGCGTTCGATCGCTTAACCAATCAGGGTTCTACGATTAATTGATAACACTAGCGCTAGGGTATCCTTGCTAATGTTGGGAGGGTAAATTGCGTAAGCATGGTGGAGTTTCGCTGGATTGAGGGTGCAACCCAAAGTGGGAAGACGCAGCGATTGATTGAAACGATCGCGGATCAGGTTGATCGCTGGCTGGGTCAGGGTCTACCCCATTTGCCTGGGCGTGTTCCCGCTCCCTTGTGCGTGCCTCAAAGTGCTCCGCCGCTGTTGATTTTGGCGGCGAATGGCGATAACCGCAGTGTGTTGAGCGATCGCCTCGGGCAAGTGTTGGTGGGTCGGCATCCAGTGGAGATGACGACGCCGCTCGGTTTTTTTGAGCGTGAGGTGCTGCTGTTTTGGCCGCAAATCGCGGCGGAACGCGGTTTGATGACGGCGTTTCCGCTGCGGCTACAGTCGGAAACGGAGCTAGAACTTGCGCGGAATTTGTGGGCGGAGTCATTGCAAGATGACGGAGTACTGCAACAACCGGGCGTGAGTGCCGATCGCCAGGTGCGTCGCATTCTTGATTTGTTGCAATTGGCGACAGCGGCGGGCATTGATCTCGAGGAGATGGCCGATCGGCTTGATCGTGGCTTGCCGGATTATTTGGCTTGTCCTGCGTTGGCGATTCAGACAGCGGCGATCGAGTGGTTTAACTGGACGCTGGAGCGGGGTTTTTTAACCTACGGGACGATCCTTGGGTTGTACCGTCAGCATTTGTTAACCAGTGAGGCGTATTGTCAGAAGCTAATTACGCGGTTTAGTGGGATTTATGCGGATGATGTTGATGAGTATCCGGGGATGTCGCGGGGGATGTTTGAGGTATTTGCTCAGGCGGATCGCTTGGGGACGCTGACGTTTAATGCGGATACATTTGAGGTGGATGGCGATCGTGAAGTTCAAAGTATGAGCATTCGTCGGGGGATTAATGCCGATCCTGATGCGTTGTGGACGCTGCGATCGCAGGCCGCACCGGAGATGATCGAGGATCTAGCTCATGCGGCGGGACTGTCAGCCCGTCTGCGTGATCCGATTTTTTCTGCGGTGTATCAGCCGTTTGAGTTCACACCGCTACCGCCGGAGATCGTCCACCTCAAAACGGTGTCGCGATCGCAGCTTTACGTTAAAACTTCGGAGGCGGTAATTGATCTCGTTCGATCCGGTGAGGTGGCGGCGGACGAGATTGTGATCATTGCGCCCGGTCTTGATGCGGTGTCGCGTTATGCGATCGCGACAATCCTAACGGGGCGAGGTATTCCGGTGCGGACGCTCAATGTGCAGCGTCCCCTGAGTGGCTCGCCGCGTGTGCGAGCCTTGCTGACGTTGTTGGTGCTGGTTTACGGTCTGGGCGATCGACTTGATCGCGATGGTGTGGCCGAAATGCTGACCATGCTGTCACCCCGGCGGCGTTCACAGGATAGTGGCGTGATGGACTTGCCACCGATCGCGACGGATATTCCTGGGGTAACCTTTGACCCAGATATTGACCCCGTCCGTGCGGGCATGATTGCTGACATCTGCTACGTTCCCGATCGTACAGTGCCTGATCTTGTGCCGCTCGATATTTTTCGGCGTCGCGATCGGTTGGGCTATCGAGCTTCGACGGCCTATGGGTATGTGTTGGACTGGCTGCGGCAGGTGCGGCAGGAGTTGGCGGCGGGGCAGCTTAACGCACTGGCTATCCTGGAGCGGATCGTCCGTGATTGGTTTTGGCGGCCACAGATGGCCTATGACGAGCTGGTGGAGTTGCGAGCGACGATCGAGTCTTCGCAGCATTATTGGGATGTGCAACGTCAGATGGTGCGGTCAATGTCCGAGCCAATGTCCGGGGCGATCGTGCAACCGTCGGACGGGGCAGAACTGGGGGATGAGCGGCTGATTGTGGATCGATTTGTGGCGTTGATTCGTAGCGGGGCGATCGCGGCTGATCCGTTTCCGGTGGGTGCGGGAGTGGGTGATCGTGATTCGATGCCGAGCGTGTTGCTGAGTAATATTTTTCAGTATCGATCGACGCGACAAACCCATCGCTGGCAGTTTTGGCTGGATGCAGGGTCGTCGCTCTGGACTCAGGGCGGAACGGCGGAGCTATTCGGAGCGCCCTTGTTTGTGCAGGCGTGGGCGGGTGAACGCCTAACGGAGGAGTTTGAACTCCAGAGAAATGAGTGGCGGTTGCGCTATGTGTTGGGGGATTTGGTGGCGCGAGCTTGCGAAAAATTGTGGTGTGTCATAGCGATTTGGATACGAACGGGGCGGAGCGTCTAGGGCCGTTGCTGCCGCTGGTGGATGCGTCGTCGGAATGGGCGCGATCGTCCTCAATCGATACTCGCGTGAAGTCGAGCAGAGCAGACTAATATCGTTACTCGCCGTCTGGTGTGGACAAAATTTTGATCACCGTAGCACGGGCTTCTAGCCTGTGAAGATCGGGTCAGTCCCGTGACCATTGCGACCACGGATGTTGCGCCAGGTTCGCGTTGTAGTAGCGTGGGTCATCGGAAACCTCAGCGCCGATCCAGTCGGGGGGGGTGGGCTGATCGGTTTCGTCGGTTAGTTCAACTTCGGCGATAATCAACCCCGCGTTTGCGCCCAAAAATTCGTCCACTTCCCAGAGGTAGCCATCGATCGAGATTGGATAGCGATATTTTTCGATGATCGGCGCGTCGCAGAGGCTGTCAAGCATCATTTGGGCATCCGCGATCGGAATTTCGTATTCCCATTCCAGGCGACAAATCCCGTCATTTTGGCCTTTAATCGTGAGATAGCCACGCTCGCCAACAATCCGCACCCGCACCGTCGCTGTTCCGCGTGCAAGATAGCCCTGACGGTAAAGTTTGCCCTCCGCTAGCGATCGCCAGCGATCGCCCGTCACCAAAAACTTACGCTCAATTTCCGTCGCCATCGATAATGATCCTCAACAATCCTCAGCGGTTAAATCGTGATCTATGACTTTTGCCCAACGTTTGGAACAATACACCCTCAAGCATCCGAATGATGTCCTGATCATTGAGGCTGAAATTGAGGGCGAGCCGGATTGCGTGATGGTGTTTCGCGGTTTTTCCAGTTCCTTGATGCGATCGACCGCGTTTGATCCGGATGTGCCGGTGTTGCCCGAGACGGCGATCGTGCTGCGTGCCGATCGGCTTCGCGCTCCGTATCAGCCCGATAATCCGCAATATCTCGATCGCGACCTCGATCGCGACCAACTGATCGACCTGTGCGATCGCGCCGGGGTCTAGCAATTAAGACTGAAGCAAATCGTCGGGGTTGTGCGGGATCTGTGGTGACTGCTTGGCTTTAACGTTCGCGGTGGGCGAGCCGTTCGCTTGGGCAAACGGTAACTCGGCGTTCATCTCGTCGATTTGCTGCTGTTCGCGTTCGTTGACTTGGCGGATGTAGGGAACCAAGATTTGTTGGAGGCGTGAATCGTAGAAGCGATGCACGCTGTAGTTGGGCGTCGCGGGAAAGCCGCGTCGTTTTTTGTGACGCCCACCGGCTCCGGGGTCGAAGGTTTGGATGCCGTGTTCGATCGCCCAACTGATCGGCGTGTAATAGCACGCATCAAAATGCAGGCAGTCGATATCGTTGTCGCTGCCCCAGTAGCGCCCGTAGAGTCGATCGCCCTTCGTGAGGCAAAATGACATCCCCGACGGGTGGCGATCGTCGCGTTCATCGTAGGCCGCGACAAAGACGACGCGATGGCGATAGGAATGGTGCAACCGCTCAAAAAAGTCTGGTGTCAGGTATTTACTACCCCACCAGCCAAACTTATCGCAGGTGCTTTCGTAAAAGTGGTACATCTGCGAAAAAATGAGTTGGGAATGGCATCACCCGTCACAACTTCTAGGCGTAACCCGGCCTTGGTCACGGCTTTACGTTCGCGTTTAATATTGCGACGCTGGTTGGCGTTAAACAGCTTGAGATAGTCATCAAAATCATCAAAGCCGTGGTTTCTCCAGACAAAATTATGATGCTGCCATTTGCTAAAGCCGCATTGCTCGATCGTCGATCGCCACTGCGGATCAGTGTAGAGAAAATGACAGCCCGAATGCCGTTGCGATTGCAGAAGCGATCGATTTGCTGCACCATTTGCGCGGTCATCTCCGCTTCGTTTTCGCTCGGATCGATTAAAAAGCGGTAGCCCTCGGCGGGGGTAAACGGACTCATGCCAAGTAGTTTGGGGTAGTAGCCAATGCCGAGGCGATCGGCGAGTTCGGCAAACTGTTGATCAAAGACAAACTCGCCGTAGCTGTGGCCTTTGAGATAGAGCGGTGCGGCGGCGACCAGTTGACCGTCACAACGGGCGATGAGGTGGCAGGGCATCCAGCCCGTCTGGGCGATCGCGCTGCCGGATTTTTCCATATCGTTCAGCCACGTCCACTCAAAAACGGCGTGGCGAGCGGAACCGCCAAGGCATCCCATTCCGACTGCTCCACCTCGCTGACATGTTGAAGCCACTTGAATTCATAACGACCCTGTTTGAACATAAGCCTGGGTTCAGTAGGAAAGAACGTGAAGAAGGTACAGAGAAAAGTAGAGAAAAGTACAGAGAAAAGTACAGAGAGCTGGGCTTGGGAAACATGAGAAGCGTTCACCAGCGAGCATCGAAGCGCTCACCAAAACCACCGATCGAGGTTGACATCTGCCGCAAAGACAGCCGTAGCTCAGGGTCAGTTAACGGGCATCGGGTCGATGGATCGCCGGTGGTGCTTCGCTCGATGTCAGTGTATTTCCCGAATTCAGCCGGTCACCACTGGAGTGATTTTAGATGCTCGGACAATCTTGAACATCAATCCGGTGCGCGATCGACTGTGTGGTTGATCTGAAACTGATTTGAGGTTGATCCGAAATTGACCTGATATTGATTGATCGTGTCGCTATTCAGCATCTTTTGGTGTCTTTCGGCGTCATTGGGTGGGTGACACCGCCTGTACTATCGCATTTTCTTCTAGACCTTGCCGTTTCTCTTTGACCTCCTATGCACTTTGCTTCACCAGTTTCTCGAACTTCACCAACATTCACGAGCTTGATCGTAATCGCACGGTCTACGATAGCGGCCCGATCGTGGAACCGTTACTTACCCTGGCTTGCGCTGTCGGTGGTGATTGCGGGCAGCTTCCCTGCGAATGTCCAGGGCTTGACCGACACCGGTTCGCAAGAGTTGGCGACGATGATCGAGTCTAGAGGGGGTGAGTCGGAGGCGGATGTGTTGGCTCAGGCGATCGAACCGGTGCTCAATCCGGCTCTGGTTGAAGGCGATCAGTCTGTGCTCGATGGTGTGGTGCGATTTGAGCCACCGACAGATGATGAAATTGGCGAAACGGGCAGCGGTGCGACCCGCAGTAACTGTGCGGGAACTTTTGCGCTGTTGCCCATCGGGGATATCGATCCCAGTGCCGTGCAAATGTTTCCGCCACAGCGGATTAATCAATCACGAGTTGATCGGTTAGATTTGTTCGTCTACGTCAGCCCGATCGCAACGATCGAGGGGAACTCTCCCAAAACTTTACGCCTCCTCGATCTCGGGCTGATTGAGCGTGACGCGAACCTAGAGCCGTTTCATGAGGACACCGATGCTGCGTCTCAATCTCGCCGCCTGGTTCCCGTGACGAAGGGTGGATACATCTTACGGGTGAGCCTAGCCGCCGATTCCACACTGGAAGCCTCCGATCATCAATTGGACTGGTTTGTCACCCCTTGCTCCAACAGCAATGAGTTTGGGTTTGGACAATTTGGCGCTCTGCATCCCCTTGAAGTTCCGATACTGCTTGAGGCGACGACGATCCCGGAACGAATTCAGCAGGCGGCAGCGTTGGCTCAAGCGGGACTATGGCTCGATACGTTGGTCACGCTGGATGATGCGCGGCGCCTTGCGATGACGCCCGCAGAGATGGCATTGGTAGAAGCCAATTGGATGTCGCTGTTCGAGTCGATCGGCTGGGATTTTGCCACTTATCCGATCGCTGGTTTACCGGTGCTGACGATCGAGGAACTCGAGGCACAAGCGGAAGGGAACAGAGACAATGAGGGGGAAAATATACCTTAAGTCAGCCGCTGCGATCGCGGTTTTGCGAGATGACGTTCCGCCGATCACGATCGACAAACCCATCGATCCACAACTTCGCCCATCCCTCGCATCTTCCGATTGATAGAACGGCCTTGGCTTTGCATCACGCATAGACATTCGCCGTGCGACCCACCCAACCCCTCGCGAGTTCGCTACAGTCAAGAGGTAGGCTAAAGCTAAAACGTGCTGATCAGGGCTTACACATTCATCGGCCAGGACGACCGAATTCTCTGGGGATCAAGGCTGCGCGTTCCTACCCTGCTGCATTGGTATGTTAGTCCGGGCTTATACTGCATCGACCGGATCTGCTTATGGATTATTGTCGCTTTCTGGGAGAACACCGTGGCAATGTTACAAGACCACCCAAGCTTTACTGGTCAAAGGTTTGCGACCAACTCGCCAGTGATGTCCATCCGAGTCTTCTAGCGCTGCTCGATCGCGCGGCAAGCTGTCTCGAAGCGGATGAGATTTATGTTGAAGTGGGACGAGTGATCGGGGAGATGACGATCGCAGCGCTGGCGCATAATCCAGACGTAATGGCCTACGCAGTCGATGACCCCCGATCGCGGATCGGAACGCGGATCAGCTCGCGTGCAGCTTCGCGTACATCCTTGTCCCGCACACCGGATGAGCTGATGCGTGATTTGAATCGTGGGGTATCGCGGATCGCATTTGGTTATTGCCCACGAGTATTGAAGAGTTTTTTGTTGAGCTGCGGCACATGGGCAGCACGGATCGCATTGGCCTGTTTGTTTATACGGGGCCGTGTGATTATCGATCGCTCTTGGTGTGTTTGTTACGGGTGGAACCTTACTTAGCCGATCGCGCTGCGATTGTTCTGGCAGGCTATGAGCAGGCCGGAACACAACAGGCGATCGCGGATTTTCTGAATGTTCGGCTGGCCGGTTGCAAGCTTGATTCGACCGCGATTGCTGAGGATCTCCCGGCTGGCGTTCATCTCTTGCTCTGGGATCGTCAGGCCGAGCAGTCAAACTGGCCGCCCCATGTCCAAATCTACCCTGTCGATCGCATCGTCGAAGACCCCACAACCAGCGAGCGGTTAGCCCAAATCGATCTAGTACGACCGGAGCGACTTCTCTCGATGGTGTACGACGAAGCCCGGTTTCATCATGCGGAACATCGATTCGATCGAGCTGAAGTGATGTATCAAACGGTGCTACGCCGCGACCTTCAGCACCTCGGCGCCCAGCTTAATTTGGGCTTTCTTTACTATGAGCAGGGGAATTGGGATCAGGCGATCGAAGCGTTTTGGCAAACCCTCGCCCACGACGAAAACAAGGCCGAAGCCTACTACGGTTTGGGGCTGACCTACGCAAAACTCGGCGAGCCTGCCCACGCGATCGCGGCCTACCACCAAGCCCTCGATCGCCAGCCCGATCACTTCAACGCACTCAACAATCTCGGAAATCTATACTACGACCTCGATCATCTCGATCGTGCGGCTGACCTATTTGAGCGGGCGATCGAGGCACAGCCCCAGCGAGCTGGGGGATACCTCAACCGCGCTCGGGTTGATCTGGAATATCACAAGTTGGAGGCTGCGATCAGGTGGTACGAGCAAGGGCTAATGCGGTGTCAGCCGGAAGTTGAGCGCCAGAGCTGGGAGGATCTCCGGCATAGCCTGGAGGTGGTCAAACGCTACCAGATTGATCCTTGCCCGCTCTATCATCAACTCGCAACCCACGCGACCCAACAGACGCAACCCCGCCGCGCTCTGCGCCACTATCACAGCCTCTACCACCACCAGCCCAACCCCATCCACGCCCGATCGCTGATTCACTGTCACCGCACCCTACATCAGCACGCTGACGCACGAACGATCGTGATTGACGAGCTGAGTCGTACGCCCCAGGATGTGCCGTTAAATCAGCTTGCGATTCAAATCGAGCTAGATCTTGGGCAATTTGAGCAAGCACAAGAACGCGCTGAGATTGCGATTCGCCAATGTCCTAACTCCGCCAAGCTCCAGCTACAGCGGGTGATTTTAGTTCCGATTCTCTACGAGAGCCAAGCTCAGATTAAACGGTGTCGCGCAGATGTATTCGCCGGTCTGAGCTGGTTAGAACAGGAGATTGATCGATCGCTGGCGTCGATGAGTTTCGTCAATCCAGAGAATCCGGCGAGTTTCGTCAATCCAGAGAATTCGGTGAATTCAGAAAGTCCGGCCAATCTGGAACAACACGGCTCAGGTCGTGCCAAGCAGACAGACGATCCAGGGCTGATCGCGATTACGCCATCGGAGTGGTTAGAGGCGATCGCCCAGCAAACGAATTTTGGTCTGAGCTACCAGGGTTATGACGATCGACCGTTTCAAGAGCGCTATGGTCGTTTAATTCGTCGCCTGGTTTGCGCGGTCTATCCCGAATTTGCGGCGGTTAAGACGCAGTACCGCCACGATCGCATCCTGCCACGCCATCGGCTCAAAATCGGCTATGTCTCATCAAGCATGGGGCCGTCCCGACTTGGTGAATTAACAATTGGCTGGATTGAGCATCACGATCGCCAACAGTTCGAGATTTTCGGATACTACACCCAATCAAGCTGTGACGCGCTCACCGCACGCTTCCGGCAAGCCTGCGATCATTTTCGTCACTTTCCCGATCGCGATCTCACAACGATCGCCCAGACGATCGCCAACGATCGGCTTGATCTGTTGATCTTCACCGATCTTGGCATCGATCCGCTCCTCGGCGTCCTGGCTGCGATGCGCCTTGCCAGCGTGCAATGTACGAGTTGGTCGCATCCCATCACCACAGGACTCGAAACGATCGACTATTTTCTCAGTAGTGTCGCGATGGAAACCGAGATCAGCGATTCGCATTACTCCGAAACTCTGGTGCGGCTCGCTGACATTGGGATTGTGTTTCCTCGTCCGGTTTTTCCCAACGCTCTACCATCACAACCGCACTCCAATACGGAGTCGCCCGCAACCGTTGCCGCGCCGGTGACCCCGTCTGCCGATGACGTTTCATCTCCACGATCGTCCCTACGCCAACAGCTTGGACTTGGAATCACGAAAACCCTGTTTTTGTGCTGCCAATCCCTATTTAAATATTTGCCCCAGGATGACCCAATCTGGGCGGCCATTGCGGCGGGTGTTCCCGATGCGCAACTGGTGTTTATTGCCCATCCGAGCCCGCAGATTACCCAACGGTTTCGCCAACGACTGGAGCGATCGTTTGCGGAACAAGGCTTGGATTTTGATCGGTTGGCGATCATTCTGCCGCGTCTGAGTGAGGCGGACTATCTACGGGTCAATCAGTGCTGTGATGTGTTTCTCGATAGTTTTCACTGGTCGGGCGGCGTGACGACGCTGAAGGCGATCGCCTGTGGGCTACCGGTCGTCACATGTGCCGGTGAACTGATGCGATCGCGCCATAGTGCGGGTATTTTGCAGACGCTGGGTATGACCGAAACGATTGCCGTGACTCCGGTGGACTATATCGATCTGGCGGTTCGGCTCGCGCACGATCGGGTGTGGCGTCAGCAGATCCGCGATCAGATCATGGTGCGGCAGGATCGGCTTTATGACAACAGTGCCTGTGTGCAGGATCTCGAAGCGTTGGCGATCGGGCAGATTTTCCCCCAAAAACAACAGCCCCTCGTGACGTAAGTTGGTCGTTGCTTCCACGGCATTCCGCAAACCGGCAGAGTGGCAATATCCGTCAGCCCAACGCGGGTCTTTCCCACTCGTGCAACCGCAACCCACTTGGCATAATCAGAAACAACACCAACCAAACTACCGATCGCAAGTCAGCCTTGCCGGAAATCCCATGCAAAACCTCGTTAGCTCGTTTTATGACTGGTATCGTAATACCCTACGCCACACGCAATATCGCTGGGTGTTGATCGCGGCGACGCTACTGTATTTGGTTAGCCCGATCAATATTTCGCCAGATTTTATTCCCATTTTGGGCTGGATCGACGACGGTGTGATCGTCGCCTTGCTCGTTGCAGAACTCTCAAGCTGGGCGATCGATGCAGCTCGCGCTCGCCGCACCATCCAAACCCCCGGCGCAACCCACAAGTCAGCCGACCCCAACACGGTGCTTTAAACGTGAGACCGCACGCGAGCGGTCAGTGATTTTTAGCGCACCGGTCTAATTTCTGTTGAGCAGATCAGTCGCCCAAGAAAATTAAAGCGACTTAAGACTACGTAACTCAACCATCCTGGTTGTAGACAAGCTAGAAGCTTGTGTTATGCATAACATCCACGAGTTAGCTTGATCTACTGAGTGGCACTTTGACTACACTGGCGGTCACAAAAATTTCACGAACATTATTAAGTCATTTCCCCATGACTTAATGCCTATCTTTACCGCGATCGCGTCGGTTAACCTGTCGCACAATCCAATAGCTAATCGTCAGCGCTAAAATAGTGGCAGACAGACCGATTAAGTCATTACTAGAATCGGCGGATTCGAGATCGAAAATCACTATCTTACGAGCAACAGCCACCAGCGAGGTAACAATCACTAGCTCAAGCTGAAACTCATGTTTTTTGAGATAGCCGGTAATATTTTCAATAATTTCTAAGGCAATTAAGACCGTTAGAAATAGACCAAAAATTTCAAATAACGTACTTTTGAGATAGGTTTTGTAGTTTGAATTGATTAAATCGTCGGTCACCAACTCGAGTACCGCTCTCGATACATCCCAAACTGAAACGAGGATAACCACCAACATGATCAGGGTTAACACCTTGGCCATGAGTGTTTCAACGACCTCGACGAGCTTGAGAAACCCTTCATCACTGACCGCGAATCGCAGCCATTTAACCAACTTTTGCACGCTTAATCTCTCCAAGTCATACGTAACAAAATACGCGACGGCATTCAATGCCTCGCATTACTGTAGCGTTAGGCTGACCTCAAAATGATATCGATACGTTAAGGCGATGCCACTGATCGAATCAGTGATAAAACGATCAAAACATTGCCATAACGTTGATTAACATATTCGATTAACGTTCAAGTTTTAGCATGGCCATAAACGCATCCTGTGGCACATCAACCGTACCGATCGCCTTCATGCGTTTCTTACCTTTGGCCTGTTTCTTCAACAGCTTTTTCTTGCGGGAAATATCGCCGCCGTAGCATTTGGCGAGAACGTCTTTACGCAGTGCGGGGATGTGTTCACTGGCGATGACGCGGCTACCGATCGCGGCCTGAATCGGAACTTTAAACTGGTGACGCGGAATCAGCTCTTTCAGCTTGCTGACGAGGGCGCGACCGACATCGTAGGCTTTGTCGCGATGGACGATCGCCGTTAGCGCATCGACGGGATCGCCGTTCACCTTGACATCGAGCCGCACCAACATGTTGGCGCGATAGCCGATCAGCTTGTACTCCATGCTGGCGTAACCACGCGATCGCGACTTCACCTGATCGAAAAAGTCCGTCACCACTTCGGCTAAGGGCAATTCATAAATCAGGGTCGTCCGCGTTGGCGTGAGATATTTCATATCGATGAAATCGCCGCGCCGCGTTTGACAGAGTTCCATCAGCGTACCGACGTATTCTTCGGGGGTGATCGTCTCGACGCGGACGTAGGGTTCGGCGATCGATTCGCGCTGGGTCGGCTCCGGCAAGGTACTGGGATTATCGATCGTCCGTACTTCGCCGTCGTTCATCGTGACTTCGTAAACCACGGAGGGTGCGGTTGTGATCAGGTCGAGATCATACTCGCGTTCGAGTCGTTCCTGAACGATCTCCATGTGTAGCAGCCCGAGGAAACCGCAGCGGAAGCCAAATCCCATCGCGGTCGAGGTTTCTGGCTCGTATTGCAGGGCGGCATCATTCAGGCGCAGCTTATCGAGGGCTTCGCGCAAATCCTCGAATTGGTCGGCATCGGTGGGAAAGAGGCCGCAAAACACCATTGGGGTGGCTTCGGCATAACCCGGTAGGGCAGATTCGGGCAGGGCTTTGGGGTGGGCGATCGTGTCACCGACGCGGGCATCTTCGACGGATTTAATCGCGGCAGCGAGGTAGCCGACTTCGCCTGCATGGAGTTCATCGACCGGAACTTGGCTGGGGGATAAGATGCCGATTTCGTCGAGATCAAAATCGCGACCGGAGGCCATAAAGCGAACGCGATCGGTGTTTTTGAGCGATCCATCCATCACGCGGAAGTAGGCGATCGCGCCGCGATAGGGATCGTAGTAACTGTCAAAGATCAGCGCCCGCAACGGTTTGTCGATCGTGTCGGCTGGCGGCGGAACGCGGGTCACCAAGGCTTCTAAAATATCTTGAATCCCAATTCCGGCCTTCGCCGATGCACGAATCGCATCGGAACAATCGAGACCGATCACCTCTTCAATTTCGGCGGCCACCCGTTCGGGTTCCGCTCCCGGCAGGTCAATTTTATTGAGAACGGGAATAATTTCGAGGTCGTTTTCGAGCGCCAGATAAACATTCGCCAGGGTTTGCGCTTCCACACCTTGCGCTGCATCTACCACGAGGAGCGCCCCCTCACAGGCGGCCAGCGATCGCGACACTTCGTAGGAAAAGTCCACGTGTCCCGGTGTGTCGATCAGGTTCAGAATGTACGTCTCGCCATCTTTGGCGGTATAGCTCATCCGCGCCGCTTGCAGCTTAATCGTGATACCGCGTTCGCGTTCGAGATCCATGTTATCGAGGAACTGCGCCTTCATCTGCCGCGCTTCGACGGTTCCGGTGTCTTGCAGCAGGCGATCGGCCAGGGTGGATTTACCGTGGTCGATGTGGGCGATGATGCAAAAGTTGCGAATGCGGGAGACGGGGGCGTCGGTCATGGAATAAACCCGATCGGGGCGTCGAAAAGTGTCATACGGTTTACATATTTTAACTGAGTTTTACGGTGTGGCTGATCAAACTCAATCAATGTCCACAACTGTGACTCTCAGTTTGTCCAGCAACCCGATCGAAACCTGATACTATTCACCATCCCTGCGTCTTTTGACCCAGGGATCACCCACCCTCACCTTTGGTCGTCCCAATGCAATCTATCCAAGATCTCATCACGCTCGACCTAACCGATCTTGCCCTCGCTACGGGTTCGATCGGTTTGGCAATCGGGATTTCAGCATGGCAATCCCTCGGGCTTGAAGGTCGGCTCGCCCTAGCGGCTACCCGGACGATCATTCAGATGCTGGTCGTGGGCGCGGTGTTACAGGCCGTTTTTACCTGGCAAAACCCGATCGCCTTGGTGATCATTGTTGGATTTATGACCACCGTTGCGTCCTTTGCCGCCAACAGTCGCATCGCCAATCGGACACGAAAACTGCTGCCGGTCGTGTGGCTGGCGATTTTCGCAGGGGGAGCGGTGGCGGTTTTATACACCAATGTCATCGTCTTGCGGAGTCCGAGTTTGTGGCTCAACCCGCAATACATCATTCCCCTGGCGGGCATTTCGATCGGCAATGCCATGAACAGTGCTGCGATCGCTGGTGAACGGTTTGCCAGTTTGCTGGCGGCGAGTCAGCTCGAAATTGAAACCCATTTGTGCCTGGGGGCGACGCCGGAGATGGCGGTGGCGGAATATCGCCGGGAGTCGATCCGGGCGGGGATGTTGTCGATTATCAATTCCATGATGGTGGTGGGATTGGTGACTTTGCCAGGAATTGTTACGGGTCAGATTCTTAGCGGGGTTGACCCGTTGGTGGCTGCCGCTTATCAGATCTTGATTTTGTTCGCGATCGCTCTTGCAAGTATCGTCGCCTCCTCTATCCTGACGGCGGGGATGTGGCGACATTATTTCAATGCCGCCATGCAGTTTGCGTTACCTAGCACAACGATGGAGCGTTAGGCACTGGTCACTTAAGGAGGGAAGGTGTTGTATCATTGCTAGTTAGGATCGTGGTGTGTTACGACGGATTTGTAATTGGTTCTGTCTTTCCATAGGCGATCGTCCGTCTAACGCACCCTGCCGCTCTGTTTTAGATTAATCCCGATCGCTGGAGTAGCCGATCGCTCCAGTCTTTGGCGGTTTGTAGCACGGTTTCGCGTTCGGTTTCGTCTGTCCAGATGTGTTCCCAGGCGAAGAGCCAGCGGGTGATCAGTCGTTGGAGGTCGCGGAGTTCGATCGCGATTTCGAGGGATACGTCGGGGGCTGCCCAGTCGAGAAAGAAGCGGGTTTCGCGGAGGAGATATTCGATTGTTTCGCCTTTTTGGCAAGTGCGACCAAAAGATTGAACTCGTGCGAGATTTGCGGCGATTCCACCGAGTTGGATGTTTGGGGGGTCTTGTTTGTAGCGGGTTTTCTTGGCAAGGAAGAAGGTGGCGTGGGTGCGATCGCGATCGATGGCTGGTTTCATGGTTTCATCGTTCCCATGTTCTGCGTGGGAATGCCGTGGGGACGCTCTGCGTCCAGTATGAGTGGAGGCGACGCGGAGTGTCTGGGGATTGCGTTGCCCACGCAGAGCGTGGGAACAATGGCAATAGCCTCATTGAATAGGCTCGGTACACTTAACATCACCATTTGGTGATCGAACACATGCCTCACGGGTCAAATTACCAGGTCCCATATTTGTGTAGTGCGGATCTGTTATTCCATCGTCTTGTATTGTTGTAGATACATATATTTTTCCGTTTTCGCCTTTCAAGTAAAGAGTAGAGCCAATCGGTGCTTTTGCTTTTACCCAGCTCGCATTACATCTATCAGAATGACGCATTTCAAGCTTGATATTTTTGAATTCTTCTCCAAACTCAGGAAAGCTTGCAACTGTTGACGTAATCGTATAGACCCCAATATTACACCCGGCATCTTTAGGATCGCGGCCTGTGCATGTCTTCTCGAAACAGACTGAAGCTGTATTAGGAGGTCGTAAGGTCAAGTGAAAGTTAAACGCAAGCAGAGCAAATAGCATTCCTGCCATAACGAGTAGAGTAACAAGAACCGCGTTAACGATTTTCACGAACTCACCACTCTGCAAAGGTGAATCCTTAAGTAATAACTCCTGTGCTCTACTCAAACCCTTTGTAGACTTTAAAACAACAATCAATCCAGCCAGTAGACAAAAGCAATAAAAGCAATAAGAGTTAATGGGCCAGTCACAGAGGTGATCGCCTCAAGGAATAACGCCATATTCATAGAGTAAAGAGAGAGATTAGATGTATTTAAACCAACCGTATTTTAGTTTAATCCTAAAATGACGTGAGTACGGGATAAGGAATCGGCTGCAAGCCTTACAAAATCGTCATTCTTGACGAACGGCTTGAAGTAACGGGATGTGGTCGTTCCAGAATTTGGCTCGATTCGCCGAGAATGAAGGCAATTTGCTCAAAGTCATAGCTCATTGCATTCATCAGAACCTTTACCCCACCTTGATCTGAGCTGATTTTCTTATCCCGTACTCACGTTAAAATGCATTAAATATTGACAAAAATTCAAGTCTAAGGGAGTCCTTAAAAAGGATGTGCTGTAATTATCGCGGTGCGTTACGACGGATTTGTACTTGGTTCTGTTTTTCCATAGGCGATCGTCCGTCTAACGCACCCTACCGCCCACTTTAAATTTCTCCCAATTGGCGAATTTCATCCAAAGAATTATCGGCTAAGGAAGTATTAGGTAATACCTCATTTTCCATTGCTTCGCTTTTTCCCAAGAGAGTATCTGGATCGTCTGGTTTAAATATGAGGACATAGCGAAGTTTTCCAGAAACCCACTTTTTAAAATCCAGCTCTAGAACTTCACAAGATAAACCTTCCTCTGTGTGCAGCCTGGGTAAGTAACCACCAACATGTCTGACAAATGCTTCTCGCGATTTCTGTTGAAAATCTTGAAAAAGGCATATTGCATGTTCATCCTTCAATATAGGAGATAAATTTTCACCACGAACAAAATCATCTCCATCTACAATCCAATGATGCTCATGATTGATATGACGCATAAACCTAAATCCTTGAAACCTTAAACGGGCGTCGTAAGGTGGGCAATGCCCACCCTACCGATCGCTAAAAAATTAGCTCACCAATCGCCTCACCCCGCCGATAAAAGCTCCCGCGCATACTCCGTCCACGTACCCTGACCCCAGTACCGGAAACAACTCGTCTCCACCAGCATCACGTACAACAACGCCTCCGTATACTCGCGACTTTGCGTCACCGTCGGATCTTCCGCCACCGCACGATCGAACTTCTCGTGGAACTTCGCACTAAGCTGATTCATCGGCTCCAGCACATTTTCATAACCACGCACCCAGCTCAGATCATTCGTCCATGACGCACCATCCATATTGAACTGGTGATCATTTTCGTTCAGATCCGCGATCGCGCCGCCACCGCACCCGGAGCCGGATTGTCGCGATCGACCCGCGCCCAGATCTTGTGCTGCTGGATCGCCTGACACACCGGATAATCCGCCTCAGAAATACCCGCCGCGTCTAACAGCTCCAGATACTCCGTGCCGTTAACCCCCACCGTACTGCCATCAGCAGCAATCTGCGGCCACGCTTGCTTGTAGCCATCCGGGAACTCATTCATCATCACGCCGCCATTCTCGCCATCGGCGATCTGCGTTACGCAACCCGGAACCGACTGACCGCCCAACTCCTGACGACCCCGGCTCTTCGCCTCGTAATACGGCTGCATCTGCGCCACCAGCTTGGTGTCAGACCCCTGAGTTTTGATCAGCGCCGTCATGCTCACGGTGTCACCGCGCGAGTTGGTCGCCACCAGACGCTGCGGTAGGTATTTTTCATCGCGATCGTACACCGGTGTTCCATCAAGCGTCTCGACCGATCCCTCCTGCACCATCAACCAACGATAACCGCACTCCTTCAGCGCCTTGATGTACTCATAGAGCGTATCGGGATTGTTCGGCAGGTGCATCTCCGGCGGCGAAAAACCCTTGACGCGAGCCAGCGCTTCCGTGCCGAACACCGCCGCAAAATAATGCTGCCATGCCTGAATCTGTAACTTCAGATCCGGGATCGGTGTCGAAGGCGCGACGGCGTGGCTCCACATCGTACCGAGCCATTCCACGTGCGGCCAGTAGCGATCATTCAGCGTGATTTTCTTGAGATTATCAATCACGTCCTGGCGACCCATCTGGATCAAACCCCAAAGCAAATTCCCTGAATAATCGAGCATGATGCGCGGATTGCAACCCTGATCAATTAGCTCAGGAATGAAATCACCCATGCGGCTGTAGCAGTAGGCGAAGACGCTGGCGTTGTGGTTGTCGCCGTCGTGGGGATTCTCCATCATGTGCTGAAGATTGCAAATCAGTTCGCCATTCGCGCCCGCTGGAATCGTCGGCTGGTGCATGTGGAGCGCACAAGCAAAACTCGCTTTAAACGAATTAAGATTGAGATTCGTACGCGGCAAAAATACCGGATTATTGTGGTTCGTAATCGCCGTTAATTCAGCCTCAGATCCGCAAACATTCGGCAAGCCGTTACGTTCGAGGCTGAAATTACTATTTTGTGTAGGAGCGGTCGCAATCATAAAAGCGTTCCTTGGAAACGTTCAAAGGAATGAATTTGGTGATGTCAGTTCATCGAAAAAGTTGATTCGCGCAGCGTTCAATACGCGATGCACGATCGCCAATTCCTGGAATTCACCGTCGTCAATTCATTCGTGCCTAAATCGTAAACTGCACGATCGACACCCGCTCTGTAAGTTATTTAAAGAAACATCAAGTCAAGATCGATCCCCGTTACGCTTCGTTGTATTACGGCCTGATATCCATGAGTTTGGCCTTGATCTAATCAAGTCCTAACTCACGTTTTAATAAAGCGATCGAATCTTGATTAATGTAATTTTCAAAACACATAATCTGAGGCGCACGAATAATATCTTCTCGCGCTCCATGAATCGCCTCTTTCACGGCTTCAAAACTTGCCTGATCGCAAATAATATGCCGCGCACTGCGTACCATTGCGTTGAGTTTGTAGGAATTGCCCAATTGGGTAGAAATCACCAAAATCTCGTCACCACGCAAACTATGCACAATCACCTCGCCCGCCCGCAAGATTCCCGAGCTTAAGCACACCAAGCCCAAACAGGTATCCTTCGGCAACGACTGCACCAGTTCCATTTCGCGAGCGTAATCGTAAATATCGATCGGGATCACCCGCACCGACTTGGGCGCGCGATCGCCTGAGCATCCCCAATAAAATATCGACTCGTCACCACCGTACCGGACACCGCCTTATCCAACGTTTCCGCCAGCTCCTCCATCGGCACAAGCTGCACCGGCATATTCAATGACTCCTCTAGCTCCTGCGCCATGAGTTGCCCCGCACCGATATCCTGCATCGGAGCCGTCACCAACAGCCGCGCACTACAGCGCAACCGCCAGTCAATTTCGCCCAAAAACATTTCCCGCGCCTTACTCAACGAGCAGCCCTGTTTGAGCAGTTCATCGAGACTCGATTTAACGATTTTTTCCAGCTCCGGGCTATCACGCAAAATCGGCGCACCGGAGGACGCGCCCCCCTCATGACCCAAGGCTCGCACGTAGATCCCCGATCCCGCTTGCGCTTCGACGAGGCCGTCTTCTTCGAGCTGACGGTAGACTTTGCCGATCGTGTTGCGGTGAAGTCCCGTTTGCATGGCGAGCTGGCGGGTGCTGGGGAGGCGATGCCCAGGGGGAAATTGGCGCGAGGCGATCGCGAGACGAATTTGATTAAAAAGCTGATTCGAGGCGGGGATATCGCTATCGGATTGAATATAAAACTTCATCGATGCTTATAGCTCCTGGGCTTGTAGCTCTCAAGAATAGAGATGAGGGGAGGTACGCGGGGAAATACGCAGCACTCAAACCAATCGGTTTGTGATGGTATAAATACGGGGTTGAATGGTTCGATTTTACGCTTTTGTTGGTTTGGCGGATTGTTGCGCTTCCTGACGTTAGGGTGAGGGCGCAAGATCCTGGCGAGCTTGGGAGAGGTTGCCGTACAGGATGGCGAGGACGCCGCGCAGGGTGTGGAATTCAGGGATCGTGGGCGCGATCGCGATCGCGCGGTCAATCGAGCGGTAGGCGGCGTGGGGATGGAGACCAATGGTTTCGACGACGGCGAGATACGCCCAGCCATAAGGGTTGGCGGGATCAAGCTGGGTGATGCGATCAAAGGCGGCGATCGCGGGGTCGATGCGTTTTTTGAGAAGCTGCGCGATCGCGATCGTGTACGCCCAATCCAGGCGGGGATCGATTTGCAGGCGAAATTCGAGGGCGGCGATCGTCTGATCGAGATAGTCCTGAGTCGGGTCGTATTGGTTGATGCGGGAAATGTCGCTAAAAATGTGATCGAGCTGATCGAGTCCCTGGGGCATCAGTGCCGCGAGTTGCCGTAACTGTTGACTGAGATCGAGTTCGCGCGATCGGGGATCAGCCGTCGTCAGGGAGTTGGAAAAATTAGACGGATTAGACGGGTTGGACGAACTGGCGACAATCTCGATCATTGTGTCCGAGGCTTGGAGCGTTACGGCTTGGGGATCACGATCACGGGGATCAAGCGATCGCGCCTGTAGCTGATAGCGACCGGGGGCGATCTCGGCGGGGATTTGCATCGCGGTGCGATCGATAATCTCAAACGTGCAGTTTGCAGGACGCGATCGGCAGGAGTGGGGATCGCCATCGGCTAATGGTTTTAGGGTCAAATTACCCGCAGTGACGGCACGATCGTGAATCCAAGCCGGTCGCTCCGCTGTGGTCGATTTGGAATTATGCCAACCCAACAGCATCACCCGATCGCGCAGCGCTTCCCAATTTCCCGTCCAGCGGTAGGTCACGGGGACGATCGAACCCGGTATCGCTTGTTTGGGCAAGTCCAGGGCTAAGGCAATTCCTGAGATCGACGCGGGCAACGCGGGCGAACCGGGCTGTACGGTGGCCGCAATTTCAACCGATCGCTCAATTTTTCGATAGACCTCGATCATTTCTCCATCAGGTAAATCCCACCGGCCAAAGCGTTCAAACTCGCCGCCATGGCGAATCTGCTCAACCATTGCCGCGTAAGACTCCGGCACTGAACCGGGATCACCCGTTTTGACTAAAAACCACGATAGCGCCCTGATGTCGGCTGGAACCTGCTCGGCGATCGTCCCGACCTGCCGCCCGTAGATCGCGAAATCGGCGATCGCCCCGTAAAAATTCAGATTGTGCTGATTCACCGTTTTCGTCGAAGGCATGCACGCCGATCGTCTGCCGTGTAAACGGTTCCACCTCACGCATACCGCGGCCACGATCGCTGCGTGGGGGTAGTTCGCGCCAGCGTAGGCGCGATCGGGTGACGCCTGGGGATCGCTCGTCGGCCAGGTTTGGGCAATGTTGGCTGTGAACGCGAGGGCGATCGCGATCATGCGAAGTTTCCACGACCAAACCGACAATCCCAAGGCTAGCCAAATCGCCAAAATCGCAACCTCGGGCAAAATATAGCGCGGGTCTTTGTTCGGACTCAGCGCCCCGAGGACGTAAGCGCCGATCGAGATCACCAGCAACCAGCGATCGGAATCTGATCGCGTTTGTGCTTTGAAGGGATGACTCGCTGGATTGCCTGAAATTTGCGACGCTGCGAACTTCGATCGCCAAACCGTCAGCAAACCGCCGCCGATCGCCAAACCCAACAGCCAGGGATAGGCGCGATCGGGCAAGTCATCTAGGTAATACGTCCAGGCTCGCCAGCTCCAGACACTCGGATCACCTTCCGCGATCGCCGAGTCCACCGTTGCCCGTTTTCCCGAGGTCAAGATCAACAGCCAATTCGTCCCATACCAACCACCCCAAACCCAGCTCGACACCCACAGCGCCGCGATCGTTTGCACCACCCGCGCCCAACGCCGCTGCCATAGCGCCCCGATCACAATCCATAGCACCGGCACGATCGTAAACAGCACCACCGTTTGCTTGACCATCAGCCCCAACCCGCCGATCAGCCCGACCGCGATCGCCCACAGCCAACCATCGCGATCGCGCCAGCCATCACCCGATCGTCGCCACCGCGTTAACCCCCACCAAATTGCTGCCACCGCCGCACAAACCGCATAATCCAGCACAAAAATCCGCCGTACCGTCAGGACTCCCGGCAACACCAGCACCAGCAACGCTGCCCAAAACCCGATCCCAAATTGCTGTGGGTGTGACTGCGGTTCGGATTCCCCACGATCGACGTTATCGAACAAACATCGCCCCAGGCCATAGGTCGCCGTGAGCAGCACCAACGCCGCGATCGCATTCACCCACAGCGCCGCATCCGCCGATCGTCCAATCCAGTGCGTCATCCCTCCCGCAACGATATACACCAGCGGCGGAATCTTCGACGACAGCAACCACAACGATGTCCACCACTCACCCGTAACCCGATCGCCCCAATCACCGCCCAACAGCGACCCGATCGCCCGTCCATAATTCAGCGCTCCGGTTAAATAATCAGCCTCATCCCAGTCCGGCACGTGATGATCGATCGCCAGCCAGACCCGATCGCACACCACGATCGCCAACCACGCCAGCCCCAACACACCGCCTTCCCAGATCCGCCAACGGTGACTCTCCCCTCCGCCCTTCATCAATTGATGCCCAAACACAACAATTCGCGATCGTTTCTCTCCCCGGAAACCGACCACCCGCGAACGTAGGTATCTTGGAGAGTAAACTTGCAGAAGTTGCCGCCAAGTTCCCCATAACTTCGCGACAACCGTGCAAACGCGCTAATCCTTAGACTCATCAACCAATTTTCATGAATAACCTTTTCGGACGTGTGAGCCGCACGATCGCCACCACCGCCGCGATCGCCTGCGTCGGATTTGCCTCCAGCGCCCGAGCTGACGAGCTGTACAACCCGCAGACCTTCCCCAGCAGTGGCAGCATCAACGGTGTCCTCTCCGAAGCTGGAATTCCCTCCGGGGTCGGCGGCTACTTCTATGATTACGTCGTGAACCTCAACGAAGGCGATCGTATTGAAATCGAAGCCTTCTCTGACAGCTTCGACACGATTTTGACACTGATTGGCCCCGACGGATCGACGATCGCCGAAAACGACGACGGCCCCGACGGCTCCACCAACTCACTCATGTACACACGCCTCACCGAATCCGGGCGCTACACCATCCGCGTCCGCGCCTTCGGAGCCGCAGGCGAAGGCCCCTTCACCCTCGATCTCGTCCGTCTACGCCCAATCTAACCGATCAGCCATCCACAAGATTTCAAGACTTCAAGACTCAGGGATAGGAGTGAGCCGTAACCCATAACGGAATGCTTCCAGTCATGATCACCAGGAAATTCCCGAAAATAGTTGCCAATTCTCAAAACATGCGTTAAGCTTTTTAAGCGTTAAAAAAACGCGCCGGGATAGCTCAGTCGGTAGAGCAGAGGATTGAAAATCCTCGTGTCCCCGGTTCAAGTCCGGGTCCTGGCATAAAAGCAAGCGACGTATAGAGAACAAAGCGGCAAACTCGTTTCGCCTAAGTCTTCCAAGTCTCCTATGTGGTTTGAGATCTTCCACAATTCCATCTTTACCCATCAGCGCTGTAAGTTAAGCTGAGTGTACTGAGATCGGCTAATGGGGATGACAATCAATGAGATCTTGTTTCTTGCGCACACCCAGCGACATGAGAACCTCTCCGTTTGCCTAAGCTTTTCCGTTAAACCGTGTTTCAGAGATATTCTGTATTCTTTGAGCAATAAGAGTTTAAGCATCTTGGCCAAAAACATGACCATTCAAACCGCTTAAAGCGTTCATGAAACCTTTCAGGCGCTTTCTAAGTGCGAGAGTCAATGCAGTCGGGATTACTTAAGCCGAATGCAATTGGAACTTACATGTAATTAGACAAGTCTAATTGCATTAAGCTTAAGTATTGCAGCTTCTACAGTAATCAATAATCCTCACAATTCCTGACAGCCTTCTGGAAGATGAGATTAATCTATATTGCATCATGTTTTAAATTGTCGTAACTCAAGAAAACGCAGGGTTTCTGATGCTTGCTCGCTCGAAAAAAGCATATTTTGAGATCATCTCTCGTTCAAATATGCATCCAACCATTTACCCTTGAATAAATAGAGATTTTTGAGCCAACTACTAAGACCAAGACAATCCTATTTTTATTTTGTCAATCAAAATCAAAACTTAATCCTTATTGAACATGTCACAAAGGTCACTCGATCTTAGGTTTTACGATGGTACAACAGCCCTAATTTGTATTTCAACTGCGTTTCAATCTAGGTAAAGTACTTTTATGACTCCGTACAAATTCATTATCACTATCATTAAGCAAAATCCTTTACTCGTATTTCTAGCTTTACTCTCAAGTTTTTCTGGTGCTGTTTTTAGTAGCGTAAGCATCGCACTAATCGTACCTGTTGTCCTCAAGCTTCTAAACTTCGGAGATGAGATGTTTGAGGGTGGCCCGCCTGTTCTCTCTAAGATTCTGGCCGTAGCAGATCCGTTCCCAGAACAGTGGCAAGGGCTGATATTGGTTGCCATTATCTTAGGGATGATTGGTCTCAAGAATGCAGCCGTCTAGCAACCGAATATGTCAATGGATTACTGAGTCGTCGTGCCATTACCCATCTACAGATTTCTGCACTACGCCTACTACTTAAGGTCGATCTAGACTTCTTTACGAAATTCCAAATTGGCGAGATCACAAATCGTTTTGGTAATGAGATAACTCGAGCCGCAGGAGCCTTAACTTCGAGCGTTAACCTGGCTTCAATCTCGATTACGATTCTTGGCTTTTCAGTCCTGTTAGTCTCTATTTCATGGCAGCTTACGATCGTCGCTGTACTTTCACTAACCGTTGCCGCACTGTTAAATCAAAGTTCTATTCGGCGAGCTAAGGGCTTTGGTATTGTTTTATCGCAAAAGTCAGGCCAACAGACCTCACGATTTCTCGAAATTCTACGGGGCATCCGTTTGCTTAAGACAGTTGGTGAAGAGCAACGCGAGATCGATGAGGTTTCAGAATTAATTCTGGCTAAGAACCAAGCTTCGTTTCAATCACAGATGAACTTTGCGTTAATCAATCCGATTAATGAGCTTGCAGGGGTCGCATCACTGTTGATTATTGTGCTTTGGGGCCGTACCTTTTTTGCGGAGAGTATCGAATCCCTGTCTGGGGTTATCTTGACGTATCTTGTACTTCTATTTCGCCTTCTGCCTTGTATCTCTCAGCTTAACCGGACTCGCGGCCAACTTTCCAACTATATTGCAAGTATTGATATTGTTTCCGATTTTCTCGATACTTCTAACAAACCTTTTATGCAGGAGGGTAGCCTTCAGTATGCGGGGCTTGAGCGCAGAATTCGCTTTGAAAATGTGAGTTTTTCTTATCCCGGTGCTGACGAGCAAGCGTTGAGTGAAATTTCACTGGAGATTAAGAGAGGAGAGACGGTTGCATTGGTCGGGAGTTCTGGAGCGGGAAAATCGACCTTAGCGGATCTGCTGCCTCGTTTTTATGATCCAAGTGAGGGACGTATTACCTTTGATGGTAAGGATCTACGCGAGTTCTCTCTCCGATCGGTTCGACGAGCGATGGGAGTTGTGAGTCAAGACACATTTTTATTCAACAATTCTATCCGCTACAACTTGATGTATGGCAGTGAAGAAAAAACGGAGACGGATCTGATTGATGCGGCGAAGCGTGCCAATGCGTATGAATTTATCGTGAATATGCCGGAGGGTTTTGATACGCAGGTCGGTGAGCGGGGTGTAATGCTTTCTGGTGGGCAACGTCAGCGTTTGGCGATCGCGCGGGCATTGCTGCGGAACCCCGATATTTTAATTTTGGACGAAGCGACAAGCGCACTGGATACGGTCTCCGAACGTTTGGTGCAACAGGCGATCGAGGAACTGTGTAACGATCGGACAACCCTTGTGATTGCTCACCGTCTCTCAACGATTCGGAATGCGGACAAAATTGTGGTGATGGAAAAGGGTCGCATTGTGGAGGTTGGTTCGCATCGTGAACTGATTGAGAAAGGGTCTGCGTATGCCAGTCTGTACGATGCGCAATTTCCCAGGAAAATAAAGATGCTCTACAGCGTGCGCGAGTTGAGACCTTGATGGATATGTCGTACGAAGTTCGTACACGTCTGAATCCCATGATTGGTTTTTTGAATCTGTTGGTTGATGATGACGTGGAATCTCCAGAAGAGCGTCAGGAGTTGATTGAGGATTCTTATGATGCGTCGGTTCGCTTGCTGCGAACGTTGCAGTATATGGAAAATAGTGCGAAATCGGCGGCGTCCTCTAGCTAGTGGGAGTGAGTGGTGGAATGGGGATGTTGGGGTTCGAGGAATTGATGTTCAATTGGTGACGGGCGGATCGATGGAATGTCGAGGTTGTCGCGGAGGCGAAGCTGCAACAAAATCCAGTGGTGTTACCACTGCGATCGAGGGTGTAGCACTGTGGTTCTGAGGGTTGCCCTCCCAGTGCCTAACTTGTCAGGATTCACAACAGAGCGATCGCCATAGATACCGGATTGAGTAACGAAGCGGTAATCTAGAGTTCTATACCTGTCTACGAGCCGATCTAACCGTCCATGTCACCGACTGAATCGCAGGCGATCGACGCCGCCGTCTCCGAAGCGCCGATCGAATTACCGCGCACCAGCCAATCCGAACCCCTCAAAAAAATTCGTCACACGACCTCGCACGTGCTGGCGATGGCGGTGCAAAAGCTGTTCCCCAAAGCGCAGGTGACGATCGGGCCGTGGACAGAAACGGGGTTTTACTACGATTTTGATATCGCCGAACCGTTCACCGAAGCGGATCTGAAGACCATCAAAAAAGAGATGGTCAAAATTATCAAGAAAAAACTGCCCGTCGAGCGCGAAGAGGTCACACGGGAAGAAGCCAAGCGCCGCATCGAGGCTTTAGGTGAACCCTATAAACTCGAAATTCTCGATAGCATTCACGAGCCGATCACGCTCTACCACCTCGCGGATCAGTGGTGGGATTTGTGCGCGGGTCCTCATGTGGAAACCACCGGTGACATTCACCCCAAAGCGTTCGACCTGGAAACGGTGGCGGGCGCGTATTGGCGTGGTGATGCCAATAATGCCCAACTTCAGCGCATTTACGGCACGGCTTGGGAGACTCCCGAACAGTTGCAGGAATATAAACGCCGCAAAGAAGAAGCTCTGAAGCGGGATCACCGCAAATTGGGTAAAGAGCTGGGTCTATTTTTGTTTGCGGATGTGGTCGGGCCGGGTTTACCGTTGTGGACGCCGAAGGGGACGTTATTACGATCGACCCTCGAAGATTTTCTCAAGGATGAACAGAAAAAACGTGGCTACCAAGGCGTTGTCACGCCCCACATTGGTCGCGTGGACTTGTTCAAAGCCTCGGGACACTGGCAGCAATACAAAGAGGATATGTTCCCGATGATGGCGGAGGATGGCGAGGCTGCCGCCGCTGAACAGGGGTTTGTCCTCAAACCGATGAACTGTCCGTTTCACATCCAAATTTATAAAAATGAGCTGCGATCGTACCGTGATCTGCCGATGCGTCTGGCGGAGTTCGGCACGGTTTACCGCTACGAGCAGTCCGGCGAACTCGGCGGCCTGACGCGTGTACGCGGCTTTACGGTGGATGATTCGCACCTGTTCGTCACGCCGGATCAGCTCGATGATGAATTCCTCAGCGTCGTCGATTTAATCCTGTCGGTGTTCCGTAGTCTCAACCTGAAGAAATTTAAGGCGCGGATGAGTTTCCGTGATCCGGCGTCGGATAAGTACATCGGAACCGATGAGGTTTGGGAAAAAGCCCAGGGTGCGATCCGTCGCGCGGTGCAAACCCTGGGAATGGACTACTTTGAAGCTGAAGGCGAGGCGGCATTTTATGGCCCCAAACTCGATTTTATTTTCGAGGATGTCCTCGTCGTGAGTGGCAGCTCGGGACGGTGCAGGTGGATTACAACTTGCCGGAGCGCTTCGAGCTGGAATACGTCGCGGAAGATGGGTCGCGTCAGCGTCCGGTGATGATTCACCGTGCACCGTTCGGTTCAGTTGAGCGGTTGGTGGGAATTCTAATCGAGGAGTACGCTGGAGATTTCCCGCTGTGGCTGGCTCCGGAGCAGGTGCGCTTGCTGTCGGTGAGTGATGAGTTTTTGCCGTTTGCCCGTGAGGTGGTGGCGAAGATGCAGGCGGTCGGCATTCGCGCGGCGGTGGATGAGGGTGGCGATCGTCTCGGTAAGTCGATCCGCAACGCTGAAAAAGCGAAAATTCCGGTGATGGGCGTCATCGGTGCGAAGGAGGTCGAGGCTCAGGCGATCTCGGTGCGGACGCGGGCGTCGGGCGAGTTGGGTTCGATGGCGGTTGATGAGGTGATCGCCAAGTTGAGCGAGGCGATCGGCTCCCACGGTTCGTTCTAGCGATCGCGTTCGTACTGCCAAGATCCAGTCCCAAATCTGATCTATAAAAATCGATAGAATGAAATCACGAAATCTGGGATCTCATTCTATCGATTTTGATTCGAGCCGATCGAGTGGTTGACGATTACTGGATCTAGACATTTTCGGCTGCTGTCCCATTCTAGAACGACCCTTAATAATCGTTTTTCAACACCATGTCACACCCTGTCTTTGATGGTTTGATCACGGGTTTTACAGTGGGGTCATGGGTTGAGTCGCGGCGTATTTTCGACCGGTTGAGCCGTCTGTTGGGCAGTCTATCGATCGTGATCACGGTCAGTTCTGGTGCGATCGCTGAGACGATCGCCGAGACGATAACCCCCGCAAATGACGGCACAGGCACGATCGTCACGCCACAAGACGCGAACACCGTGACCATTACCGGCGGGCAGCTCTCCGGCGATGGCGGTAATCTCTTTCAAAGTTTCCAAGACTTCGGCCTGACGGCAAACCAGACGGCAATTTTCCAAACGTCGCCCGCCATTAACAACGTACTGGGGCGCGTGGTTGGCGGCAATGTTTCCATCATTGATGGGGAACTGTCGATCGCAGGAAGTCAAGCCGATCTATACCTGATCAACCCGGCAGGGGTGGTGTTTGGTCAGAATGCCAGCCTGAATGTTCCGGGTGATTTTATGGTGACCAGTGCCGACGCGATCGGCTTTGGTGAAGGGTTAGCCTCGGCCTGGTGGAGTGCCACAAGTACGGGATCAACTTGGGCGAATTGGGCAAACCTGAACGGTGACCCCAGTGGGTTTGCGTTTCGGTTGGCCGAACCGGGTGTGATTCTCAATAGCGGCACACTGACGATCGAACCGGGTCAACATTTCAGCGCGATCGGCGGCGCGATCGCCAACACCGGCACGATCGCCGCCCCGGCGGGAAGCGTCACCGCGCTGGCCGTCCCTGGCGAACGTCTGGTGCGCCTGAGTATTCCCGGCAATGTCTTGAGCTTAGACGTTGTGCCGATCGTGTCACCGCCAACCAATCTATCGCTCGCGGAAACCTTGCCACAGTTGCTCACGGGAAATCCCGACCTGCAAACCGCCAGTCAGCTTACCGTGAATGCTGATGGGTCGGTGTCGCTGCTGGGGTCAGATTTGGGCGTCACGATCGATCCGGGGACAGTGTTACTTTCGGGGACGATCGACGTTGCCAATGACATGACCGTCGAGTTCGGGACAACTCAGCAAGTCACTGTTTTAGGCGAGAAAATTGCCGTTTTAGACGCGACGATCGATGCTTCGGGCATGGTGGGCGGTGGTACGGTACTGGTCGGTGGCGAGTTTCAGGGCAATGGAACGCTACCTAATGCCAATGTGTTGTATGTCGATGAGAGATCGCAGATTAATGCCAGCGCATCGGGGCGTGGCGATGGGGGAACGGCGATTCTCTGGGCGGATGGGGTAACGATCGCGGACGGAACGATCGCGGCACGGGGCGAAAATGGTGGATTTGTCGAAGTGTCGGGGAAGCGGGCGCTAAGTTTCGACGGGGCGATCGATGTGAGTGGCACATCAGGAGTCAATGGCACGGTGCTATTTGATCCGGAGGATCTCACGCTGGGTGGTGATGAATCTGATGAGCCACCAATTGATGACTTTGACGAACCGCCAATTGATGATTTCGACGATTTCGACGACCCGCCAATTGACGATTTTGATGATTTTGACGATTTTGATGAGCCGCCGATTGACGACTTTGATGAACCGCCAATTGATGATTTGACGATTTGCGACTCGCATTGACGACTTGATGACCCGCCAATTGATGATTAATGACCATGCC
>JAAUPN010000326.1 GCA_012033105.1 Coleofasciculaceae cyanobacterium RL_1_1
GCCCGCGAGCAAACGTATCAACGTATCGTTCGCAGGTAGCCATCATAGCAGCATTTTGAGCGCCTGCAACAGGAAACCTGACGAATTTTGCTAGACCCGTTCTAACCTCCCGTGAATGCAGTCCACAGCAGACGCACGATCGCCAGCGTTCCCACCAGAGCCAAAATCGTCACGGCTGCGATCACTGCGATCGCGATAACCGCCACCCCCTGACTCGAGGGCGATCCTGGTTCCGGCGCGATCGGTTGAGCCGAGGGTTGAGCTGCGCGTATCTCAGGAGTTGCCGCTGGCGCAGCGTCGCGCAACACTTCGGAGGACGGCGCGTCGGCGATCGAATCGAGATGCGCTTCGAGCAGCTCGACATTTTTCACATTCGCTTTCCAGGCCACATCCACCAGATCCCCCAGTACTGGCACAACACCGAGCAGCGTCTCAAACAGCACGTTAAACGTCATCTTGCCGATCTCCGCGTTCGGAGCGCCCGCTTTCGCCGCTTCCCAGATGATGTAAGCCGAAAACACCGCCCCGAGACAATCCCCACCACCGGGCAACAAGCCGAGAATCGGGTCGAGGCCGAATCGGTAGGGCGTGCCAGGAATGGGAATCGCGCGATCGAGCAGATTGCTAAAGGCTTTCAGGCGTTTTAATACCTGAGCGCGAGAGGTGGAGGAGGGGGTCAGCATGGAGTTGAGTCGAAACGAGGGGCATGAGCGGAATGTGTCGGAGCTTTAGGAGGTGGAGTCTGGCGTGGGGATCGTGGGTTGAGTTGCAGATTGAATCGCGCTTTCGACCCGACCCACAGCCACATCTTGGGAGTCGCCGAAGCGCTCAATGCGGTAGCGCACAAACCGGTCACAATCGCGATCGGGGTCAATCTTGAGCGTATCCGGCAACTGGGCATGACAGACAAACGGCGGATTTGATCCCAAAAACTGCGATGGGGTCAGTCCCTGGGCGTGACTTAAATCGCTGCCCACCAGTTCTGCACCTTGCAAGTCTGCGGCACTGAGGGACGCGCCCCGCAAACTGGCTCGCCAGAGAATCGCCTCGTTGAGCTGGGCGCGTTCGAGCTGGGTGCGATCGAGGCTGGCGTCTTCCAGGTTGGCACGGGAGAGATCCGCTTTGCTCAATAAGGCTCCATCCAGATTGGCGCGTCGAGCATTGGTGTCGGGTAGCTGACTGCCGACGAGCAAGGCAAACCGTAAGTCCGCATGACTGAGATTTGCATGACTCAGATTGGCGAGATCTAAATCCGCATTGCTCAGATCCGCATCCGCCAACCGCGCCCCGATGAGATTGGCTCCCATCAAAGCGGCATTGCCCAAGTGAGCCGCCGTTAGGTTCGCTTCCTGTAAATTCGCCCCGATCGCCAAGGCCGAAAATTTGCCACGGGTCAGCACACAGCGCGTCCGCCAGGGGATCACGCTCGCGATCGGCCAATGCCACTGCCAGCGAGGATTGTAGTTGGTATGCGAATAGGGCAGATAGGCACGGGGATCAAACAACACATCAAATTTAAACTCCGATAGCTCACTGGGGACGCACAGATCCCGCGACAGGTTCAGCTTGGCCAAATACGCGCCGGGTGCATACAGGCCAGACAGCGACTGATTGCCACGATAGAGCGTCTCGATCGCCTTGATTCGCCCGCCTTCGCCCGTACTTTGCCCACTCGCAAACGGTGTTACCAGCGCCGAGTTAATCACCTGCCACGCTTCGCGGTGTTTCTGCGCCAACCGCGCATCACTACCATTGAGCCAGTTAAAAATCGCTAGCAGCAAGGCCAACCGGCCAAACAGCAGCAGCAGTTTGAACAGGGCTAAATTTTCCAGCACGTCGGCCAATTCACGCAGGCGAATTTCGAGCCAGGTGCGTTCAAACCACCGTTCAAAGCGGGTAAACCAGCCTTGGAATGGACGCGATGGTAAGGGTGAGGGGGGAGTTTTTGCCCGATGGTAGAGGCGATCGATCGCCGCTTGCAGTTCGGCATGGCGATCGCTGGGGTAGATCTTCAAGACGGCTGGCAGTATGGGCTACGGTATATAGACATTTTGAGATTACCTTCAAAGGCGATCCACCGTCGGTCAGGTGATGACGAATTGTCTACTCGTTACACCTAAGATGCGGCTCGATCGCCCTCAATCCGTTAGCCTAAACCTTGGCTGTTCCATCCAAATTTCCATGACTCCCCCTCCTACCGCGATCGGTGCTGATCGCCTCGCCCAGACCCTCCGCACCACCGAAAATCTGCTCATCATTCAAGATCTAGACGGCGTGTGCATGGACTTGGTGAACGATCCCCTTACCCGTCAGATCGATCGCGGCTACCTCCAGGCATCCCAGGCGTACGAGGGACATTTTTTGTGCTGACCAACGGTGAACATACCGGCACACGCGGCGTCAATCGGATCGTTGAACGGGCGATCGGGGATGCGGAAACGGCGCGATCGCAGCGATCGTATTTGCCGGGACTCGCAGCGGGGGGCGTCCAGTGGCAAGATCGCGATGGCATCGTCTCCCATCCCGGTGTCAGCGATCGCGAATTGGCCTTTCTAAACACCGTTCCCGATCGCCTTACCGCCACCCTGCGGGCATACTTTGCGGCTCAATCCAGCGCCCTCAAGCTTGACCCGGCACAACTCCACGACGCGATCGCCGCCGCCGTCCTCGATAACATCGCCTCACCCACCGTCAACCTCAACGCCCTCTACTATCTGCTCAACGGCGAAACGGAGACCTACGCAGCGATCCAGCGATCGATGCAAACCCTCATGGAAACCCTCTTGGCCGAAGCCAAACAGCAAGGGCTAACGGACTCCTTTTTTGTCCACTATGCTCCGAATCTTGGGCGTGACGATCGCGGTATTGAACGGGTGCGCTACGCCACCGACGGCGACTCCGGCACAACGGATTTTCAATTTATGCTGGGCGGCGCGATTAAAGAAGCGGGCGTGCTGGCGCTGCTGAATCGCTACTATCAGCGTCGTACCGGCATTGCTCCCCTCGGTGAGGACTTTAGCGCTCGGACGGCTCCCCGCACCCATGAAGCGTTGCTAGCACGGGTCACCGATCGCTTCGACCCGGCGCAGATGCCGACGATCGTTGGGGTGGGCGACACGGTGACCAGCACGATCGAGACGGTTAACGGTCAGCCCGTGGCGCGGCGTGGCGGCAGCGATCGCAACTTTTTACAGTTGGTGCAGGCGATCGGCTTGCAGTTTGAGCGCGAAATTTAGTGGTTTACGTCGATAGTAGTCAGGGCGAACTTAAAAACCGTCAAGCGGTCACCCTGGGTTATCTCGAAGATCAGCCAGTCCTGATCTCAGGGCCGGGAGACGATCGCGATCAGGATGATCCGCTGCGGCTCGATGTGGTACTGGCGGGAGGATATCGGCAGTACTGCGAGATTTTTACGGCGGCAGCTCGCGATCGGTGACATCGATCACGACGAAATTCCACGAAGGCGCTATGTTTGAGCCTAAGATTCGGAGCTTGTACGAGATCGCAACTGGCGCAATCGACATAACTTCTCTCGATCAACTTCAATCAAGCTGGACTATTTTGGTCGTTT
>JAAUPN010000139.1 GCA_012033105.1 Coleofasciculaceae cyanobacterium RL_1_1
CGCCAACGACTCCGCTCAGTGCTCTCAGCTTTTTTTGATACGTCCTAAGCAAATCGTTTTTTGCTATATTCACTAGTCAATATTGGCGACGCGAAACCCCATGACGCATTCAAACTGTTGGGGCTGTTCGGCTGAACGGGGGACGATCGCCTGACCGCAATCAAGCTTACCGCGATGCCAACGGGGCTGGCCATGCCCATCGGCGAGCAGGCAGGTTTCACAAATCTCACAGGGGGGAAGGACTTGATTGTCCATGACGATTACTAACATCAAACGCCTCCTAAATTTTGGGTCGAGTGCAATCGTTGGGGCGATTTGAGAATGATGAGTGGAACAGAACCGGGCGAGTATTGAGCATTCAGGTGGCACTTCTCCCATCCCCCGTTCCCATTTTAAGCAGACATGATCCCTTGTCTGCCTATTCCGAACATTTCGTCAATATAGGCAAGACCGGGCTTAAACTTCTCCTCATATCCCTTGAGGAGGTTTGATTCTGGCGGACTCGGTGAGTTTGAGGCGACACCGATCGCGATAAATCTGTGCCGCGCGATCGCCGGGAGCGGTCGCTAAACATCGATCGAATCCGGTCTGTGCGGCCTCAAAGTTCGCCTGATAGAAATCAAACACCGCCTGTTCAAAGATGGGTTTCATTTCGTATTTTGCGATCGCAACTCCGACGAATCGCCATCGAACACCTCAAAAATTGCGACCGCTTCGGATCGACCGCGCATGGTGACATGATCGATCGTCCGCAAGCAGTACACCGCCGGATCTTGCAGATGAGCAACAACGTTATGGGTAACGAGTAGGGGCGTACCGTAGACCTTCGTGAGCCCTTCTAAGCGTGACGTGAGATTGACGGTATCACCGACGACGGTGCTATCCATGCGCAGGGTTCCGCCAACGGTTCCGAGCATCAAGGAGCCGGTGTTAATGCCAATGCCGATCGCGATCGGTTCGAGGGACTGCTGGCTGCGGACTTCGTTATAGACCACGAGACGGCCAAGCATCGCGATCGCCGCTTGGAGGCCATCGTCTGCTGAATGCGGAAACAGCGCCATGATCGCATCGCCAATATACTTGTCGATGAACCCGTCGTATTCGGCGATCACGGGTTCCATCTGCGAGAGATAGTCGTTAATGAAGCGGAAATTTTCGGCGGGCGTCATCCCTTCACTGAGTCGTGTAAAACCGCGAATATCCGCAAAGAGGATCGTCATCTCGTGTTCGACGCTATCCCCTAACTCCACATCGACAATGCTGTCTTTTTGCAGAAAGCGTAAAAACTCGCGGGGGACGAAGCGTCCGTAGGCCGAGCCGATTTTCGAGAGGTTGAGGTGAGTGTTGATGCGAGCGATCAGTTCTTTTTTGCGAATCGGTTTCGTCAGGTAATCGTTTGCGCCGACGCTCAAGCCTTCGACGATATCTTCGACCTGGTTTTTGGCCGTGATCAGCACGATCGGTAACTGGGTCGCGGTGTAGGTCTCGCGCAAAATTTTGCACACCGCGTAACCCGTCAGTTTGGGCATCATCACGTCAAGCAGGACTAAATCCGGCGGATCATCGGCATCGATCGCGGCGATCGCCTCGCGTCCGTCAGCGGCGGTCGTAATCCGGTAGCCTTCCACCGATAAATGATTCAGTAGCACCTGCTGATTGATCGGTTCATCGTCCACCACGAGAATATGAAAACGGGCGGCGGCGGTAATTTGGCTGGGGTCTGGGGTGCTGGTGTCGTCGTCTAGGCCGATCGCGCGTTCAAAATCGGTAAGCGTATCGGCGATCGCCAGTAGTGTCGCGGGTGCGGCGGCGGCGATCGTGGCGGCTTCTGTGATCGGTAGCGTAAAGCAAAACTGGGAGCCGCTCCCCGGTACAGAGGTCACCGACAGCGTGCCACCGTGCAGTTCCACAAATTCTTTTGCGAGGGTCAACCCCAGCCCGGTTCCGCCGTATTCGCGGGCGGTGGAACCATCGGCTTGTTCAAAGTAGTCAAAAATGCGTGTTTGTTGTTCGGGAGTGATGCCAATACCGGTGTCAATCACGGTAATGGCAAGCTGCCGGACGGGTTGGGATACACTCGCGTCTTCAGCCAGAGGCATCGCCGCTGTCGTACTGGGCAAAATCGCCGCCGTCACACCAATAAAACCTTGGTCGGTGAATTTGATCGCATTGCCGATCAAGTTGTAGAGAATTTGTTGCAGCCGGTTTTCATCGGCATAAACCAGGGGAATATCCGGCGAAATGGCGTCGATCAGTTCGATCGGCTTGCGATGCCGTTGGGGCGCACAAAACGCGAATACCACTTCGACCGCTTCACGAATGCCGACGGGTTGCGGTTGAAGCTGGATTTGGTTGTAGCGCAGTTTGGAGAAGTCGAGCAGGTCATTAACCAGGGTTGCGAGCCGGTAGCTGCTACGAACAATCAGGTCAAGATTTTGGCGTTGGGGCGGGGTGAGGTCGCCCGCTGCGCCGTCGAGCATCGATTCAGCAATGCCGATCGTGCCGTTGAGTGGGGTTCGCAGTTCGTGGGACGTGTTGGCGAGAAATTCATCTTTGAGTCGATCGAGCCGCTGAAGTTCAGCGTTGAGGTTACTCATTTCGACGTTGCGTTGTTCCAAAGTCTGAAAGGAAATTTGCAGTTGCCTCGACATGTGCGTGAAGCTCGTCGCAAGTCGGGTGACCTCTCTAGAACGAGCCGCCGGAATTTGGGAGGATGTCCATTCTCCTTGGGCGAGTTTTTCGGCGATCTGACTGAGCTGGCGAACCGGAGTTGTCACCCAACGCACGACCAGCACCCCAAAGCCGATCGCGCCGATCGCAGCCACGGCACAGAGCAAGATCGTCGTATGGCGACTGGCGTTAATTTCCGCCATAAAGTCAGATTCCGGCACGATCGTGATGATCGTCCAATCCAGGCCGCGCCCATCCCGAAACGGCGTCGCCCGCACATGCATGGCATCACCATTCAGGCGATATACCACCGATGTGGCTTGCGTAATCCGGTCAAAACTGCTGAATTCAGCCTTAAGCTGCTGCGCTACACCGGCGATCGTCGGATTATTGCTATCGGTGAAGGAGATGCGCTCTCCCGCTTCGTCTGCGACGTTCTCGCCCGTCGAAATCGCCACCAGGTCGCCCGATGGTTCGATAATCACCGCAAAGCCACTTTTGCCGATCGTCAGTGCGTCTAAAAACTTGCTGATGTTGGACAGTTGCAGCGTGGAAGCCAACACGCCGAGTAGTTGGTCATCTTCGTCATAGAGCGGGATCGTGGGCGCAATTTGCAGCACTCCCAGATGAGCCGAGGTAAAAATCGGACTCCAGGTCGGGCGTCCGCGTTGGACAGCCGCGAGATACCACGGACGATCGAGCGGGGTGTAAGGACTCGAACTATCTTGGCGCACATGCTGCCCCTCGCGATCGAGCTGATACACCACCCGTAGCGGAGCCGTGCGTGCATCACGGATTTTGCTGACCATCCCCCCCGGCAGATTTTGCACCCCGACAAACTGACCGTCCGCACGCCCAAAAAAGAGATAATCCACCGCCGTATAAAACTGAAGCTGGGAGAAAAAATGCTGTTCGAGGGCGGTGAAATCCTGGGGGTCGAGAATCTTGGTGGTGATTGCGATGCCGTTGGCCTGCAAAATCAGGTGCGGCATTTTGAGGTAGTAATCGATGTGCGATTCGATTTTGTCGTTGACCTGGATCGTCAGCTCGTTAATGGCTTCCCTGACGGCATAGCGGCTACTGCGGGATGCCAGCCAACCGGTCAAACTCACCGCCCCGATAATCTGCAAGACAAACGGAACCACAAGGATCGAATTGAGCGATAGAGGCCACCAGCGTCGAATCAGTCGATCAAGAGACATAGTGACAGCGAATCGGGGGATTCGAGATGCTAGAGATGCGGTGCAGATGGTACAGGATTGCGACCCGCAATGTCCGTTAATTGGGTCATGGGCTGCGGGTTACCGTCGATTTTGACATCCTCTTTCATCAATCGCTAGACCTTCTGGCATTTCATGGATCTGGAGATTTCTAGCGTTGACCCAAAAATCGATGGATCGCCGGATCGATGTGGGGGGCTGCGAGGTCTACGCCGTCGGATTTTTTTAGAGTGTGGCTCCCCTTCTCCCATTTTGGGAGTAAGGGGCTGGGGGATGAGGGAAAAACGCTCATCCCAAATGAGTATGCGTTCGCCCTGGTGCGTCAACGGGGGAATCACTGCCGAAGGAAACGGAGCGGCTAGAATGAACTCTGGTGCTAATCGAGCGATCGGCTCGACCTCGGGGAACCGTGACCCAAGAATTTCACATTTCTGTAACGCCCGTTGGCGATCGCGATTATCTGGTTCGCACCGAGCGCGTCGAACCTGGCGTTCCCCTCGCAGAAGAGCAGGTTACGTGGCCGGTTGATCGCTGGTTGCACCATGCGCGATCGCTGATGCAAGATCCGCTGGTTCAGATGCTACAGATCGGCGAAGCGCTCAGTCTGGATGATAGCGGCGATTTAGCCGATTTTGACAACACGCTTGGGTCGGATCACAAACCACTTGAGGGCGATCCACTAGCCAATCGATCATCGCGATCAGCTCAGGATCTCGTGTCGCTGGGCAAAGAGCTATTCAGCGCTCTATTTTGCGATAGTTTGCGCGATAGCTGGATGATGGCGCAGGCGATCGCCCAACATCGCCAAACACCGCTCCGTCTGCGGCTCGGCATTAAAGGCGAACCACTCAACCGCCTGCCCTGGGAAGTCCTCCACGATCTCGATCAACCCCTCGCCGCCGGAACCAATATCCTCTTTTCGCGCTACCGTCCGAGCAGTCTCTACGGCCCGCTACCCGCTGCCCTCGCTGCCGACGAGCCGATCCGAATTTTGATGGTGATCGCAACCCCGAATGATCAGACGGAACTTGCCCTAACCCAGGAAACACGGGATCTGCTAGCCGAACTCAAGCACTCCCAAACGGCCATGCAGATCACGCTACTGGAACACCCCGATCGCCAAACCCTCACCCAAGCACTCGAACACGGTAACTATCAGATTTTTCACTATGCGGGTCATAGCATTTCCGGTCGGCATGGTGGCGCAGTGTCCCTGGTGAGCGAAAAAACGGGACTAACGGAAATGCTATCGGGTGAGGATCTCGCCGGACTGTTGAGCAATAACGGGATTCGGCTCGCGATCTTTAACTCCTGTCGCGGGGCGCATCGTGACCATGATGTCGATTTTGACGGCGCGAGCAACCTGGCCGAAGCCTCGATCGATCGGCGTATCCCGGCGGTGTTGGCCATGGCGGAACGCATCCCCGACGAGGTCGCCCTCAGTTTAACCCGGTTGTTTTACCGCAATCTGAGTCAGGGTGTGGCGATCGACCTTAGCCTCAGTCGTGCCAGACAGGGGTTAATTTCCAGCTTCGGATCGCGCCAATTGTATTGGGCGTTGCCGGTGTTTTATCTCCACCCCGAATTTGACGGGCATCTGATGGAGACCGTCCCCCGTGAGCAGGCCACGTGGCAGGGCATACCAGACCATCGGTTTCCCGTGCTGACCACGATCGATCTTATCGAGTCGCGTGATGTTGACATGATGGGCGATTTTGAGTCTGAATCTGAATCAGGGTCGGGATCAAATCCGAGATCACATCTGGGATCAAATCCGGGATCGATCGCCCAATCGTCAATCCCCTCGGCCATTCACCCCACGGCGACCACTGATGATACTGAACCAGATTTACTTCCCGATTTATGGCCCGATGATCAGCTTCTCGATGGCTTAACCGAGACTTCGATCGCCATGCCGATCGACGAACGCATTACACTGCCAGAACCCGAAAATCCCACGGGTCACAACAGTCAAAATCACCCAGAGGCTCGCGATCGTCGCCACTCCCCGCCCAACCACCGGCAAACATCGCCCCGCTCTCAATCCGCGCCCTCTCCCGACACCGCCGCTCCATCGAGATCAGCCGATCGCCACCCCTCACGATCGCGATATCAACCCAACCGTCGGTCACTTCAGCCGACCCCCAAGCTTGTCATCGGCGCGAGCATCATCGTCGCCATCATCGGTTTTGGCGGGTGGCAACGGTTCCGATCAACGGTGCGCGATCCGTTCCCCGCGATCGAGACCGCACCCAACGGCGCGGAAAATTCGCCCCTCACGGCGGCCAATCTGGATGCCCGCGTCGCCCAAGCCAGCACCGCGATCGCCCGTGGCGATTGGATGACCGCTTTGCCGATCGTCGAGCAGCTCCTCGATCTCGGTTCCGTAGAGCGTGCGGGATCATTATTGGCGTTGATCCCAGTGGAAGCGCTTGATCGCGGCGATGTGCAATTCCTGAAAGGTCGCTGGGCATGGCAAACGCGCGTCGCTGGTCAGCTAGACGCGAGCTACGATGATGCGTGGCGCTACTGGACAGCGGCAGTGGAACGTCAGCCGGACAATTTGCTATATCGCGCGGCGCTGGGCTGGGCGTACTACGCTGACGATCGCCTCGATGACGCCGATCGCGTGTGGCGCGACGCGATCGCCTTGCTGGACAACACGCCCAATGCGGCCAAACTCAGCGTTGCCGGTTCGAGCCTCGATCGCCAAACGGTTGAACTTTCATTGCAAGCCGGTCTTGCCCTGGCTTTGGATCGGCGCGATCGCAGTGAAGCCGCGATCGCCCTGCGTGATGCCATTCTGACCCAAGATTCCCTGGTGCTACAGCCGCCCCAGCTCGCCCAAAATTGGCTGTGGACAGCGGAGGCGATTGGCCAATGGCAAACCTTGCTGATGCGTCGTCCGGCGATCGGTACGCCCGAGGCGATCGACCCTACACCCTAGTTTGAATGAATATTGAATTTAAAGATCTTTGGGCGTCAGTGGACTGGGGATCGATCCCATTTGAATGTGGCTTCCCGGCGGTAAATCTCGCAGTTCTCGCGTCTTCAGCACAATGATGTACTCGTAAAACGCCTGCAACATACACCAGGCAAACCCCGCGTGACCATCCCAAATACCGCCCAACCCAAAATACATATACAGAAACCGCACCAGTGGGCGAAACGGTAAACGCAGCGACAAACTTTTCAGTGCGTGGCGGCGCTTAACCTCCGATTTCCCAAAAAACATTTGTTTCCAAAGAATGCGGCCTGACTCAAGTTGGCGTAACGTTTCCTGGGCTTCATCGCTAGAGTAGCGATTGTGCTTTTCCAGCCAGCGACTTAGGCCTTTTCCCGCCGTGTAGTGCGGATAGGTTGCCTTCAGAAAGCCCGTTGTCCCTGTGCAGACTTCGCGCTCCGTATGGCCGTAATCGTCAAACCACACCGATCCCTTGCGAAACAGCCGCAACTGATAGCGCGGATATTGCGTGCTGTGGCGAATCCAGCGATTCATAAACATCACCCGCTCCGCCACAAAGTAACTGTCATGATCCCCAGCTCTAGACGCTTGAACACACTCCGCGAATAGATCCGGCGTCATCCGCTCATCCGCTTCGAGAATATAGACCCAGTCGTGTTTCGTTTCGACCTGTTCTAGCATCCACGTGCGCTGCTTGCCGTGACTCTCGAAGGCGTGGGAGACGACGCGGACGGGATACCGCTCGGCAATCTCGATCGTCCGATCGCCACTCAGGGAATCCACCACGATAATGTCATCCGACAGCATGGCCGATTCGATGCACTCTGCAATATCGATTTCTTCGTTATAGGTCAGGATATAAATCGAAAACATTGCGATTCCTCTAGGTATCTCCGATCTCGGCGCTACGCACAAAAACAGCTTCAATCGGGGAATAAAATCCATCAATCGAAGCTGTTTTTACATCGTGTTTCGTTCGTGTGTGGCGTGTATTAAGCCAGACCGCTGAAGTCAATGGGTAATTTAAGCCCATAGGCAATGCCGATCCACATTACCAAGACGCAATTACAGACGAGCGATCGCGGGACGACAACGACCCAATTCGCCCCATTAGCGACGCGGACGCATCATGCCCTTCAGTCCAGACCAACTGATCACGATGTAGCCGACCGAGAGCAACAGGCTGCTCAGACCCACACGAATCGCCGACTTGCCCGCCTCACGACCAACCTGGCGCGTTTGTGTTTCTTGTTGTTCGCGTACACGACCCATCACTTGATCGGGAATGTTGGCGACACGCTCCTCAAAGAAATCATCGAGGGCTTGCGGATTGGTTTTCGCTTCTTCCAGCACGGCCTTAATTTCATCCGGCGTGTCGGGACTGTCAATCACAGCTTGCAGGCGATCGGGATTTTCGAGCAGGCTCTTAAACTGGGCTTTCGCATCCGCCTGTTGTTGTTCGAGCTGAGTTTGGAATTCTTCCGTGCCGAGCTGTGCGTTGAAGTTACTTGTGACTTGACGTGCTTCCGCCTCGATCGAAGCCAGTCTCTCTTGGCTCGCAGTGCGTACATCGTTGAGATGCATCGGCGTCAACAGCAGGAAGAACAGACCCATAAACGCCGAGAGCACCAAGCCCCAAAAGGGAAGATACTGCCACTTTTCGTAACGCTACCGCCACGCCCTTCATCGGTGTCCATCTTGTAGCCCGTGAACATCAAACCGATACCGATCATCGGGATAATGCCACGATCGACAAACGTTGAAGCAAGGCTGATTCGCCACGCTACATCGAGCGGCTGATAGGGAATTGGTAGAATGATGTAGTCAAGCAGCGACGAAACAATGAGAATAATCCCAACCGTCTTGAGGCTCAGAGCCGCCAGTGACGATCGCTTTTTGGAAGTTTGCATAACAAATTATCGAAACTGAAGTTTAAACCGGGCGAGGCGCTATCAGATGCTGTATGTCTGACGCAGGCTGACTTTAAAGTACGAGAATATTGGGATTTTCGGTAGTCTCCGTAACGATCCGATTATATTTTTCCGGTCATCACCCATCTTTCCGGAGAATTGACTTGCTAGGATTTTCGCGAAGGATGGGATGAATTTACGGAATTTACAAAATTTACGAAGCTTCTGAACTGACGCGGCTCTAAGCTCGATGAGTCCGCAGAACCCAGTAGATTAGATCGCGATCCCATAACTCTCCGATCACTGCACTAGAAATAATACCCGTATTTTTACTGAGCATCGCAAACGTAAATAAGTTGTGAGCGAAATATCGAGAACGTTGTTTTTAACGTTACGCTGGCGATCGAGGTGTGATTAATGTTCTTTGCGAGTTTAGCTCGTGAGTTTGGTTTGTCAGTTTGGTTTGTGAGTTTGGCTATGCCTCAAGACTATCGCCCTCAGGTTAATCGTGTTCTACTCTTTGTCCTAGTTCTGAATCTTGTTGTTCTGGTCATCAAAACTGTCTTGGGCTGGCGCAGTGGTTCCCTGAGCTTGATGGCCGATGCGCTTCACAGCGTCACAGACAGCGCCAACAACATTCTGGGTCTAATCGCGATCGCCTTTGCCTCACCCTATCCCGATCGTGACCATCCCTACGGTCACCACAAATACGAAGCGGTGGGTGCATTGGGAGTGGCTGCTTTTTTGGGCGTAGCGTGTTTAGAGATCGTTCAAAGTGCCGTCGATCGCATCTTTTTTGGGGGGCGTGTCCCTGAGATTGAGCCGTTTATGCTGTGGTGGATGCTCATCGTGGTGGGGATCAATATTTTCGTGGCCTTCTACGAGCGGCGTGTGGGTCTGAAGTTGGGTAGCCAAATTTTAATTGCGGATGCTCACCACACGATGAGCGATATTTGGATCACGCTGACTGTGATCGTGGGTTCGATCGGGGTTTACTTTGGTTATGGTTGGCTCGATCTAGTGTTAGCATTTCCCGTTGCGATCTTGGTCTTTCGCAGCGGCTGGGAGGTGCTACGAGAGAATCTGCCGTGGCTGGTGGACGAAATGGCGATCGCGCCGGAAGCGATCCACACCGTCGTGATGCAGGTTCCAGGTGTGATCAACTGCCATGACATCGCCTCGCGTGGGTTGATTGGCCGTCAGGTGTTTATCGATATGCACCTGATTGTTGATGCGAGCGATCTGCGCAAGGCACACGCGATTACGGAAGCCGTTGAAGCGCAGCTCGAAGCCCGCTACAGTCCCGTACGTGTGACGATTCACGTCGAACCTCCGTCCTATGAGTCCGATCAGATCAGCTATGGCTCTTCCTGATCCCCGGCTCTAAAATCATCGAACTTCAGGAGAGGAGGCCAGCTCCTGAACGCCGATCGCTCGTAATCTGTCCGTATTCGAGGGTGATGACCCGATCGGCGAGATCAAAGTAGCGATCATCGTGGGTGATGGCGATCGTCGTTTTGCCCTGGCGTTTGAGTTCCGGGCAGGACATCCAGATAAAACAGATCTTTAAAGTTGGGGTCTTGATCTGCCGCCCATTCGTCAAACAGGTAGATCGGGCGACCTTCGAGAAAAGCGGTGAGCAGGGCGAGGCGTTTGCGTTGGCCTTGGGAAAGAGACGTGGTGGACAGTTGGCCGTCGCGAACTTGAACTTTGCGATCAAGCTGAAGTTTGGCGATGTAGTCCTGGGCGAGCCGATCGAGGCCGGGACGATCGAGGCCGAGCAATCGTTCGAATAGATAAAAATCGGCGAAAATGGCGGCGAAATGCTGGCGATACCAGTCGCGATCGGCATCGTCAATCACCCGCTGATCGATCGCAATCTCGCCGTGATCTGGGGTATAGAGACCCGTGATCAACTTGGCTAGCGTCGATTTACCACTACCGTTACCGCCGACGATGAAGATAATTTCGCCCGGTGTGAGGCTGAGGTTGATCGGTCCGAGGGTGAAGGGGCGATCGTCGCTGTCGCTGCGGTAGGTGTGGCTGACGTGGCGGAG
>JAAUPN010000140.1 GCA_012033105.1 Coleofasciculaceae cyanobacterium RL_1_1
CCAACCGCCAACCATCCGCCGTCAGCTCCGCCTGTCCGCAAATCCAACCCCGACGACCCCAACACCGCCCCAAACTCCTTCACATCCCCCAACTTCGAGCCATCCCACGACAACGCCCGCACCACCTGATCCGCCGCCGGTTTCACCTTCCGCAACGTGATAATACTCGGATAGGCGATCGCCTCCTCAAACACCGGAAAATCACCAAAATCGATCAAATTCGCGATCGTCGTCTCCTCCGCCAACAACCGCCGCAACTTCTCCCCATACCCCGCCCGAAAATACTTATTCGACGAAATAAACGTCAAATAACCACCCGGTTTCAGCAAACGTAACCCCAACTCATAAAAATAAACAAACAAATCCGCCACACCCGTATACGTCGAAAATAGCTCTTTTAAATAGGGCTTAAACGCCTTAATTTCCTCCTGACGCACATAGGGCGGATTGCCGATAATCACATCAAACCCGATGAAATTCCCCTCAGCATCCAACACCTCCGGAAACTCAAATCGCCACTCCAACGCCGTCCGAAAAATCAGCCCACTCTTCTCCGCCTCGATCTGCTCCGTTAACGCCTCAATTTCCCGCTTTAACTTCGCATCCCGCTGATTTCGCAGCTCACGATCGCGACGATCGCGCACCGCATCCCCCGTTGACACAATGATCGCTTGCCGTAACTCTTGCCACGCCTTCTCCTTTTCCGCACGCTTCGCCAATAACGGATTTTCCGCCGAAATCTCCGATCGTAAATCCATTTTTAACTGCTGAATAAACCGCTCAAGCTCCCACTTTTCATCCTTCAACACCGCCTCACGATACGCCTGCACTGCCTCGCGATACTGCTCGATCGTATAGCCCGCCTTCTTTAGCAGCGGCTGAATATCCAACTCGATCGGATAACGAGAAATCACCGAATTTCCCGGCTTGATATTAATATCAATATTCGGTAATGTCTCCAAAATTCGAGTCTCAGAATCCGTATAATACGCATGTTTTAATAACTCAATCCACAACCGTAACCGACAAATTGACACCGAATTTGGGTTGATATCCACCCCGAACAAACAATTTTCAATAATCCGCCGCTTCTCTTCAAATAATGTTTTTTGCACCCGCAAACTTTTCACATTTTTTGGACGATAACTAAATAACTCCCCATCCTCATCCGTGATCACCAGCTCATCACTTTCAACCCGCACACTATAGTCACGCAACGCCCGACCCTGCTCATCGCACAGGATTTCTAAATCACTCTTGATTGCAATTAACTCATTCAGCGCCGACACCAGAAAGTGACCCGAACCCACCGATGGATCGCAAATTTTAAGACCATTAATAATCTCATTCGCCTCAGCTTTATCTTGAATGCGATTGTAAAGCTCATCAAAAGTCTGACAATCCCAACCCTTGCGATCGTTAAATGCCTGCACCACCGCCCGCCGCAACGTCTCGCGACACATATACATCGTCACATAACCGGGCGTGAAAAATGCCCCATCCTTGTAACCATTAATTTTTCAAAAATTAACCCAAACCGAAGCACTAATCAACGATCGCGACTCCTCGCGGATATGACCGATCGCCTCACCTCCAAAATCATAAGCTCCTAAAAACTCTAATAAATACGCCAGTGGCATAATTATACCCGTGCGTTTTTTATTATTATTACGCTTATCTTTTAAAACCGTACGCTCGAAAACTCGCATCGTTAATGAATGGCGTAAATCTCCGATCGATAGTGTTAAATGCTCCAACTTCGTTAACTCAAATAACGAACTATTCAAATAGGGAACCACATCAAAAATCGTGACCGTTTCATCTCGATCATCGCGTTCGACCGCCAACACTTCAAAAAATAAAGCACTCAACTCCCCATAATTGGGAATTCGCTCACCCTTCAAGAACTGATAGCTCTGTGCGTCGCGATGATAGCTCAAAAGCTGGGCTTCTAATAACTTAGAAAATAGGATGCGATTAACCCAAGTAATCGTTAACTCTAACGCTGTTTCATACAATAAATGCTCTTTGTAAGCTTGTTTCGCTTGGATTGTCTGGGCTGAATCCTGCGGCTTGATTGTAAGCTGATCTAAATCAACCCCTGGCAAATTTCGTAATTTTTTACGCCGATCGAGCTGAACAATTGTATTTTCAATAATGGCTCCCCGATCGCGCTCACTCACCGGAAGGCGATCGATCACCTTTTTATTTTTATCCTTATACTCACGCAACCCAAGAATATGTAATAACTCGGAGTAAAACTTCGGATCGAGCGAATTACTATCATTCGCAAACGGCAAACCAAACAAATGCTCAGGCGCAAAAACTTTGTATAGGTCTACCAATTTCTTTTGAGCGGCTTCATCTTCCGAATCTAGATCCGCATCCCACGATCGCAGATCAAAATAGGTATACTCCAGCGCCGCTAAGTGACGCTCGATCGCCGCCGCCGCTGCATACTTATAAAATTCCTCCGTTTTGCTGTAGCTCAACCGCCCCGCTTCAAAATCCTCAAACTCCTTGACCAACTGGCGATCTCGCACAAATAACGCCTCAATCAACCGCGCATCGAACAAAAACCACTCATGAATATTCGTAATCACGACATGCCGAATTCGGACATTGTTGCGCGTCAAACGTTCCTGCAAAAAGTAATATAAAAGCTGTTGCAGCGCCTTCACATTCAGCCGATCATGTGTTGGCATCTCGGCGGTGTTTTTCGGCTTTTTCACCTCAAATAAAACGCCGATTTCTTCCGTGATCGCCTTGCCTTTGCCGACTTGTCGCGCGATCGTTAAATCAATCTTGCCGCTCGTATTAATCGCCCAAAGCTCGCCCTCGTCACCCTTTGCCCGCGACTCCGGATAAAACGAACCCACCAAAAACGACGCCAACAAATTTTTATAGTGTTCTTCCGACTCATCTGGCTTGGCTGCGACGCCATCCAACAGGGTTCGGACACCACCCCTAAATCGATCGAACGATGCTCGCTCGATCGCCAGTTACGGAACGCTTGATTTAATGCCTTACGGATCGGGAATTGATTAGCCATTGGTTATACGAAATCCGGCTCGGCTTGTGGAGATAGTAAGAAACTCCAATGAGCACTGAGCGGAGTCATTGGCGCAGCCTTCGCAAAGCGAATAGTGCGGTTTTCACTGAGTGCGACGATCTGAACCCAGACACAAGCGGATTTCGTATGACGAACCGCTCATTATCGTACGCAATCCTATCGTCCACCAAAATGACGCCATGTTCTGTTAAAAAAGCACGATCGAACGTAACAATTTACGACAGGTCTGCGGGTTTTTGCCTCCTCACCAATCCCCAACGAGGACAAACGGCGACCAGAAATAGGGCGATGTAAAACTGCGTTGGCTCGTGACCTCCGTGTTCGTCGCACTCGTCACGCTCACCGCTCCGCCCCGGCTTTCCGTTGTCGCTCGCTGGTGAGCCTCGCGCGTCTCGTAGCCCTCCTGTTCGTAGTCCCGAATCTGCCGCGCGATCGCATCCAACTTGCCCGAGATCGCATCCCGCTGCGCCGCTGCCAACGCCGCCGCTTTTCCCAGACCATCCCGTCGATACTGATAAAACATCTGCATAATCAACGACGTAGACAGATCATCCACATTCCACAGCGAGCCGATCGTCGATCGCACCCCCGCCCGTAACCCCATCCCCGCCATCCCCAACACCGCCCGATCGCTCCCCTCTGCGGTCTGGCAAGCGCTAAAAATCACCAGGTCAAGATCGGTAGCGCGGGTAGGGTCGTTGCTGCGGAGGAGCTGACCGAGGCGATCGAAGGGAATCGGCCCGTCTTGCGCCACGATGAACGTCTGAGCCGCGAGCGCACCAAAGGAGCCGTGGGTGGCGATGTGCGCGACATCGTAGCGACGTGAGGCGATCGTTTCCGCCAAGCGATCGCTGAGAAAATCTTCGTCTAATAGATAGGACGATTGGGGCAAGAGGTCTACAATGCCGAGAATTTCGCTAACCACGTTACCCAAATCCGTGAAAATCAGCCCCCCTGAATTTTGCGGGCCTTGGGCATTGCCAAGGCTGGCGATCGCGCGATTACTGATCGCAAGGCCGTCCTCAAATTTGCTACGCCCCACGGCAAGGGTGCGGAGGCGCGATCGTTGGTCAAGATCGGTCGCGATCAGATCAAAACTCGGGATCACGGCAATCTCGTAACGCTCTAGCAGGTAGCTCCCCCCGTCGGAACGCAACGCGCCGAGGGGAACGTTCCGAAAGCCGCTGTCCGGCAAAAAGAGAATCGTGTCGATCGCCTGAGCCGAGGTAGCCTGCTCCATCGCCGCGATCGCCGCTCCAAAATAGCGGTCATAGATCCCCTGCGTACGGCGATCGAGCGTTTTCTGGGAAATCTGCTCCCCCTGGAGTGCTTCTAGCCATTGCGTCAGATCGAACTCGACCTCCGATTGGCGTGAGGCATTCGAGAAGCGCAACCACTGACGCGCGATCGTTCCTTCAGGGTCAGGCGAAATCTGTGGAAAGGCGATGATCGTTTCCGTGCGATCGGGCAGTACCACCGTCGCGAGTAATGACGTGTGGCGATACTTGCCTTGCCATTGCGAATCATCGAGTTGCTCAACCTGAAACGTTTGGGGAATGGCGCAGGCTTCCCCGAAAAAATCGTCGAGTTCGGCCAACTGTAAGCGTTGTAGCGTGGTGATCGCCTGGGTTAGATCGTCGCGATCGGTGGGAATGGCCTGATCAGCCAGCACGGTAGCGTCTGGTAGCGGCAAGAGTAACGCCAGATAGTCTTGATAGAGCGGTGCGATCGCGTCGCGAAAATCGTAACGCCAGTCGGTTTCGAGTGATCCAAGGTCGATCCGCAACTGATCAAGCGCCGCGATTGCCTGAGCGTAGTACTCACGCGCCATCATCGGCTGTTGCGCCGCGATCGCCAACCGCCCCGCCTGCCACAAAAGCTGCACGGTTAAATCCTGCGCTTCCAAATGTTCCGCGCGTTCTAGCTCCTGATTCATGGGGGGGATCATCTCAGCCGCGATCGCCGGTGTTAGCCCCGCTTCGGCGATCGCATCTCCGTTTAACAGCACAGCTTGTAGCCGCAGTCGCTGGGCGATCCGTGCCGCCAAGCTCTCCGGGTACTGGCGATCGCGGAGGTCGGTACTCGCACGGAGCGCCCGATCGATCAACGCATGGCGATCGTCACGGATCTGCTCGACGATCGCGAGCGGTTGCGCCCAAGCCGGAGCCGCGCAATGCCGCGCGGTTGGGGAGACGGCGAAGGTTTCGGTGTTCGGGGTGGCGAGGGTTTGCAAACAGGCCAACTGAGACGCCAGATCGAGTTGCATGGCGATCAGGTTAGGCGTCGTGTTGGGCGTCGCGTCAGCCTCGATGACATCACGATAAAGGCGGTGAAACCCCTGGGCGAGGGTCGTGAGTGTGGCTTCAAACTCGCTATACGCCGCCTCACTTTCCACATTTAACTCATCCTCCAAATGCTGGCGGTTGTAGCGCCGTTCGGCCAGTTGCGCCCGGAGGTGAGCCAGACGAAGACGCATCGTTGCAGCGCGATCGCCCTGCACAAGCTGCGATGCCGTTTCGTAATCCGCCAAAGCCGCCTGATACTGTTCCGTGGTCAAATCGGCCTGAACATAATTTTCGTGCCACTGCGCCTGGGCAACATGAAACCGTCCGAGACGTTCATAGATCGCCGCTCGATCGTCATCCCCTTCACTCGCAGCCAACAAATAAATCAGCAGCGGCTCGACTAAATCCCGCTCACCGATCGCCTGAAAAATATCCGTCAACTCCTGAAGCGCCAGACGCCGATCGGATGACAGGCGCACCCCGGCTTCCGAGGCCGAGATCAGGCGCGTACGAAACACCTCGCGATCGAGCTGATCCGAATCATCCGGCTGATCAAGCCCCAGCGCCATCAAGGTCAACACGGGAAAATCATCGCGTTGCAACGTACGGGTCAGCTCATCGGGAACCCCGAGCGATCGCAAGACGATCGCGACCGCTTGGCGATTTTGTCCCTGCAAGCGTAGCTGTGTCACGCTCGGTTGTTTTGATTCTGTTGAAGTGTGATCGTCGGTCGTCACCTCGATCGCGATCGAGGTCGTCGTTACCTTCGGGTCAAACTGACTGACCACACCGACTTGCTCCAAGTTGCGAGACTCCCCGAGGGGCGAAAACAGTCTAGCGGTAGTAGCGGTCGCCGCCCCTCGATTGAGTCCGATCACCAGACACACCAGCAACGCCACAAGACCCGAGAGCCAGACGCGCGATCGGCGAGCGAGTCCCCAGCATTGACGCCCAGCGAGATCACCAGTTTTGAACCGCACACCGCGATCGGGGTGGTGCTGATGTGTGGAGTGGTGGCGTGTGGAGTGGCGATCGGGGCGTCGGTTCATGACAATTAGGGGTTGAATTTTGGGGTTGAATTTTGGGCTCGACCGATCGCAGGACTGACGCAAACGATCGAAACTCGTAGGGGCGTCATGGCAATGCGCCCACGGTCTTGCGTGGTTTGAGCCGGTCAAGTACGTCAGTCCTGGATCAGTAGTTCTAGAGCATTCTCTCGCAACGCCCTGCCATTATTTGACGCCAAACCCGCTAACTTCACTGAATCTTCATAAACACCGTAAACTACACAAATTGTGCCTGATAGAACCGTAGAGCCAAGCAATACGACCTCTGCGGGTTTGCTCCCGTCAGGTACATTCAAACCTTAGTCTCTATGCGGTGAATTTCTGTGTCCGAGCTTCAACGACTAACCAACCTTGCTCTCGCCGCCTGCCAGCATCCCCCCGGTTCACCGGAGCGACTGCGAGCCTTGAATCGACTCGTTCGAGAGATTCAACAATCCGGCAAGCTATGGCGTGATCCTGATACCGAAATCTATAACGAAGCGCTGAGTAGAACCTGGCTCTATTTCACACAAAACCTTTGTGAGGCCAGCACCACTACACCATTCGATCCGTCCCGTTCCAGCGTCACACACTGGTTCAATACCTATCTCAAATACCGTTTACGCGACTTGCGTAACGAGAAAATGAACGATCGCTATCGACGGCCTTGGTCACAAGCTTTTTTTGACCCCGATAACCCCACTGACCCCACGGCTAATCTGGCCGCCCCCGAGGACATTCCCCCTATGTTAGACATAACGTATGCATGGCTTGATGCCGGAACTGAACCCCGATTGCAGAACATTCACGTCAAAGGTCGATCGGATATTACTGCCGAAATCCTGATTCGCAAACGTTTACCACCAGAGGCGAGCTGGAAGGAAATCGGCGAGGAACTCGACTATCCTTCGCAACTGCTATCCGCGTTTTACCACCGGCATTGTTTGCCACTATTGCGAGAATTTGGCCGAGAACAAGGCTTTTTGACAGACTAATTAGCCGACTGGGGCTGACTGATCTCGCGGTAACTTGTGGAAGATTCTCCCCCCAAGCCACCGCCATCCATTCCCTCTAGGTTCGTCTGTTTTCCGGACTCCCTTTAACACCGACACTCTTTCCTTCCCCTAAAACCCATGAACCCCTCCATTACTCACGACGCCCTCACCCTACCCATTACCCAAGCAACGATCGATCGCGCTCTGCGTTTGGCCAGAACGCAACCACCAGAAACGGCAGAACGCGCTTACCGTAACGCGATCGCCGTACTCACCGCCCAAGACTACTGCATCCTCCTCGGCTTCGAGGCTGACCTCAGCCAAAGTGATGCATTGCAGCCGATCGCCTGCTTAACCGGCGATATCGCGACCTGCCTCTACAGGGTATTGGCACGATCGAATGCCGCCTGGTCGATCCGGAAACCCCCCAAACTCAATACGAGGTTCCCCTCGAAGCAACGGTAGACAAGGCGGCATACCTCGCGATCGCGCTGCAACCGGACACCAACCTCGCCCACATTTTCGGCTTTGCGCCAGCCTTGCGATCGGGTTTCCTCCAGCTCGATCAGCTTCACTCGCTCGATGATTTTGGGTCTTATCTGATTAGTCTGCGTGAGGCGAAGGTTTCAGCCCCGACTCGAATTATGCAGTGGTTTGAAGATGGCTTTGAACGCGGTTGGCAGGCCGCCCAGGCGATCGCCGAGACCGTTACCGAGACGATCTCCGAGACGATCGCCACCGAAATCGAGCGTGCGACCCGTTCCACCAGCTCACCCGAATTCGCCTTCCGCAGTGCCGAATCAGCCATCACACCGCCCAACCTCCGCAGCGCCACAAAAATCATCCAATTCGACTCCGATCAGGGGGTCACGCTTCAAATTGACCTGACTTGCGATGCTCCCGATGTACTGTCCGTGGAGGTCTCCATTCTTCCGGTGACTCCCGCAGAAGAGCTGCCGGATGGTTTGCAGTGTGCCATCCTGGATCTTGATGGGCGTTCTGTGATGCAAGTTGAAGCGAATGCAGGCGATCGCCTCCAATTTGAATTCGATGTGGACTTCGGCGACACCTTTAGCATTCGCCTGACTCTCGGTGAGATTTCAGTCACAGAACTATTCACGGCCTAAGTGTCGCGTTTTGGAGCCTGTTGTGACATGAAGATACGACCCGATGAGATCAACCCTGATTGGCAAGATGCCACCCCTAGCTATGACACCAGCCCCAATGTACGGACGAAGTTTGTACGACTTCAGCGGCGATCGTGCCGTCATTCCCCCGTGTAACTTTGAGTTCAATCGACAACAGAGGAAGCGTACTCGTCAATGCGATCGCTCCAGGTAAACCCAAGTACCCGCAGGGCGGGCAATGCCCAGCATGACAGATACTTCCAAGTTGATTGATCGTGATGGGCAATGCCCACCTGACTCCATTGTGGGGACTTGGTTTATTCGTAGTGTTCCGAGGCCACAATCATCGAGCCAATGCCGCTATCGGTGAGGATTTCCAAAAGCAGCGCATGAGGTAAACGACCATCGAGAATGTGCGCCGCGCGGACACCTTGAGCCAGCGATCGAATGCAACAATTGACCTTCGGAATCATGCCGCCACCTACGGTTCCATCCGCAATCAAACCCCGTGCCGTGGTCAGATCCAGCTTGTAAATCAGGGTTGACGGATCATGATAATCTTGCAAAATTCCCGGTGTATCCGTCAGCAAAATCAGCTTTTCAGCGCCCATCGCCGCCGCAATTTCACCCGCGACGGTATCGGCATTAATGTTGTACGCTTGCCCGGTTTCATCCGCTGCAACACTCGACACCACCGGCACATAACCCCGCTCGACCAGCGTTTCTAGCAGATCCGTATTAACGGCGGCCACTTCGCCGACAAACCCGATGCCTTCGTTACCTTGGGGGCGTGCCGTGATCAAATTACCGTCTTTACCACACAGACCGACCGCCGAACCACCAGCTTGGTCGATCAGCGACACCAGCTCTTTATTCACCCGACCGACCAGCACCATTTCAACGACATCCATCGTTTCAGCGTCGGTGACACGTAGACCGTCTTTGAACTGGGGTTCGATGTTGAGTTTGCCCAGCCACGTGTTGATTTCAGGGCCACCACCATGCACCACGATCGGGCGTAACCCGACACAGGACAGAAAGACGATATCACGCACAACCTTATCCTTGAGGTTGCTATCTTTCATGGCTGCACCGCCGTATTTGACGACCACGGTACGATTGGCGAAGCGCTGAATGTAGGGCAAGGCTTCGCTGAGGATGCGAACGCGATCGGAGTCGGTCGCGGACTGGATGTTGGGGTTAGGCGCGGTAGGCATGAGAAATGATGAGTACGTCTACGATGTGGCTTGTGGCTTCGGTCGAGCTGCGATTGAGTATATCGAAATCCTGGATCGTTCCTGATGGGCTAGTGAACGATCGGCGGATTGTGTCAAGTTGCGATGACACGCAGCATTTCATTGCCGCCAATCTGGAACTCGTAGGGGACGGGTTCGATCGCAGTACCATAGCCGCGATCGCGGAGGACGTTCAGGACGGGCGCGAGGTGTGGTGAGGTCTCATTGGTGAAGTTTTCGAGTAGCGGAAAGATGCGAACCTCGGCGGCAACGCGCAGCATTTCTAGGATGGCGGCGATGTGAAAGTCTGTATCGAATTGTTTGGAGTAGGTAAACAGGAGGTGGGCGCTGAGGGCGAGGTCAAAGTGGCGATCGGGAAAATCGAGATCGGGCAGGGCGTCGGTGCGATAGCGGGCTGTACCCAGACCCTGGGGAAAGTCATCAAGAAATTGCGCCATAGCGGCCTGTCGTTTTTCGCCCAGTTCTTCCGGTGTTTTCACCGTTGTCCAGACAAAATGATCGCGGGTGCGGTGGAGCGTTTCGACGATGATAGGGTAGGTTTGAGCGATGCGCTGCTGGATTTGATCGCGGCTGAAGTGGTAGACGGGATCGCAGGAAACGACGCGGCCACCGCGTGCGGTCAGTTCGACATTAAAGCTCGATGGCCCGGAGGCGCAATCGAGAATCGATCGCTGAAGATCGATGTCGCTGAGGGCAAACATGTCACGATAGTCGGCGAGCGATCGTCCCCAGGGGACGACGCGATCGAGTTGGAGTGCCATCTGAGATAACTCTGAAATAACTAGGTCGAGTCTGACGATTACGTGCTGGAAATCTTGATGTGAAACTTGCTTCAATTAAGACGCATCGGTTGGGTTGCACATTTAGGTTGCACATCTAGGTTGCACATCGCAAAATCTAACCGGATCACTGACCCTATGACCCCAACCGACGAATCTACGACGCTAAGTTTTGTCTCGGTACAGCGGGTTGGGACTTGAATTGCACCACGTAGGTTAGGCCAAGTTTGCCGGATCAAATTGTGGCAGTGGCTTGA
>JAAUPN010000327.1 GCA_012033105.1 Coleofasciculaceae cyanobacterium RL_1_1
GCCACGCGGACTGCGTTCTTCGCGCTCAAACTTTTCCGATTCGAGACGCGGGCGATCGCGATGATCCCGCTCTAGATCGTCATCTCCGCTCTTCACAACAAAAGCTTCCGGCTCCGATGCTTGCGCTCGCAATGCCCGCTCGATCACCCGATCAAGATCCCCCAAACAGTCCTCCCACAACGCCCCCGAAGTTTGCAGCGCCAAAATTTCGCGCATCGCCCCAAGCAAATCAGCATAGGTATAGCCCTGATCCTGAATGGCATCAAATAGATCACCTAGCTCGTCCGCTAGCGCCTGACGCTTGCGGCGGGCAAGATTGCGAATCAGGCTGTCGTACACCGAATCATAGCGGGCGCTCATAGAACCTTCTCCTAAAACAACAAGCTCGGACGATCGCCAGTCACGATCGCACGGATCATACGGATCATTAAGACAGATATCGACCGTTACAGACTCAACAGAAACCGTCAACGTCTCGGATGGTAGCAATTTAGAGAGCGAGATGGCGGCTGTCTCCGTCGTTTTTGGCGCCGATTGGGAAATTGCAACCGTCGAGTCTGGGCGATCATTCGCGATCGTGGGAGACGGAGTTGTGTCAGCCGCTGCGATCGGAACGCTCGGATCGCCCGACACGGAACCCTGCGGCACTGGATCGTCAGAGGCAGGGTCAAACAGCGTAGTCATAAAATCCGTTACGCCTAAAAAATCGAGTAAGGCCGAAATGGGATTGCGATCGTTCTGCACAAGGATTGCCCTAAAAATAATGCTCCAATCGGCGGGATAGCGTTAGTCACGATCGTACGCGAAATTGATCAAACATGCCGCAATCAACTCCACCCCCACTTCAGCAAGGCTTAAGCAATTATGCTGATTGACCAGTGACTCAATGCCTTTAATCACCCTAGAAGAATCCTTGAAACTGGTGCAACCACAGGTCAAAACATCTTGAACCCATCGTGTGACGCAATGCAATCCACATAGAAGCTCAAATGACCCTTAATTAAGGCGATCGTCCATACTTTTTTGAATCGAACCCCAGGGCAACGGATTCATCCACATTGCCGCCGGTCATGCCCGCTCTAGCGTGATCCCCTTACTTTCTAGTGGGTCGGATGGATACAAAAATTGCGAGATCAAGGCGTGTTGCAATACAGAATTCAGCATATAAAACGAAACGGGGATCACTCGATCAGAGATGAAACAGACTCTTTACACTTTAGACATCTAGGCACATCCACTTCGCCTTCTTACTTCAAGAATCCACCTCGACAAATTTGGGGATCACACGCCTCTGATTCACATTTCATAAAAGAACTTAACAGACGTTCCCCGAACTTAGTGATAAGATTTGGTGAAGTTAGAGATTAACGTTTGTGATGTGTGAGAATCCCGTCAAGAGTCTTGCACGAGTGTCGTCAGTTTGGAGTCGCCCCAGTCATGAAATCTTCAGCAAAAAATGTTTCGGTAAAGCCTGAGACCCGTAACCATAAAGGATTCTTTATCCAGGATGCTCAATACGAGCTGATGGGAATCGATGAGTCTGGCTGGGCGCTAATCTGTATCGATGACGTCAGTTGTCACTACGTTGATCCCGATAATATCGAGCCTGAGCGCAAAAATGACTAGCTTTGATGACCAATGACCGGGATGTTCCGGTTCTGGTTCAGTTTGTTCTGATTTCAGTCCATGAATGAATTAAGGGGTCAGATGCTTTTTTGTATCTGGCTCTTTTTGTGGGTTAGTCGTGGTGCGATATCTCTGAACATAGGTAAACCCGAAACAGGTAAAACTCTATCGCTCCTACGCACTCCTACGCAGAGCGTGGGAACAGCGACGTAGAATAGGAGTCAGACCGGTTGAGGTTCATGCTTAACCTCAGTTGCAGTCCTCGATGCTCGCCCCACATACCGTCGCTGTTATGCAGATTGAATTTCAGATTCTCCGTCAAACTCGCGAAACTGCGCCGACGATCGAGCGCTTTACCGTGGAGGCTGATCCGAGTGAGACCATTTTGAGTTGTCTGAATCGCATTAAGTGGGAGCAGGACGGGTCACTGGCCTTTCGTAAAAATTGCCGCAATACAATTTGTGGAAGTTGTTCGATGCGGATTAATGGTCGATCGACCCTCGCGTGTAAAGAAAATATTGCGGGCGAGATCGCACGCATGGGCTTATCGCCCGATGAAACACCGACCATGACGATCGCACCGTTGGGCAATTTGCCGGTGATTAAGGATTTGGTCGTGGATATGAAACCGTTTTGGGACGATCTAGCTAAGGTCGAACCCTACGTCAGTACGGCATCGCGTCAGTTGCCGGAGCGGGAGTTTTTGCAATCGCCGGACGATCGCGCCAAATTCGACGCGACGGGCAACTGTATCCTGTGCGGTGCGTGCTATTCCGAATGTAACGCCAAAGAAGTTAACCCGGAGTTCGTCGGCCCTCACGCGCTGGCAAAAGCTCAACGCCTGATCGCTGATGATCGCGACGACCAACGCGAAGCACGGCTCGCCCAGTTCAACAATCCAGACTCAGGCGTCTGGGGTTGTACGCGCTGTTTTTATTGCAATTCGGTCTGTCCGATGGAGGTTGCGCCCCTCGATCGCATCAGCGAGATTAAAGGTGAGATTCTCGATCGCACCACGAAAGACGATAGCCGTCCGGTACGTCACCGCAAAGTGTTGCTCGAACTCGTCGAACAGGGCGGCTGGATTGATGAGCGCAAATTTAGCATTCAGGTGATCGGCAACTACTTCAAAGATTTGAAAGGCTTGCTCAGTTTGGCACCAGTTGGTTTGCGGGTTGTGGCACGGGGTAAATTCCCGACCCACTTCGATGCTTCGGAAGGTACGGCAGAGGTGCGATCGCTCATCGCCGCCGTGAAAGCTGAAACACACGAGCCACACTCCTAGCTTAAACGTGCGATCGCTCCGCCGTTCGATCGATAGTTCGATCGATTAGCAGTTCAAGCCCGCTTTTCAAGACCGTAGAGCAGAGTCAATCAGTCTTGTTGCTTATTAAACCGACGACAGAACCCCTAAAGCTGACTCGATAGCAAACTTTGCCACAATGCCTGCGTTGAAGCGTAAAACCCATCCTTGCCCTCCGGCAACGGGTTACCGGACAGCACACGATTGACATCATCACTGATCAACCCATCCAAAATTAACTGCGACCCAGCTTGATGCACCCGATCGAGATACGGCGCAAATTTTTCACGATTCGCAGGATCGCGCATCCCGTCCGCACAGGGACGCAGCACATGACCTAGGTAGTGATAGCCCTGAGTCTTGGCGATTTGCTGGAACGTCATCACCAGCGCATTAAAATGCTCATACTCCGGGAAGCCGCAGGCCGAGACGACGACCATCCCCTGACGTTTCGGGAGGCGGGTGGGGTGGATGCGCGTCATGCGAAAACCCTGGCCGATCTGGTTCCGCTCTGGGTCTCGGCGCCGCTGCAGTAGAGCCGGGAACCCCGGTGGCGCTACACCCAGTCGGGGATCAACGCCGCCGGGCGGATTGTCGAGGTGATCTCTGGCATGACCTT
>JAAUPN010000141.1 GCA_012033105.1 Coleofasciculaceae cyanobacterium RL_1_1
ACCTCTCCCATGAACTCTTTGGCTTAGACCATAACCGCTGCATCCTTTGCACCCGCTGCGTCCGTGTCTGTGACGAAATCGAAGGCGCTCACGTGTGGGATATCGCCAACCGTGGCGGTCAAGCCAAGCTTATTTCGGGCTTGAACCAACCTTGGGGCGAGGTCGATGCCTGCACCAACTGTGGCAAATGCGTCGATGCCTGTCCCACCGGAGCGATTTTCAAGCAGGGCATGACCGCCAGCGAAATGAAGCACGATCGCGACAAAATCCAATTCCTGAAAACCGCACGCGAGGAAAACAATGGGCACGATAAAACCAAGACTAGCGACCGTCTGGCTCGGCGGTTGTTCCGGCTGCCATATGTCGTTCCTCGATCTCGATGAATGGCTGTTTGATCTCGCCGCAGCCGTGGATGTGGTCTACAGCCCGATCGCCGATGTCAAGATCTATCCCGAAAACGTCGATATCTGCCTCGTAGAAGGCGCGGTCGCTAACGAGGAAAACCTCGAAATCGCCAAGATCGTCCGTAAAAACACCAAAACGGTGGTGTCGTTTGGTGATTGCGCGGTAACGGCGAACGTACCGGGAATGCGCAACATGCTCGATAGTTCCGGCACGGTACTCGAACGCAGCTATCTCGAACTCGGTGACACCACGCCGCAACTGCCCTACGAACCAGGGATCGTACCGGAGTTACTCGATCGCGTCTTGCCGCTCCACCAGGCGATCGAGGTGGATTACTTCATGCCGGGATGTCCACCAGACGCGCCGCGCATCAAGGCATTTATCGAAGCGTTGCTCGCCGGTCATGCGCCGGAGCTGGTGCGCGAAACGATTAAGTTCGGGTAATTTGTAGAGATCATCATGAGTCAAACAGTTGTTATCGATCCCGTCACTCGGATTGAGGGACACGCAAAAATTTCGATTTTTCTCGACGATGTCGGGGAAGTGTCGAATGCACGATTTCACGTGGTGGAATATCGCGGTTTTGAGAAATTCTGCGAAGGTCGCCCGATGTGGGAAATGGCCGGGATTACCGCGCGAATTTGCGGCATTTGTCCCGTTAGTCACCTGCTCGCGGCAGCAAAAACCGGCGATAAAATCCTCGGGGTAAACATTCCGATCGCGGCGGAAAAACTACGCCGCCTGATGAACCTCGCGCAGATCACCCAATCCCACGCGCTGAGTTTTTTCCACCTCAGCAGCCCGGATTTTCTGCTCGGTTGGGATAGCGATCCGGCAAAACGAAATGTGTTTGGGCTGATGGAAGCTGATAAAGAACTCGCTCGCGGCGGCATTCGTTTGCGGCAGTTCGGCCAAACCATTATCGAGCTACTGGGTGCGAAGAAAATTCACGCGGCCTGGACTGTTCCGGGTGGGGTACGATCGCCATTAACGGAGGAGAAAATCGCCTGGATTCGCGATCGACTACCGGAGTCGATGGAGACGATCGAGAATGCTTTAGCTTTGTTCAAAAAGCTATTACTGGATGAACTAAAAGACGAAATTGAGATTTTTGGCAAGTTTCCATCGTTATTTATGGGTTTGGTAGCCGATAACGGCGATTGGGAGCATTATGGCGGTGCGATTCGCGTCAAAGATAGCGAGGGTAATATCGTCGCGGATAAGCTCAGTGAGGATAATTACCAAGATTTTATTGGTGAAGCGGTTGAGCCGTGGTCATACCTGAAATTTCCCTATTACAAGCCGTTGGGTTACGAAAAAGGGATGTATCGCGTCGGGCCGTTGGCGCGGTTGAATATTTGCGATCGCTTTGGCACACCGAAGGCGGATGCGGAGTTGGCGGAGTTTCGCGATCGGGCGGGTGGTATGGCGACCTCGTCGTTTTTCTACCACTATGCCCGATTGATTGAGATTTTGGCCTGCTTGGAAAAAATCGGCGATCTGATCGATGATCCCGATTTATTATCGTCACGAATTCGTGCCAAAGCGGGGGTCAATAATCTCGAAGCGGTGGGGGTTAGTGAAGCTCCACGCGGGACGTTATTCCATCATTACAATGTGGATGAAAATGGCCTAATTGAAAAGGTTAATCTGATCATTGCGACGGGAAATAATAATCTGGCGATGAATAAGACGGTGACGCAAATCGCACAGAATTATATTCACAATGGCGATGTTTCGGAGGGTTTCTTCAATCGCGTTGAGGCGGGAATTCGTAATTTTGATCCGTGTTTGAGTTGTTCGACTCATGCGATCGGGCAGATGCCATGGTGGTGAGTTTGGTTGATTCGCAGGGCGAAACCATCCGCGAGTTACGCCGAGATTCATAGAATCTCATTCAATTCGTAGGGTGGGCACTGCCCACCTTACGACTATCAATAAAATACAATGGCAATCTACATTATTAGTAATTTTGGTAGTAATTTTGGTAGGGTGTGTCGCGGCCTCGATCACATAACCCACCCATCGATCAATCTTCACAGCCGTAACGCACCAACGATCAATCCCACACCCACTCACTGGCCGTTCTAATTCCTAGCATTGCCGTTTTTATCCGACGACTTCATGACACAAACCGAAGCGGCTGGTGGTTCTGGATCGGTTTAGTTCCACTCATTTGACCTATTGTTTTGATCGTTTTTCTGGCTCAAGATAGCCAAGCAGAATCGAATCAATATGGAGCTAACCCCAAACAAGATTTGTAGATTTCGGATGGGCAATACCTGTTGTTGTGGGGTGTGTTGTGCCATTGATCGCACAGCCATCCCAGCGATCGATCCTTGACGCTAGGCGTTGCCGATCGTTCAGGATGTCAGTCGGAACAAAACCGCTTCAGTCAGAAATGGTGATTGGATCATCGCTCGGTCATCAGACTCGTTAAAATACGAAGATTGTTTTGTCTCGATCGGCGGCGATCGGCGATCTGGCCGTGACCGGAAACTCTCCCCGCAACTCCACGTATACATCCACCTACTACGATCAGCTCGGGTTGCATCCGTCTGCATCCGAGCGCGAGATTCGTCGAGCCTACCGCAAACTCAGCAAGCGCTACCATCCCGACACCACAACGCTACCCATAACGATCGCCACGCCGAAATTTCAGGCACTAAACGAAGCGTACGCCACCCTCAGCAACTACGAGCGCCGCAGCCTCTACGATGCCAAAATCCGTTACTCGCGCGTGGTGGTCGCCCAAGTGCCGACCCATCAATCGCGTCGATCGGGTGATGGCGGCTTGATCCAGGATGATTCTCCAGGGTTTATCGATCCGATTGATCGGCCATTATCCTCCGGCGAACTGTTTGCGCTACTTTTAATGGGATCAACGATCCTCGGGTGTTTGGCCTTGGCGATCGCGATCGCGGTGCTGCGTGGTGACCCCTGGTAGGGTCTGAGAATAGATGCTGGAATCGGTTGAAGACGAGAAAACTGAGACCGACCCCTGTTCTGAGCGCCGTGTGTTTTTGCTGTTCGATGTTTTCTTTACTCGTGTAACTGTTCATGACCTGCTCGCCCGAAACACCGCTATACAACCATCCGCTACCGGCGATCGAAGATTGGTTACGATCGCTAGGCTGCCAGCAAGACAGTGACGAGTTAAATCACTGGACGATCCATCGTCATGATTGGCAAGCTGATCTATGGATGGAGATTGATTGTTTTGTGGTGTCGTACCATCAAGCGGCAGAGGATGGCTCAAATCTGGAGCGATCGTTCAAATATTCGCTCAGTCGCCAAGATGTCGAATCGGCAATTTTTGCAGGGCCGTAGGTGCTGATCCGTCGCACGACGCTCTGACTCAACACCCAGATCTGCGTTGGTATTTTGCCTAGCTCCTGCTCTATGATTTGATTTCTGCTTGTTTACCTAAACGTTCTCGTGCCTACTGAATTCTCAACCCTTACAACCCTCGATCATGACTACTCCAATCGTCATATCAACCTTGATCCCGACGGTTACTTTTTGATTTATCTTGATCGCGATGCCGGATTAATCTGCGCCAAACATTTCACCAATACGGTCAATGATCGCGGCTTTGCCGTCGATCCCGAAACGGGTGATTTACTGCCCTGCGATCGCCCGATCGCCCAACCTCACACCGCGATCTACACCGGACGCACGGCCAAAGAACTCGGCATCGAAATCACGGAAAAAGCCGATCCCTGCCCCGTCAGTCGCCTCGATCATGCGTTGTACCTCGGGCGGGAATTCGTCCGGGCGGAGATCGCGCTGATTAACGGAACGGAGTACGTGCAGGATTAGCACGGCGGGGTTAGTTGTCGGTGCGGAATGGGTCGGCGATCGGTCGGCGATCGGTCGGCGATGCTGCACTCACAGCACGGGGTTGCACGATTAGCGATCGCCGCTTTGCTCTAGAATCAGCACCAGCGGTTCGAGTTCATCCTCATCAGCGGCGGTTAAGGTTGCCCGCAATTGATCACGGATCATGGTGGCGATTAGGTAGTTCGCCTGACGAAACGCCGATCGCGAATCAACCTGGTACAACACCTCATAGGTGCGCTGCACCAAGTCACGGTTCGTCTTGCGATCGGTTATGACCTTGCGGCGTTTGCGTGTCGTAATCGTGGGCTTATGTGCATTGCCCCAAAAGGCTTTAAACCCCTGTTTATCGCTGGTATTTTGCACACGCAGCAGTTCCATATGGGGAATATCGAGATGGTACACACCCTCAATGCGGCGCACCCGGAAATACCCCCAGGTCTTTTCCTTAGCATTGAGAGCGAGTTCGATCGCCAGCTTCAGTTGGGGAAAAATATCGGCGCGTTCAAGTAAGTCGCGGGAAGCGATAACCATAGGTCGATCAGCAGGATTAAGCGAAACGGATAGAAGTGAGCGGGACTGAAGCACCGGTAACAATAAATTGCTGGTCATGCTAGTCCGTGCGTGCCGATTCATAATAGAGCTGAATTGATCGTCATGCTGAAGCGAGTTGGTAAACGATGGGAATGCCCTGCGAAGTCAATAGCATCTTGAAACTAACGCCGAGTCAGGGATACCCGGACGAATTGACGGTCGGCGAACGGTTTCAGGTGGAAAAATCGGGCTATCGGATTGTGCCGATCGATGTGCCGATTATGCTGGTGGATGCGGATTGGCTGGCGCGAGCGGATGTGGTGATCGAGACGCTGACCTGGTCGGGTGGGGTAACGCGATTGGAGTTTGCGATCGCGCGGGTCTACGAGACGCCAGTTTTGTGCCATTAGTCGTGATCCCCAAGCGATCCCCGAACGATCCCCGAACGATCCCCCAGGGCATTACGCTCATTCCTCCAGCTCGGCTAAACAGTCACGTAACGCCGCTGCCCGATCGCAGCTTGCCGCTGTTCCTAGCGCCTCTTGGCGTTTCATCTCATTGATCAGCTTGGCCTGGAGTGCCATCACCTCCGCACTCAGATCTGATAAGTCCCGATCGGCGATGTACGACCACCAGGCCAGACCCGCCGCCTCACGATCGCCGCACAGTGCCGCCAGCGTGATGTAGTCCAACACATCCTCATGACTCGCGATCTCCTGCTCGATCGCCCGTGCGAACAGCCGAAACGCTGACCCATAATCCTCCTCTTGCCACAGCGCCTGAGCCACACCGCGCCAGTTTGCCTGCGTGCAACTCAGGCCATGATCAAGCTGAGATAACCAGGTTGCCTCGGTTTCGTAACCCAAGTTCAACAGCCATGATCGCAAGACCAGATGCGCCGTAAGTTGTTGTTCCGGGGTTAAGTCCTCGTGCCAACGTCCCGTTTTTGCACCGTTAATGTGGCCGGTTTGTAACAGGGTTTTGCGCTCGATCGTCCGATTGGCGGCTTGAAACGTAGCGTCGGCTGTTAGATGATCGAGGCCACCGACCACTTGCCGCGCCTGATCGACGCCAATTTCTGCCGCAATCTCGTGACAGCGATCGGGCGAGATGTCGCGATCAAGGTAGATCCCCATACGGGCAATTTCCGCCGCTGGTTCGTTCATCACCCGATCAAACGGGATAAATAATGACCGACCTCCCGACTGATAGCGATCCATCAGGTGTAGATTGACCCGCACGATACTCAGAATTCTAAAAAAGTCCTGAAATTCCTGGACGTTGCACCCTTCAAAGGAGATGCGAGAACTGAGGCTGTCACGCGGATCGCGATACGTAAAAATATTTTGATCGCGCCACAGGCGATCGCGCCTGGGTTTGCTCGCTCGGCAAGTGGGCTTTAATCAGCAGGTTATTCGCCGTCAGATCCGTGGAGGCAATCACGCGATCGACCTGGGTTTGCTCGCCAAAAAATCCGGCCACAGTCGGCCACGGATCGCCCTGAAGGATATACCGACAGGCATTGTATGACCAGGTGGATGCTGATCGCACCATGCCACTACACAGCACGATTTGTGGACATGGGGAGTCACGGGGAATTCACTGGCTTGACGAGGGACATAGCGAAACATTCACAAACATTCACAAACAGAATGAGCCTCAGGCTTGATGCCGCCGATCGTGGACGCTTGACAAGAATAGGCCAAAGCTCCAACGCACACTAATTATTATCGAGCCAAAGCTTCAGCCCGATCGTGATTAATGCCGTCGCAATGCTGCCGAGCAACGTGATGCGGACAATTCGGTTGTATTTCTGCACCTCGATTTCGGCCAATTTCTCCGCCGTTTCGACGCTCGCTTGCATCGACTGACGCATGTACTGATCAAGCTGACGCGCCAAGGTTGCAACCACCGCCACGATCAAGGCCGCATCGTCGATCAGTCCAGCGAAGGGAATAAAATCGGGAATCGCATCAAACGGCGAAATCAGGTAGACCAACGCTCCGATCGCCAGTGCCTTCGCTGTCCAAGCCGCGCTCGGATCACGAATCATATCGAGCAAACTCCGCACCTTCGGCCAAATTTCACGCATCGGCCCGCGATTCATATCGGGTAAACGTTTGATAATTTTGCCGATATCTTCTGGTTTGGCGTTGCGGGCGAAGGTCTCGAAGCGGCGTTCGACTTCGGCTCGATCGACGCGCAGCAGTTGTGGCAAGTTACTCAGGACGCGATCAAACTGTGTTGCCAGTGATGTGCGATCGTCGGCTGCCGGATCAACCGGCGACGACTGACGCGCCTGAAACTGGCGAAATTGCTGGTTAAGCTGCTTCTCAAGCTGTTTTGGGCGCAGCCGATCGACCCAGGCGGGCAGGTCTACGGTTTTGCTCGACCTCGGCGTACGGGTTTTGGTCTCGGCGGGCGGGGTGGGGACGGCGTTGGGATTGCGGTGAGGGCGCAAACGTTGAAGCCAAGCGGGCAAGCGTCGATCGCGAGACATAGAGATTGTGGGGGGAAAGCCTATCACGAGTATAGGAAGTTCGCGATCGAACGGGTGGAATCATCAAAACCTCCTGGGTCTGAAACCCCGTCCTTTGAGGACGGCTTTGTGTACTATTGAGGGGGGCGGGGACGATCATTCTTTGGGAACACGATCAAGACACGTCACCCGTCGCTGCGGTTCGCGCACCGGCCATTGGCACACACTCATAACATCCCAGTTCATGACATCGTGCGCCAGTGCGCCATATCTATCCCGTTAACTCCGTACGTTCAAGGGGCAACACCATCATGCTAGACCGCATCCTGGCGGAACGACCCGATATTATTTTTCAACATGCTTTTACCCTAACCGTTAGCGGTATTTTTTTCTGGCAGGTTTGGGTGGCTTGGAAAGCCATCACCCGTTAGATCTTTCGACGTCACAGGAGTTTATGGCAGGCGGAAAAGTATTTCTCGTTGGAGCTGGGCCGGGAGATTCGGACTATCTGACGCTGCGGGGGCGCGACGCGATCGCCTCGGCGGATGTTTTGGTCTACGACGCGCTTGCCGATGAACGCCTGCTGTCGATCGCACCGGCTCACTGTCAGTTGCTCGATGTGGGCAAGCGTGGTGGTGTGCCAAGTCCCTCCCAAACGGCGATCGATGCCAAACTTGTCGATCTCTGCCAAGCCAATCAGCGTGTTGTCCGCCTCAAAAGCGGCGACCCGTTCATCTTTGCGCGATCCGCCTCGGAAATTCAGGCGCTCACGGCGGCTCAGTGCGACTTTGAGGTCATCCCCGGTATTTCTTCGGTACTCGCTGCGCCACTTTTGGCGGGAATTCCCCTCACCGATCCCGTTCTCAGCCGAGGATTTGCGGTCTTTAGCGCCCATGATCCGGACATGCTGGACTGGGAAAGCTTGGCACGACTCGAAACGTTGGTGTTTTTGATGGGAGGGCGCAATCTTCGGCGACTCTGCGATCGGCTCATCCAGGAAGGACGCGCCCCTCGCACACCGATCGCGATCATTCGGTGGGCAGGGCGAGAGAGCCAGCGAGTCTGGACGGGAACCCTCGATAGTATCGCAGCACAGGTTGCAGGCGAAACCCTGTCGCCATCGGTGATTGTGATTGGTGAAGTCGTGAGTTTGCGTTCTTTTTTGCGGCCAGATCAGGCAAGGCTAGAAACTGTCGTGGGTAACAATCGCGATCGGACTTACAGCGAAAATGATCACGATGAACCGGTTATGCTAACGCCACAACCCAAGCCACCCCTCGCCGGTCAAACCATTCTGGTGACCCGAGCTGCGGGTCAGTCGAGTGATTTTCTCGATCAACTCGAACGAGCTGGCGCAGCGGCGATTTCGCTACCAGCATTGGAGATTCGCCCGCCATCAAGCTGGGACGATCTCGATCGTGCGATCACCCAGCTTGATCAGTTTGATTGGCTGATCCTGACCTCAAGTAACGCGGTGGAATTTTTCTGCGATCGGTTGATCACTCAGGGGCGCGATCTGCGATCCCTGGCCGGTTTGCGGATCGCGGTTGTGGGTCAAAAAACAGCTAAATCGTTGCGATCGTATCACCTACAAGCAGATTACATCCCACCGGATTTTGTGGCGGATGCGTTGGTCGAGCATTTTCCCGACGTGGTTGAGGGGCGGCGGATGTTGTTTCCGCGTGTGGAGACGGGCGGGCGTGAGGTGCTGGTGCGAGAGTTGAGCGATCGCGGGGCGGTCGTGGTCGAAGTCGCGGCCTACGAGTCGGGCTGTCCGGGATCGATCGCGCCGATGGCTCAGGCAGCGCTGCGATCGGGTCGGGCGGATATTATTACGTTTGCCAGCTCCAAGACCGTGCGTCATTTTGCTCAACTGGTACGAGCAACACCGGATCTTAATCTTGAATCACTCTGCGATCGTCTAACGGTAGCGTCGATCGGCCCCCAAACCACGATCGCCTGCCATGAAGAATTGGGGCGCTGCGATTTAGAAGCAGAACAATACACGATCGAAGGATTACAAGCTGCGCTAGAAAAATGGGCGGCGCGATCAGCGTAATGGTCACGGGTACAGTTTAAACGCTCCGTTTGGTGTGTTATGACTTCGTACCGCTTGACTTAATACCGACACAATCAATCCGACAGCTTTAACCTGCGGGTTGCGATTCGAGAGGGTGTGTTCCAAAAGAGCCACACGTTTATACCGAGTCGTCACCCGTCGAATGACGTTGATTTAAACGATTGTTGAGGCGATCGTTGCAACGAGTATGACCATTTTTAAGTGTAAATACGTGAATAGAAATCAATCGCTTCGATTAAATCAGTATTATCACTATCCTAGATGTATATGGCTTTCCGCCTGTTAATGTAACGGTTTTTGTTGTTTTAGCTGGATTTGTGATCGTGATCGTAAAGCATCGTTATCAAACGAGAATTTAACTGCAAATTAAATTCAAGTTAGAGGTATTTTTTCCTGTAAATCAATATTAATTCATCTAGAACATGCACTCAGGAATTATGAACCTGTATGAACAATTAGGGCTTAGAAAGATCGATAATTTTCTTTTTTTTCTTTTTTTCACGCAAAAAAAACGATCCCCGCATCCAAGAGTAAGCTCATTATCGCGGGATCGATTAATTTGTTTGAAACTCTATCCAAAAAAATCTTATGTCTAGAATGAGTCAATTTGAGGAATACTTTTAGCCTTTAAGTTGGCTGTAAAATCCAATTCTACTAAGCCAACATCTTCTCTTCTGAAGCCAGAGAATTTGAAGCATTTAAGCTAGCAGCCTTTTCAGACAAAGCTTTGTAGGCTAATTTCGTAGGAATTGATTCATGCTGAGTTGCCGCAAATGATGTCAGATTTACGAGACCCTCTAGGTGTTCCCAGGATGGTGCAAATGCAGGAAAAGCTAATGAACAAGCTTTCCATTGGCTACTCACCGGGGCTCCTAATTGCTGACAAAAGCCACCTCGACGACCTTCATGGGCATAATAGCGACATGCGCGGCAAGATGAAACTAGGCATGATTGGCAACTCATTTCTTGAACCTCAACTCTTTCAGCTACCGTTATTTTATCCCAGAAAAAAGCAGACGATCCCAAAGAAAATCTAAAATTCAGCCGCCTTTATTGTCCTCTTATGTTGCGACTTGTATCAGCCTTCGGTTGCCAGAGTTCTAAGATCTAACTAATTGATCCGTGTTTTTACGATATGTATGGATATCCCAGACTATCTACGTACAATCACTGATTTAATGTGCAAGTTTAAGTTTGGGGAGGCTCATCGCGAAAGACGGGGCGCTGACCGCCGAGGGGCATCGAGGGTTGAAAGAGAGTGGTCGCGCATAGGGCGCACATCTGCCAGCGATCGAGTTCTGCGGGGGATAGATAATCGCCAATTTCGGGACGATCTGCTGGATCGAGATGACAGCACGCACCACATTGTTTTACGCAACGCCAAATCACCATATTCTCTTGCTCCGTCTTTGTATCGACAATAACGCAATTCTTAATTTTACCCTCAG